>JAKBAA010000089.1 GCA_021809425.1 Actinomycetes bacterium | reverse complement strand
TGCTGCTCGCCGACCTGACGCCTTGGTCCTGCTCCATCCGTCTTCCTCCCGCTCCTCGTTCGCCGCCAGGGCACGCTCGGTGCCCCGCCCGCCGTGCCGGTTCCGCACGGCCGGGTACCTCGCCGCGCCGACCCGGCGCCTGCGGCGCCTCGTCGTAGTGATTTCGCAACATTACGTCATCCAACCGTGGTCCAAACGTCGCCGAGCCGAACGCCCAGCTGGCGGCGGTTGCGGCCGGCCGGCCGCTGTGGTGACCTACGGACGGCGGCCGGGCACTCGTCCGGCGCGGGCAGCGACACGGGACGGGGACACCATGAGCGACGACGTGCAGGTGTGGATCAAGGCGCTGCGGGCCTCGCACGACCGCCTCGCCCGCCTCGTCGGGGGCCTGTCCCCCTCGGCGATCGACGGCCCCTCCTACTGCAGCGACTGGACGGTCGCCCAGGTGCTGTCCCACCTCGGCAGCGGCGCCGAGATCCACCTGGCCAACCTCGAGGCCATGCTGGCCGGCACCGACATGCCGTCGCGCGACGTCTACCAGGAGATCTGGGACCGCTGGAACGCCAAGTCGCCGGCCGACATGGCCGCCGACGCCCTCGTCAGCGACGAGCGCCACCTGGCCCGCTTCGAGGGCCTCTCCCCTGCCCAGCTCGACGGGCTCGCCTGGGACTTCATGGGCCGCACCCTCGACGCCGCCGGGATCGTCGGCATGCGCCTCTCCGAGCACGCCAGCCACACCTGGGACGTCGAGGTCACCGTCGACCCGTCGGCCACCATCCCGACCACCAGCGCCGACCTCCTCGTCGACCTCCTCCCCGGCCGCGCCGGCCGGCTCGCCCGCGGCGACCAGCCCGGCGCCTCCCCCATCGCCCTCTCCGTCACCACCAGCGCCCCCAGCCGCACCTTCGTCCTGCGCCTCGGCGACGACACCGTCCTCGAGCCGGGCACCGGCGGCGACGGCGGCCAGCTCGCCACCACCGGCGACGGCCTCTTCCGCCTCGTCTACGGCCGCCTCGACGCCGACCACGTCCCGCCCGGCACCACCCTCGACGGCCCCGTCGACCTCGACGAGCTCCGGCGGCTCTTCCCCGGGTTCTGAGGTGGGCGTGCCGGGCGGCCGGGGCGCTCCCTATGTCGGGATCAGCTCGACGTGGACGCCCGCCGCCTCGGCAAGGGCGCGCAGATCGTGCGGATCCGACGTCACGATGTCGTCGCCGTCGACCGCGAGGCAGACCAGGGCGGCGTCGATGGCGTCGTGCGCGCCGCTCCGGCCGAGCAGCACGCCGGCCCGCCTGCCCAGCTGGTCGTCGAGCGGGCGCGCGTCCACCCCTGGCAACAACGCCGCCAGCCGAGCCTGACGGCCAGCGCCACCGCGCCACACCTGGGCCACGATCCCGCCGTGGGTGATCGGTGGGCGCCCCAGCTGGCGGGCGCGCTTGACGAGCGCCACGACGTCACGATCGGCGCGCTCGATCGCGAGAAGGGCACCGGCGTCGAGCAGCAGCGTCATGCGACCCCGCGGCGACGAGCGGCGCCGCCCGTCGCCCTGGCTCGCGGCGCCCGCTGCCCGGCGGCGGGCGTGCCAGCACCGCCCGGCGACCTGCCCGGCGACCCGCCCGCCGAGGAACGGACGACGGTTGCCCGCGAGCGTGCCCGGCGCACCGCCTCGTCGATCTCCTGCTCGGTGATGACGCCGTGCTCGTCCTCGTAGGCGGCCACGAAGGCGTCGAGCGCCTGGAGGCGCTGGTCGAGCTCGACCTTCAGGCGCAGCGCATCGTTCACCCATGCGCTCACGCTGTTGGCTCGCCCCTCCTCCACTGCCTGCTGGGCCGCCGCCAACAGGGCGGCGTCGACGGAGGCGGAGAGGCGACCCTTCCCGTTCATACGAACATGCTACGCCTCGACCATCAACGTATGAGCGGTGACGTCGACCGCACCGTGGCGACGGTCAGCCGGTGCGCCGGCGCAGCCAGAGGGCGCCGCCCGGGTTGTCGCGCATGACCGGCAGCTCGGCGTCGAGCACCTCGGGGCGGACCTGGGCGAGGAAGTGGTTGAACAGGAGCACCTCGTAGGCGTCGTTGTGGGCCAGGAAGGCGTGGACCAGGTAGCACTCGTTCCAGGCCCGCCCCTCCTCGATCCAGTGGCGCAGGTACTCGAAGGGCCAGAACATGTCGTGGACGTGCACCACCACGCCCGGGGCGAGGACGGGGAGGACGGCCGTGTACAGGAAGTGGACGTCGCTCGCCGTCTTGAGGACGTGGGAGGAGTCGACGAACAGGACGTCGCCCGCCTCGAGCTCCTCGAAGCGGGACAGCGGGACCGACTGGACGGGGGCCTCGAGGATGGTGACCGGGTCGCCCGGCCGCAGCCGGTCGCGGAGGAGGTCCGGGTAGGGCTCGATGGCGGTCACCGACAGGGTGCCCCCGAGGAAGCGCTCGGAGGTGTCGAGGGCCAGCGCCGTCGACCAGCCGGAGCCCACCTCGAGGTAGCGGCGGGGGCGCAGGTGGCGGAGCATGGCCTGCAGGATCGAGGCGTCGCCGACCCCGTAGTTGGGGTTGTCGGTGAAGTAGCGCGTGCCGGCCTCCGGGCCGGCCGGCAGCGGGTCGGCCCGGGACAGGGCGGCCAGCTTGCCGAACAGGGCCACCTGGGCCTCCTCCCGCAGGTCCACCCCGGGCAGGGTGCGGCGGGGGGCGAACAGCCGGGCGGCGTCCCGGTCGACCTCGGCCAGGTCGGGGACGGGCGAGTAGAAGTGGCCGGGCGGGAACCAGCGGAGGAACCGCTCGACGCTCGCCGGCACCTCCGGCCAGGGCGCCCCCGGCGCCTCCCCCGGGGCGACCGCCCCGCAGGCGCAGCTGGCCCGCAGCCGCTCCAGCTCCTGGCGGGCTGCCTCGAGCTCGGTGCGCAACGCCCCCACCTGGGCCTGCAGGCCGGCGACCTGGTCGGTGCGGCGCATCGAGCGCAGCGCCCGGTCGACCGGCTCGATGCCCCCGAGCAGCAGGCGCAGGCGGCGGCGGCGGTCGTCGATGGAGGTCACGGGCGCTCCTTCGGCAGGCGCAGCGGGCCCTCGGCAGGCGCGGCGGGCCGCCTCCACCCGCCGCTGTTCGAGAGGCTAACGGACCGCCGGGGCGCCGCCCGGGCGACGGCCCTTCGGGGCATCGAACGTGGCCTCACACGAGTACGCTCCCCGGCCATGGCGATGACCCGGGCACGCTGCCGTGCCACCAGCAGCTCCCGCTCGTACCGGATCGCCGGGGCGCTGGCGGCGCCCGTCGTGGCCGTCGCCGCCCCGCTCGCCGCCCTCACCGCCACGGTGGCCCCGGCGGCCGGCGCCTCGGGCACCCACGCCCGCCCGGCGGTGACCGCCGCCGCCTGCCTGGCCGGCCAGGGCGGGCTGTCGTGGAGCGGCAGCTACGGCGGCGGCTCCCGGGTCGGCTCGGTGCTCGAGGTCAGCGCTACGGTCACCTGCGCCGGCCCGAACGGCCCGGTGGCCGGCCTTCCGCTCACCATCTCGGCGGTGCCGGCCGGCCACTTCAAGGTGCAGGGGCCCGCCACCGTGGCCACGAGCGCCACCGGGTCGGCCGCCTTCCACCTCGTCGGCGCCGCCCCCGGGGCGACCACCGTGGCGGTCACCGTGGCGAGCGCCGCCTGCGCCGCGAGCTTCGGGGCATCCGACTGCAACCTGTCGTTCAAGACCACCGTCCAGGCCGCCGCCGGGCTGCCGCCGGCCCACCCGGGCAGGACCTTCGGGATCGTCCCGCCGCGCGACCCGGCCCGCAACTCGGCCAACCCCCCCTACCAGCCGGCCGCCTGCCACCCGCCGGCCGGGGGCCCGACCAAGGGGTACGACCCGAGCCTTGCCTGCGCCCAGGCGTTCCTGCACTACACCAACCTGGCCCTCGCCACCGAGGGGGCCCACCCGGTGGCGCTGCCGTCCAACTGGGCCCACCTGACCGTCGCCGAGCAGCTGTTCGTGACGGCCGACCTCGAGCGGGTCGCCCGCGGCCTCCCCCCCTACGTCGGGCTGTCCACCTCGCTCGACGCCCTCGCCCAGGCCGGGGCGGCCGCCAACAACGACCCCAACCCGCCCCAGAGCGGCTACCTCGGGGCCAGCTCCAACTGGGCCGGCGGGTCGATCGCCGCCACCGACGCCGACTACGAGTGGGTCTACCTGGACGGCTGGGGCGGCAGCAAGGCCAACACCAACAACCTCGACTGCACCTCGCCGCGCGCCTCGGGCTGCTGGGGCCACCGCAACGACCTGCTCGGCCAGTACACCGGCGTCGAGTGCACCGACTGCGTCATGGGCGCCGGGGCCACCTTCACCGGCAACGAGGCGCCTTCGCTCACCGAGCTGTTCATCGAGCCCCAGCACGCCGGCGAGTACCCGCTGTACTTCACCTGGGTCAAGAACGTCCTCCCGTACCTTCCCCACCCGGCGGGCTGACCTCGGGCGGGGTGGCCTCGGGCGGGGTGGCCTCGGGCGGGGTGGCCTCGGGCGGGGTGGCCTCTGGCGGGGTGGCCTCGGGCGGGGTGGCCTCTGGCGGGGTGGCCTCTGGCGGCCGTCCACCCGGACGGACGTGGGTCACCCGCCACCAGCCGGAGGCGGTGTAGAGCGAGGCCGGCACGAGCGCCCGTGAGACGGCCGTCGCCCCGGCGGCGGCCAGGGCGACCGGGACGAGCACGCCGAGGCCACTGTGGGTCAGCTCGACGGCGAGGACGACCGAGGCGATCGGGCTCTGCATCGCCCCCGACAGCAGGGCCGCACCGCCGACGAGCGCCAGCCCGGCGACCGGACCTGCCGGCCAGGCCATCCCCCAGGCCCGGCCGGCCAGGACCCCGGCGAGGGCGCCGACGGTGAGGGTCGGGGTGAACAGCCCCCCGACCGCCCCGGCCCGCAGGAGGGCGGCCGTCGCCAGGGGGCGGACGATCAGGATGGCGGCGACCAGCGGCAGGCCGAGGGCGCCGGAGAAGGCGAGCTGGGTGACGTCCTTCCCGTTGCCCAGCACCTCGGGAAGGGCGGCGCCGACCGCCCCGACGGCGGCGAAGGAGACCGCCACCGACCCGACCGTCCGAGGCCCGCTCGTCGCCCGGTCCTTGGCCCAGCCGACCAGCACGATGAGCCCCGCCCCGAGCAGCCCGGCGAGCAGGCCGAACGGGACCGCCCACAGCGTCAGCGAGGCGCTGAGGGGCAGGTGGCCGACCACGTAGGTAGGCCGGTCCGGGAGCAGCAGCCACGAGACCCCCGTCGCCACCCCGGCGGTGGCGAGGGCGGGCACGACGAGCGGCAGGCTGAGGCTGCCGAGCAGGACCTCGGCGGCGAAGAGGGCGCCGCCGAGCGGCACGTTGTAGACGGCCGCCATCCCGGCCCCTGCCCCCGCAGGCCACGAGCACCCGGCGCTCGGCCGGGCTGAGCCGTGCCCGGTCGCTCAGCCAGCTGGCGAACCCGGCCCCGAGCTCCTTCGGCGCCCCCTCCCGCCCGAGGGTCGCCCCGGCGCCGACCGCCACGATCTGGAGCACGGCGTTGACCGTGGTCCTGGCGACCCGCAGACGTCCGTCCCGCTCCCAGACGGCCTCGTCCAGGCTCCGCACCGGCCCGCCGAGCCGGCGCAGCAGCATCCAGGCCGCCCCGAGCACGAGGCCGGCCCCGGCCATCACGGCGACCGGCCGCCACCTCGGGGCGGAGCGCACCCCGTGCTGGAAGTCGCCCTGGTGGTAGCCGTAGGCGGCGTGCTGGACGGCGTGGAGGATGGCCATGAGCCCCCCCGCCCCGAGGCCCGCCCCGAGGCCGACCAGCACGGCGACCGCCCAGAACCGCCACGACCGGAGCGCCCGGTCCAGGGCATCGTGGTCGAGCGGCAGGTTGGGCTGGTGCGGTCCCCCGCCCTCCCCGGCGGCCGCCACCGCCCTACCGTCGGGCCGGTGAGGTGGGCACCTGCGCCACGCTAGGCCGCCGGCGTCACCCGGCCGGCCACTCCAGGTAGACCGGGGTCGAGGCCCCGGCGACGCCCGCCACGGCGACGAGCGCCCCGGTGGTCGCGGCCAGCAGGGCGACCAACGCGGCGAGGCTCGCCAGCAGGCGGCAACACGAGCCGCTCGGTCCGGGGGCGGACCGCTGTCCGCGTCAAGATCGCGGGCACGGCGCCGATACGGCTTGTGTGCGGTGGACGCGCTGGGCCGCAGGCCTCGGGCTGGTCATCTCGGTGTCGGTCCCGGCCGGCCGGGCCGGGGGCGCCGCGCAGGTCGAGCAGACGTCGCTCCAGGTCGCCGGGCGGGAGCTCGTGGCCACCGCCGACCTTCCGGTGCTCCTGGCGGGGGTCAACCGGGCGGGGACCGAGTACGCCTGCGCCCAGGGGTGGGGCATCTTCGACGGCCCGTCGACCGCCGCCTCGATCGCCGCCATCCGCGCCTTCGGGGCCGACACGATCCGGGTGCCGCTCAACGAGGACTGCTGGCTCGGCGTCAACGTCCCACCGACCTTCTCCGGCGCCGTCTACCGGCGGGCCATCACGCGCTACGTGCGCACCATCGAGGCCGGCGGCATGGCGGTCGTCCTCGACCTGCACTGGGGCGCCCCCGGCTACGCCCCGGCGCTCGGCCAGGAGGCCATGCCCGACGCCGGCCACGCGGTCCCCTTCTGGCATTCGGTTGCTACCACCTTCGGCGGCGACCCGCGGGTGCTCTACGAGCTGTTCAACGAGCCCCACGACGTCACCTGGCGGTGCTGGGACCTGGGCTGCACCATGCCGGGCGGCTGGCGGGCCGCCGGCATGCAGCAGCTGGTCGACACGATCCGCGCCACCGGCGCCCCGCAACCGATCATCGCCGACGGGCTCGCCTGGGGGAACGACCTCACCGGCTTCCTGGGGCACCGCCCCGTCGACCCGCTCCACCGCCTGGTCGCCGGCTTCCACGTCTACCCGTGGAGCGGCTGCAGCTCGGTCACCTGCTGGGACCGCCAGGTCGCTCCGGTCGCCGCCGCCGTTCCCGTCGTGACCACCGAGGTCGGCACGCGCGCCTGCAACGGCGCCTTCGCCTCCACCTACCTCTCCTGGGCCGGCGCGCACCACATCTCGTCGATCGCCTGGGTGTGGGACACCAACGAGGGCTGCTACGACCTCGTCCACGACTACGCCGGGGCACCGACCGCCTACGGCTCCGCCGTGCGCGCCGGCCTGTTGCGCCTCCGCGGGCAGAGCGCGGCCCTCCCGAGCGGCCCCGTCCCGGCAGCTCCGGCCGCCCCGGCAGGCCCGGCGCCGCCCTCCCCCGGGGCTCCGGCCGCCGGCGCCGGCTGACCCTCCCGCCGGCGGCGCGCCGGCCGGGCCGGGCGCCGGCCGTTCAGCGCGCCTGCCCCTTGTCGGGCCCGCTCCTCGGCGGGGTCGTCGAGCCGTAGCCGGGGAGCCACCACGGCGCGTGCACCGGCCCGTTCGGCCGCACCCGGTAGACGGTGACGAGGTTGGTGCCGGTGCCGAAGCTCGCGCGGGCGGTCGAGTGGGCGATGGCGGCGACGACCGGCCGGACGCTGGCCGCGTGGGTCAGGATGTTGGCTCGGAGGGTGTTCGTGGCCACGACGTAGTCCATCTGGCGCCAGCCCCTCGGGTAGCGGCGCTCGACGTCGGGATCGGTGTTGAGCTCCCAGAACCAGACGACGCGCCGCGGCGGGAAGCCGTCGTCGACGAGGTCGATCCAGACGTTCGAGTCGACCAGCACGGTGGCGTCCCGGGGGACGTGGCGCTCGACGTACCGCTCCGCCTGGAAGAGCGGCGCGTTGAGCTGGTAGGTCATCGCCTGGTGGTCGGACGCGGCCGTCCCGTGCGGGCTGGTGGCGTCGTGGGTGGAGCAGGTCCGCCAGACCGGCAGCTTCGAGGCGGCGGACCACCAGCTGGTGCTGCGAGGCCGGTGCCGGCTCTGCCTCGATGGTGGACCAGTGGGCGCCGCTGAGCCAGCGAACCCCAGGAAGCCGGGTGCGGGTGAGGAGGCCGCGCCACCTGAGGCCACTACCGCTCGTTGGTAGTATCGGTCGTATGGCAAGGGAGAAGGCAACCATTACGGTCGATCGGGAGAAGCTCGCCGAAGCGCGCACGAGGCTCGGCGCGCCTTCGGCATCGGCCGCGATCGACGTCGCCCTCACAGAGCTCCTCCGAAGGCACCGGCTGCGGGACGACCTGAAGGCGTATGCGGCAGCGCCACCGACCGTCGAGGAAGCGGCGCCGGCACTGGTACCACCGGATTGGGGCGACCTCGCCGACGACACCGACTGGGACCTCGAGTGGCCGGAGGACCAGTGAGCGATCCTGCGGCCAGGCGCGGCGAGATCTGGCTCGCCGAGCTCGACAAGCGCCGACCGGTGGTCGTCCTGACACGCGACCCCATGGGGAGGGTGCTGCATTCGGTGATCGTCGGTCCGGTCACCTCGACCATCCGTGGTCTCACCACAGAGGTGCGGCTCTCTGAGGCCGACGGGCTGCGCAGACCGTGCGTGGTGAACCTCGACAACCTCCAGCTCGTCTCCCGAGCACGGCTGGTGCGACGGGTTGCCAGGGTGGCCCCAGACACGTTGCGGGCGATCTGCGCCGCGGTTGGCGAGGCGATCGGCTGGCACGCGGCGTGAGCGGAGCCGCGGGGACGGCGCGGCCGACGTCCGGCGGCTCCCCGCCCGCCGGTCAGCGACCGCCGTGGGCCGGGGGGACGGTGTCGGGCAGGCCGTACAGGGCGCGGGCGTTGTCGCGGAGGATCTTGCGTCGCTGGTCGGGGGTGAGCCGCGACATCTGCGACTCGGCGACGGCGCGGGAGTCGGGGAAGGTGGAGTCGGGGTGGGGGTAGTCGCTTGCCCACAGCAGGTGGTCCTCGTTGCAGAACTCGAGCTGGGCGAGCCCCACCGGGTCGTCCTGGAAGGTCACCCAGATGTTGCGCTTCCAGATCTCGCTCGGGGGCATCGTGAGGTGGATCCCCCCGCGGGGCTCCCAGTAGGAGCGCCGGTCGACCAGGCGGGCGTAGCGGTAGTCCATGTCGTGGACCAGCCACGGGAGCCAACCGAGGCCGACCTCGGCCAGGAGGACCCGCGCGCCGGGGTGACGGTCGAGCACCCCCTCGGCGAGCAGGCCGTGGAAGGTGTCGATGAAGGTGGTGATGAACGCCTTGGAGAAGAAGAAGGCGTTGGCCGGCCGCTCCCCCGACCGGGTGGCCAGGTTGTGGCCGGCTGCCCCTCCCCCGACGTGGAACGAGACGACGAGCCCGGTCTCCTCGGCCGCCGCCCACAACGGCTCCCATTCGGCCGTGTACAGCTGGTTGGCCTCGCCCACGAGGAAGTTCACCTGCTTTAGATCGGTCTCGGCCGCGATGCGCCGCAGCTCGGCGACGGCGGCGTCCCGGTCGCCCGGCCCCCCGGGGAGGGCGGCCACCCCGTACAGGCGGGTCGGGGCCACCGAGCAGAGCTCGACCAGCCAGTCGTTGTAGGCCCGGTGGATCGCCCGCCGCAGCTCCGGGTCGTCGCAGGCGAAGGCCTGGATGGGCCCGAACATGAAGCTCGCCTCGATGCCGTCCCGGGTCATGTCGGCGAGGCGCAACTCGGGGATCGTCGGCCGCAGCACCCCGGGCACGTCCACCCCGCCCCGCTCGAGGGCCGTCTGGAAGTCCCGCGGCGGGCGGGGCCCCTTCACCGGACCCCCCGCCCAGCCCCCCCAGCGGACCCCGTCGCACACCCAGGCGTAGCCGTGCTCCTCCTCGACCACCCGGGGCCCGCGGTCGCGAAGCGACGCCGGGAGGCGCCTCGACCACAGGTCGGCCGGCAGGTAGGGCAGGTCGATGTGGTCGTCGACCGAGATCAGGTCGTAGTCCACCGCCATCTCCTCTCAGGCCTCGACGAGGGCGCGCCCCGGGACGTGGGGAGGGAACCCGAGCGGGGTGCACACGGTGGACACCCCGGCGTTGCGGGCCCCGGCCACCACCACGACCAGCTCGTCGGGCCCCTGCAGGAACCGGACCGGCTCGTCGCCGTCCTCGAGCGGCCCGCTTCCGGGATGGGCCATGCCGCCCTGCCAGGTCCGGTTCACCCCGTCCTTGCCGGCCAGGCGCAGGTCGGCGATGCGCCGGGTCGCATGGTCGGCGAGGAAGGCGCGCACGTCCGCCTTGGAGAACCCGTCCGAGGCGATCGCCTGGGCATGCTCGGGCCCGAGGACGACCAGCGAGCGGAGCCGGCGCCCGAGGATCGCCCCGCTGCGGACGATCGTGTCGGCGATGTCCCCGAGGAGGTGCTCGGCCCTGGCCGAGTGGCGGTTGTCGACGAACTCACAGCTGCGGACGTGCATCGCCGACACCGTGCTCTGGTCGGGGCGGAACCCCAGGTCCACGTGGAGGGGGTCCCAGGGGCTCTCCTCCTCGTTCTCGGCGATGCACAGGCTGTACTTGCCGGGGGTTCCCTGGGTCGACTGGTCGAGCTCGTGGGGGCGGATCCCGAACACGTTCATGATGACGAGCCGGATGGCCCGCCCCACGGTGGCGTTCGCCCGGAACCCCGGCCCGAAGACGTTCCCGGTCGAGTTGAAGCCGAGCTCCTGGCGCACCGGGCCGTTGACGACGTGGATCGGCCCGCCCCCCGTCGTCGACTGCCAGGCCCCCATCCCGGGCCACCCCTCGTCCACGGTCGCCTCGAGGGCGGCCAGCACCACCGGGAAGTGCTCCGGGCGGCACCCGGCCATCGCCGCGTTCACCGCCGCCAGCGCCACCGTGCAGGACCGGTACACCTGGGGCATCCGCCAGATCACCTCGTCCGGGACCCGGCGGGTACGGGCGAGGAACCGGTCGACCAGGCCCGGCGAAGGGGGGACGACCGGGAGCCCGTCGGTCCACCCGTTCTCGTAGCACCGCTCGATCGCCTCGAGCAGCGGCTCGACGTCGACCGCCGTGGACGGCCCCGCTCCTCCGGTCGCCGCGCTCTCGGTCGCCGCGCTCTCGGTCATCGCGCTCCCCCTCCCTCGCCGGGGCACGACCCGCCGGCGGGCCAGCCCCGAGCTGGCCAGTCCCCAGCGGCCAGCCTCCAACCGCCAGCCCCCAACCGCCACCGGGTGGGCCGGCACCCGGACGGCCGTCACCGGCCAGCCGCTCGCCGTCCCCCGGGGTGACGATGCCTGGTCGAATGTATCGGCGGCGCCCGCGCCTCACAAGGCGGCGAAACAGCCGACGTGTGGCGGTCGAGCTTGTCCCATTCGCCCAATGACGGGCGGCCATCCCACGAGTACGGTTCCCGAGGATCGGCCATTTGGGGGAGCACCTGCGCGGCCAAGGGGGGCACGACATGGGGAAGCGCTTCTGGCGGGCAACAGGGGTGACGGGGCGGCACCGGGCGGCTGCGGCAGCCGGCGCCTGCCTGCTGGCCGCCTCGGCCCTGGCGAGCGCGACGGTGCTCGGGGCGACCTCCGCCGGGGCCAGCCCGAGCGGGCGGCGGGCGACGGCGGCGAGCGACACCATGACCGTCCTCGAGGGGGCCGGGTACGCCGGCGACTGGAACTCCGGCCTCGACCCCGGGGTGAAGACGGGGGTGGGGGTGGCCAACGCCACCCTGCTCGACGCCGTGTACGGCCAGCTGTTCGACCTCGGTGCCCACAACCGGCTCGTCCCCGACCTTGCCACCGGCTACCGGCTGACCGGCGGGGCGCGGGTGCTCACCATCTCGTTGCGTCACGGGGTGCGCTTCTCGGACGGCACCCCCTTCGACGCGAGCGCCGTCGCCTTCAACTTCCGCCGGGACCTGTCGGTGCCGGTGAACGCCAGCGTCCTCTCCTGGCCGAAGGTGACCTCGATCACGACGGACGGCAGCTCCACGGTGACCGTCCGCTTCGCCACCCCCGACGGGGCGGCCGTGACCCAGATGCTCGACAACAGCGTCAGCTGGATCGCCTCGCCGACCGCCTTGCAGAAGCTCGGGGAGCAGCGCTTCAAGTTCTTCCCGGTCGGCGCCGGGCCGTTCAAGGTGGTGAGCGACACGCACGCCGTCAAGCTGGTGCTCCAGAAGAACCCGAACTACTGGCAGCCGGGTCACCCGTACCTGAAGGGGCTCACCTTCCAGACGGTGTCGTCCGACGAGAGCGCCCTCGAGGACCTCCAGTCGCACAACGCCCAGGCGTACGAGTACATGACCACGCCCCAGCTCGTCAGTGGCTTCCGGTCGGCCGGCCTCACCGTCACCGCCGACCCCGGTCCCGAGGCGATCGACGTGCAGCTCAACGCCGGGGTGGCCCCGTTCAACAACCTGACGGCCCGCAAGGCCCTGTACTACGCCACCAACTCGTCGGCCATCGACCAGAAGCTGTTCGGCGGCAGCTGCCCGCTGACCCAGTCGTTCACCGGGCCGGGCGGCCTGTTCTACGAGCCGAAGGTGCCCGGCTACCCCGCCTACGACCCGGCCAAGGCGCGGGCGCTCGTCCGCCAGCTCCACGGGCTGAGCTTCACCCTGTGGTACTTCCCCGGCTCGCCCCAGGGCGGCCAGAACGAGGCGGTCGCCCTGCAGACCATGTACGACGCCGTCGGCATGCACGTCAAGCTGGGCTCGGCGGCCAACATCATCGCCCTCGTCGACGAGTACGACACCCACAAGTGGCAGGCGGTCGCCTCTTCGAGCATCGGCTCCTACGACCCGGCCGGCGGCATCGGGGTGGCCTTCCGGCTGGCCTCGACCGGACCGTTCACCGGCATCGCCAGCCCGACCGTCGACCACTACATCACCGAGGGGGCCCAGTCGGTGGGGACGGCGGCCCGTGCCGCCGCCTACGCCGGCCTGGCCCGCTACCTGAGCCAGCAGGCCTACACGCCGTTCATCTGCGCCCCCCAGACCTGGGACATCGCCGCCAAGGGCGTGTCGGGTCCCGGCCTCACCACGGCCACAGGGGGCTTCGGCGAGGGACCGCTCGTGCGGTGGCAGGACGTGTCGTTCCGCCCGCCGGCCTGACCGTTGCCGTCGCGATCGCCGGGTCCTCGCGCGCTGCACGGTCGCCGCCTGCTCGGTGGCGGGAGCAGCGGAGCGGTTCAGCCGACCTCGACGGCCACCGTCCGCCACACCGGCGCCCCCTCCTCGTCGGAGGCGTCGAGGTCGACCTCGCCGACGAGGGCCACGTCCCGGTTGGCCTCGGGGTCGTCGAGGGCCTGGCGCACCCGCCAGCGCCGCCCGCCGCGCTCACCGCGCCC
>JAKBAA010000175.1 GCA_021809425.1 Actinomycetes bacterium | reverse complement strand
ACCCCGACCGCCCGCCTCGCCTCGCTCGCCCTGGCCGCCACCGCCGCCCTTGCCGGCCTCGGGCTGGCCCTACCGTCGACCGCCTCGGCGGCCCGCCCACCCCGGCGCGCCCTGCCCGCCGCCCTGCCCGCCGCCCTGGCAGCCGGCTCGGCCGACGTCGCCTACGCCGGCTCCCTCCTCAAGCTCAACGAGGACGTCATCGGCCCCGCCTTCACCTCGGCCACCGGCATCCCCTACCAGGGCCACGGCGCCGGCGCCCTCGGGCTGGCCCAGCAGATCAGGGCGGGCGAGCTCACCCCCAACGTGTTCGAGAGCGTCGGCGCCGGCCCGGTCGCCCTCGTCGAGCCCACCTTCACCCGCTGGTACCTCTCGCTCGCCGCCAGCCCGATCGTGGTGGCCTACAACCCCCGCTCCCGCTTCGCCCCCGAGCTGTCCGCCATCGCCCACCACAAGAAGCCCGTCAAGGACCTGTTCGTCCTCATGGAGCACCACGGCTTCCTGCTCGGCCGCACCAACCCGGCCACCGACCCCCAGGGCCAGGCGTTCGCCCTCATGGTCCACCTGGCCGCCCTCCAGTACCACCTGCGCTCCAACGCCCCCCAGCGCATCCTCGGCCCGCTCACCACCTCGTCCGAGATCTACGCCGAGACCGCCCTCGAGCCCCGCCTCCAGGCCGGCCAGCTCGACGCCGCCAGCGCCTTCCTCTCCCAGGCGGTCCAGCTCCACCTGCCCTACATCGCCCTCCCCGCCACCATCGACTTCGGCTACCCCCGCTACGCCGCCACCTACGCCAAGGCCACCGTCGACATCCCCCAGGTGGGCACCGTCCACGGGGTCCCCCTCGTCATCGACGTCACCACCATCGGCGCCACCGACCCGCAGGCGGCCGCCGACTTCGTCGCCTTCCAGCTCAACCCGGGCATCCGGGCCGCCTTCGCCAACGGCGGCTACACCCTGCTCAAGCCCACCCTCCACGGCGACCTCGCCGCCGTCCCCCCTGCCGTCCGGGCCGCCGTCGCCGGCGGGTAGCCCCCCTACTGCTCGAACCGCTCCACCACGTCCTCGCCCCGCATCGACGCCCCGTCCGGGTCCAGCCCGGCCGACCGCCGTGCCCGCCGCTGGGCCAGCAGGTCCCAGCACTGGTCCAGCTGCACCTCCACCTCGTGCAGCTTGGCGTGCTCCGCCTCGCTCAGCCCGTTGCCCACGTGCCCGTTCTGCAGGCGGTGCTCCTCGGCCACCAGCCCGGAGATCCGCTCGACGATGTCCCGGTCGTCCATCGCTCCCGCCTTCCTCGTCCTCGCCGCCTCGCCGCCTCGCCGCTCGCCGCGCCGTGAGCCTAACGTCGCCCCCGTGCCCGACGGCGCTGTCCCCGAACCTCCTCCCGACGTCCCCACCGGTGCCCCCGCCGGTGTCCGCCTCCGCCTTGCCCGCCTGGCCGGCGGGCTGTCCCAAGAGCAGCTGGCCGCCGGCGCCCGGGTCAGCCGGCAGGCCGTCGCCGGCATCGAGGCCGGCCGGTTCGACCCGTCCCTCCGGGTCGCTCTCGCCCTGGCCGGCGCCGTCGGCCGCACCGTCGAGGAGCTGTTCGCCGCCCCCGCCCCCCGCCCGGTCGGGCCTGCCGCCCTCCTCGGCGCCCCCACCGCCCCCCTCCACGGGCTGCGCGCCGACCTCGTCGACGTGGCCGGTCGCCCGGTCGCCCTCGCCCTCGCCGCCGACCAGGCCCTCCGCCCCGGCTTCCTCCCGGCCACCGCCGCCGTCGTCGGCCCCCTCGTCCCCACCGACGCCGGCCACCCCTCCGTCGACCAGCCGCCCCTCCCGCCCGGCCTGGCCACCCCCGCCCTCCTCGAGTCGGGCCCGCCCGGCCACCCTGCCGTCGTCGTCGCCGGCTGCGACCCGGCCCTCGGCCTGCTCGCCGGCCCCCTCGCCGAGCTGCGGCCACCGCGCCGGCTGGCCTGGTGGCCCTGCAACAGCGCCGACGCCCTCGACCTGGCCGCCGCCGGCCTGGTGCACGCCGCCGGCGTCCACCTGCCCGAAGGCGCCCCCCGTCCCGCCATGCCGGCCGGGCTGGCCGGGACGGGTGCCGAGGTGGTGGTCCTCGGGGCCTGGCAGGAGGGGCTCGCCCTCCCACCCTCCGGCCCCGCCGGGCCGGCCGACCTCGCCGGCGTGCTCGACCGGGGATGGCGGCTCGTCAACCGCGAGGATGGCTCGGAGGCCCGCTCCCTCCTCGACGCGGCGCTCGCCCAGGCGGGTGCCCACCCGGACGACGTCCCCGGCTACGACACCGCCGTCCGCTCCCACCTCCTCGTCGCTTCCGCCGTCGCCGCCGGCCTCGGTCACGCCGGCGTCACCATGGAGCCGGCTGCCCGTACCTACGGGCTCGACTTCGTCCCGCTCGCCCGGGAGGACTTCCTGCTCGTCGTCGCCCGCCCGGCGCTCGACTCCCCCGAGGTGCAGGCCCTCCTCCGGGCCCTCGCCACCCCCGCCCTCCGCACCGAGCTCGGCCGGCTCCCCGCCTACGACCCCCGCCGCTGCGGCGAGCCCCTCGGCACCTGGTGACCCCGGCCCGGTCCCCCCGACCACCGGCCCCGGCGGGGCCCGCTCGAGCTCCCAACCGATA
>JAKBAA010000011.1 GCA_021809425.1 Actinomycetes bacterium | reverse complement strand
GCCCGATCCTACGGGCGGCGGCTCACGCCGCCCCTACCGTCCGGTGCCAACTGTCGTCCCGCCGGGTGGTCGCGGCGACGCTCGAGGCGGCCGGCCAACGTGTCCACCAGCTGCGCCCACCGCCGGTCGCCCATCACCCAGAGGTACGACTCGTAACGTGACCCGTCGACGACCCGGCGCACCAGTGGCGGCGGGGCGAGGTCGTCACCCCAGGCCGCCGACAGGTAGCCGGCGAGGGCCCGACCGACCACGGCGTGGGCGTCGGCCGGGGCGTCGGCCACCGATCGGCGCAGCTCGGCACGCATCCCCTCGGGCTCGGCGGGAAGGTGGAGGCTCAACGGCCCAGCCAAACCGGCGCCCGGTCGGTGCCGTCGTAGAAGGTGAGGTGCTCGGCGAAGTCCACGAACAGCGGGCCGTCCGGCTCGAACGGCCGCTGGAGCGCCGACCGGGCCACCTTCTTGTCGAGCCGGTCCAGCTTGTCGAGCGCCTCCGGCCGGTCCAGCTCGGCCACCTCCAGCTCGTGGCGCACCCGCTCGATCGCCGCCATCCCGGCAGCGGTCCGCACGAGCACGCTCGACCAGCCGTCCGGGCTTCCGACGCTGCCCACCGACACGTCAGCTGCCCGCCCGAGGAAGTCGGCGCACTCGTCGCACCCCTTCAGCGCCGCTCCGTGGAACGCCTTGACCGGCTCGTCGACCAGCGTCTGGCCGTCCCGGTCGAGCACGATCAGCTTGCCGTGGATCACGTCCACCTTGCCGACCTCGGTCAGGTCGAGGCCCCGGTCGACGGCGAGCGACTGGACCATCAGCTTGCGGTAGTCGAAGCTCTTGGTGCACAGCAGTGCAATCGCCAGCGTCACGGCGTCCACCCGGGAGGTGCCACGCCGCCACGACCGCGCCTGGAGCGCCCGTATCCCTTGGATCTCGCACGGCGTACCGACCAGCGCCACCCGGGCGTCGCCGGACAGGCCGGCCTTGTCGAGGTCCAGCGCCCCGAGCGCCAACGTCTGGTTGTAGAAGCTGCCACCGCTCGCCCGGATCTCGTCGGTCGTCGTCGCCAGGTACGGGACACCCCGCCACGGCTGTGCCGGATCCTCCCGGGCGAGCAGCACCCCGTCGACCGCCCCGGCCTCGAGCGCCGCCACCAGCACGGCGGTCACGACGCCGCCGTCCTGCGAGCGCGGCGAACGCAACGGTGACCCGTCCCGCACCCGCATGGCCGCCCGCTCGACCACCCGGCCGAGCCCCGGTGCCGGGTCGGCTCCGGTCACCCGCCAGTCGAGCCCCCCGGCATCCGCGCCGTCCCCACCCAACCCGGCCGCCGGTACAGCGGTCGCCGTTGCATCGGTCGCGCTCCCGCCCGCCGCCGACGGCCGGCCCCCGCCGTCGGCCGTGCCGCCGCCCCGGCTCGCGCCGGCGCCGTCGGACGGCAGCCAGGTGGCCTCGTAGCGCAGCCCGCCACGCGGGCAGAAGTCCCAGCACAGCGAGCACCCGGTGCACATCTTGACCAGGTACGGAAGGTCGTCGGCGTTGACCCCGAGCGAGTCGGTCGGGCAGGCGGCCACGCAGGCGCCGCACCGGACGCACCGGTCGGCGTCGATCACGGCAGCAGCCAGCTCGAAGAACCACACCTTGCCCGGCGCCTCGTCGATCCCGTTCATCAGGCCGCGCAGCCGGAACGGCGGCACCTCGACGTCGGTCATTCCCCAGCTCCTCCCGTTCCGTCCGGGATCGCCCCCGGGGCGTCGTTGCCGTCGTCGAGCAACGTGCGCAGCTCGGTCGTGGGATGCCGACGCGCCCAGGTGTGCAGCGGCTCGTCCGGCCGGCGGCCGGCGACGAAGCGGTCGACGAGCGCTCCGAGGGCGGCGGGGACGTCATCGACCGGAAGGGCGCCCACCAGCCAGTCGCCGAAGGCGGCGTCCTCGCCGAGGCTGCCCCCCAGGCTGACGTCGACCGCCTCGACGATCCGGTCGCCCACGTGGGCCGTGTCCCCGCGGAACCCGATGTCGGCGATCTGCGGCTGGGCGCACGACGCCGAGCAGCCGGAGAAGTGCATCCGGACCACCGACGGCTCCGCCCGCTGCCGCGTTCCGGCCTGGCCGCCCAGCGCCCCGGCGAACCGGTCGTCGAGGCGGCGTGCCCAGTCGACGGCGCGCAGCTTGGTCTCGACCACGGCGAACCGGCAGAACTCGCTACCGGTGCAGGCAACCACCCCGCGACTGAACGGCCCGGGGAACGGCGAGTGACGGGCGAGCAGCGGCTCGGCCAGCAGGCCGTCCAGCCGGCCGTCCGGCACGCCGGTCAGCACCAGGTTCTGGTCGGTCGCCAGCCGGACGCCTCCGTCGCCGTAGCGGGCCGCCAGCCGGCCTGCCTCGGCCAGGTCGGCACCGGACAGGCGGCCCACGGTCACCGAGCAGCCGACGTACCACCGTCCCGGCTCGTGCTCGGCGTGCACCCCGACGTGGTCGCCCCGGTACCGCCGGGTCAGCGGCTCGCCGGCCGGCCGCAGCTCGAAGCCGGCCCGCTTGGCCAGCTCGGAACGGAACTGCTCGGGGCCCAGCTCCTCCACCAGGTAGCGCATCCGGCTGAACCCACGGTTCTCCCGGTTGCCCAGCTCGCCGAACAGCTGGGCGATCGCCCGCGTGCACTCGACCGCCTCGTCCAGCCCGACGAACACGTCGATCTGGCTGGCCATCCTCGGCCCGTCCGACAGCCCGCCACCCACCAGCAGGTCGAACCCGACCGTCCCGTCCTCGAGGCGCGCCGGCAGCATCCCCACGTCGTTGATCTCGGCCTGGGCGCAGTCGTCCAGGCAGCCGGTCACGCTCAGCTTGAACTTGCGCGGCAGGTTGGCGTACTCGCGGTTGCCCGTGAAGAACCCCGAGATCGCCTCGGCCACCGGACCGGCGTCGAACAGCTCGTCGGCGTCCACCCCGCCCACCGGGCACGACAGCACGTTGCGGGCAGAGTCGCCGCACGCCTGCACGCTCGTCAGCCCGACCGCTTCCAGGGCGTCCCAGATGGCCGGCACGTCGCCGATGCGGATCCAGTGCATCTGGACGTCCTGGCGCGTCGTCAGGTCGCAGTAGCCGTCACCCCACACCGGATGCGGCTCCGGCGCCCTGGCATACCGCTCCGCCAGCTCCCCGATCGTGACTGCCTGCGCTGCCGTCAGCCGGCCGCCGGGCACCTTGACACGCAACATGAACGCATCGCCGCCCTGGCGCTGCGGGTAGATGCCCACCCACTTCAGCCGCTCTGCCTCGCCCGGAACCTCTGCGATGGTCGCCGCCCCGGCCTTGGCGTACCGGGTGCGCACCGCCTCGGCCACCTCGAGGGGGTGGCGGGCCAGCTTCCACTGCTCCACCTGGTTGAGCTCGCCGCTGCGACGCGTCGGGTTCAAGAACTCCACGACCGACCTCCACCAACTCCCGCACCCACTGCCCCGCTCGCCTGCCGGCCGGCCGGGCCGCGCCAGGCGACCGACCTCACAGGTGCAGCCCGCACTCGGTCTTCGTGCCGCCCCACCGACCGGCCCGCGGGTTCTCGCCGGCCGCCACCGGACGGGTCGTGGGCGCGCACCCGATCGAGTAGTACCCCTTGGCGTTCAGCGGGTGCCGCGGCAGCTCCCGGCTCTCCACGTACGCCTCTACGTCCGCCTCGGTCCACCCCACGATCGGGTTCACCTTGACCACACCCTTGGCAGCGTCGAACCCGACCGTCGCCGCCCGCGACCGCTCCGGCGTGTCGACCCGCTTCACGCCGGTCAGCCACGCCGCCCCCCCTGCCAGCACGCCTGCCAGCGGCTCCACCTTGCGCGCCCGGCAGCACCCGTCGGCACCACACGGCAGCACGTCCGGCGCCAGTCCCGACGTGACCACCTCGACGTGCACGTCCAGCTTGCGCGCCACCGTCTCCATGTACGCCAACGTCTCCGGGAAATGGAACCCGGTGTCCAGGAACACCACCGACAGCGGGCGGCGCACCTGGGCAGCCAGGTCGATCAGCACGGCGTCCTGGAACGACGACGTCAGCACGGTCGCTTCGCCGAACCGCTCGTACGCCCACCCGATCACCCGCTGCGGCGAGGCCCCCTCCAGGCGACCGTTCGCCTCGGCCAGCTCCTCGAGCAGTCCCTCGGGCGGCTCGGTCGGCTCGATCGGCTCGGTCGGCGACACGGAGCCCGCAGCCGGGGTCGCCGCCCGGGTCGCCCCGACCGCGCCCCTCCCGCTGGCGGTCGAACGGCGGTTGTCGGTTGCTGACGCCATCGGTCCTCCTCGCTCCCACGGCGACTATACCTGACCTCCCGGGTCGACATTCAACCCCCAACGGCGGCGGCTCCGTCCGGATAGGTCGGCACGGGCGGGGGCGGGGGCGGGGGCGGGGGCGGGGGCGGGGGCGGGCGGTAGGATCGCCGTCGACCATGGACCCCCACCGGCTGCTCGGGCCCGGCTACCCGGTCACCCTGCTGCTCGAAGGCCGGTCGTGCCTGGTCGTCGGCGGCGGACCGGTCGCCGAGCGCAAGGCGGCCGGGCTGGTCGCGGTGGACGCCCTCGTGACCGTGGTCGCCCCGTCGGTGACGGAGGCGTTGGCGGCGATGGCCCTCGAGGTCCACCGCCGGCCGTTCGAAGCGACGGACGTGACCGGCCGGCGACTGGTCGTGAGCGCCACCGGGCGGCCCGAAGTGGAGCGGGCGGTGCGCGACGCCGCGGAGGCCGCCGGCGTCCTGGTCAACGCTGCCGACGATCCGGACGCCTGCTCGGTGCTGCTGCCGGCCGTCGTCCGGCGCGGCCCGGTGACGGTGGCGGTGTCGACCACCGGCCGCAGCCCGGCGCTGGCGTCGGTCGTCCGGGACCTCGTCGCCGACGTCGTCGGCCCGGAGGTGGCCGACGTCGCCGACGCCCTGGCAGCGGTACGGTCGCGCCTGCACGCCGATCACCGGTCGACCGAGGGTCTCCCCTTCGGCGACCTCGCACGACAGCTCCTGTCGGCGGCGGTCGGCGGCGCCCGGCGCGACGCCCTCGACCGGCAGGTGGCCGACTGGCTGGCCGGGCTGCCGCTGCCGTCCTGACCTGGACGGGCGCCCCGGGGGGCGGCTGCCGGGCGGCTACCGTTGGACCGTGGTGGTGGAGGGCGTCGATCCCGCGCGAGTGCCCCGCCACGTCGGCTGCGTGATGGACGGCAACGGCCGGTGGGCGCGCGCCCGTGGACTGCCCCGCACCGCCGGCCATGCGGCCGGCGAGGAGGCGATGCTCGAGGCGATCGACGCCGCCCTCGAGGTCGGGGTCGGCTGGCTGTCGATGTACGCCTTCTCCACCGAGAACTGGCGTCGGCCGGCCGACGAGGTGCGGTTCCTGATGAACTTCAACGAGGGCATCCTGCTGCGCAACCGGGACGACCTCCACAAGAAGGGCGTCCGGATCCGGTTCGCCGGGCGGCGCGACTGGCGGGTGCCACGCCGGCTGCTGCGCAACATGGACGACGCCATCGCCATGACCACCCACAACCGGACCATGACGCTCACCATCTGCTTCAACTACGGCGGCCGTGCCGAGATCGTCGATGCCGTCCGGCGCCTCGTCGAGGACGGGGTGAGCGCCTCGCAGGTCAACGAGCGAGCCATCCGGTCCCGCCTGTACTTCCCGGACATGCCAGACCCCGACCTGGTGCTGCGCACGTCGGGCGAGCACCGGATCTCCAACTTCCTGCTGTGGGAGCTGGCCTACTCCGAGCTCGTCTTCGCCGACGTCCTCTGGCCGGACTTCCGCCGCGAGCACCTGTTCGAGGCGATCCGCGAGTTCCAGCGGCGTGACCGCCGATATGGAGGAGCCTCATGACCACCACCACCTCTCGCATCCGGTGGCTGTGGGACCACATCGGTCGCATCTCCGGGCTGTTGCTCGGGCTGCTGGCCTTCGCCTTCCTGGTCCTCCTCGCCAGCGTCGGCTGGACGCCCGCCTACGGCATCATCGTGGTCATCCTGATCGGCATCCTCCTCATCATCCTCGGTGGCCGGATGCGGGGCGGAGGCCGCTGACGTGTCCCTCTACCGGGACGAGGCCGTGGTGGTCCGTACGATGCGGCTCGGCGAGGCCGACCGGATCGTGACGCTCGTCACCCCCGAGCACGGCAGGGTGCGGGCCGTCGCCAAGGGCGTTCGACGCACCAAGAGCCGCATCGGCGCCCGCCTGGAGCCGCTCTCGCACGTGGCGCTGCTCGCCTGGCACGGCCGCGAGCTCGACGTGGTCACCCAGGTCGAGGCCGTCGACACCTTCCGGTCGATTCGCGAGGACCTTCCACTGCTCGCCCAGGCCCTCACCATGCTCGAGGTGGCCGACCAGGTCGCCGTCGAGCGCCATCCGATGCCGGCCGTCTTCGCCCTCCTGGTACGGGCGCTGCGCACGCTCGAGCGGACGTCCTCACCGGCCGTCCTCGGAGCGTTCTGCTGGAAGCTGCTCGTCGCCGAGGGCGTCGGCCCGATCGTCGACCGCTGCGCCCGCTGCGACCTCGGCAACGATCTCGTCGCCTTCGACGCCGGCGAGGGGGGCTTCCTCTGCCGGTCCTGCCGACGCGGCCAGGGCGTCTCGCCCGACGCGCTCGCCCTCGTCCGCCGCGTCCTCGGCGGCGACCTCGCCGGCGTCCTCGCCGAGGCTCCGGTCGGCCCGGTCGACGAGTCGGAGCGGCTCGCCCTCGGCGCTGTCGAGCGCCACCTCGACCGCCGCCTGCGCACCGCCCGCCAGGCCCACGAGCTGGCCACACCCCTCCCTCCCCGCTGACCCCACCGGCCGCTCCGGCCGGTCACCTGACCGGGGCGGACCGCCACCCCGGGCCGCCACCCCGGGCCGCCACCACCCCGCGACGCCACCCCGGCCGACACGCCGGAGGACCTGGCCACCCGCCTGTATCCTCGGCGCATGCCGAGCCCAGAGAATGCCGCCGACGCCGGCCTGTTCGACGCCGTCGTCAACCTCTGCAAGCGCCGTGGCTTCGTGTTCCCGTCGGCCGAGATCTACGGCGGGATCCGGTCCACCTACGACTACGGCCCGCTCGGCGCCCTGCTCCTGCGCAACGTCCGTGACGCCTGGTGGCGCTCGATGGTCCAGCAGCGCGACGACGTCCTGCCCATCGACGCCGCCATCCTGACCAACCCCAAGGTGTGGGAGGCCTCGGGCCATCTCGCCACGTTCACCGACCCGCTGGTCGACTGCCGTAGCTGCAAGGAGCGCTCCCGGGCCGACCACCTCGAGCAGAAGGACGGCCGGCCCATCTGCCCGCACTGCGGCTCCACCGACCTCACCGAGGCCCGCCCGTTCAACCTGATGTTCAAGACCTTCGTCGGCCCGGTCGAGGACGACGCCGCCGTCGCCTACCTCCGCCCGGAGACGGCCCAGGGGATGTTCGTCAACTTCTCCAACGTCCTCACCTCGATGCGCCGCCGGCCCCCCTTCGGGATCGCCCAGATCGGCCGCAGCTTCCGGAACGAGATCACCCCGGGCAACTTCGTCTTCCGTACCCGCGAGTTCGAGCAGATGGAGCTTGAGTTCTTCGTCCCTCCGGCCGACAGCCAACGCTGGCACCGCTACTGGTGCGACGAGCGGCTCGCCTGGTACCAGCGATGGGGTATCCCTTCCGACCAGCTCCGCCTCCGCCCTCACGACCAGGAGGAGCTGTCCCACTACTCGGCTGGCACCTCCGACGTCGAGTTCCGCTTCCCGTGGGGCTGGGGCGAGCTCGAAGGCATCGCCAACCGCACCGACTACGACCTGAAGGCCCATGCTGCCGCCTCCGGCGAGCGGCTCGAGTACTTCGACCAGGCCACCGGCGAGCGCTACGTCCCCCACGTCATCGAGCCGGCCGCCGGCGCCACGCGGACCATGATGGCCTTCCTCCTCTCCGCCTACCACGAGGACGAGGTCGGCGGGGAGCCCCGAACGGTGCTGCGCCTCCACCCACGTCTCGCCCCCTACCAGGTGGCCGTGCTGCCGCTCTCCAAGAAGGAGACCCTCGCCCCCCTCGCCCGCCAGGTCGCCGCCACGCTCCGGTCGCAGCTCATGTGCGACTTCGACGACACCCAGTCGATCGGCCGTCGCTACCGCCGCCAGGACGAGATCGGCACCCCCTACTGCGTCACCGTCGACTTCGACAGCCTCGACGACAACGCCGTCACCGTCCGCGACCGCGACACGACGGCACAGGAGCGCCTCCCCATCGACGCCCTTCCCGGCGAGCTTGCCCGTCGGCTCGCCGCCAGCTGACCGGCTGACCGGCGGCCGGCCGATCCCGGCGGTCGGGCGAGTCTCGGGCATCCATGAGAGTCACACCCGGGTGGCAAGCTCCTGTCCATGACGCTCCCGGCGCTCGGCGCCCTCGACGACGCCATCTCCGGCGTGCTCGCGAGCGACACGGCGGCGCTCGGCGAGGGAGCGGTGGTCGCCGAGCTCGAGCGGCTGCGGAACCGGTTGGACGCCGCCGTGGTCCGGTCCGTCGCCGCCTTCGAGGCGAGGGGTGGTCACGAGGTCGTCGGGGCGGCAACGGTCGCCGCCTGGCTGACCCACCACTGCCGGCTGCCGTCGTCGGAGGCCAAGGCGCAAGCCCGGCGGGGTCGTGCCGAGCAGTCGCTCACCGAGCTGGGAGCCGCCTGCGCGGAAGGCTCCGTCGGGCCCGCTGCGGCCGGGGTGCTGGCGTCGCTGCTCGCCGAGCCGGCGACGCGCCCGGCGGTCGAGGCGCAGGAGCACCTGTTGGTCGACCAGGCGCGCACCCTGACCTTTACCGCCTTCTGCCGGGCAATCGCCTACTTCATCCAGCTCGCCGACCCGGACGGGAGCGAGGCGCGTGCTGAGGCCCGGCGCGCCCGCCGGCGGGTGTCGCTCGTGCAGAGCTTCCAGGGGACCTGGCTCGGCCAGATGACGCTCGACCCGATCGCCGGGGCGATCGTGGCCGGCGAGCTCGACCGCCTGGAGCGGGGGCTGTTCGAGGTCGACTGGCGGGAGGCTGCGGACGACCTCGGACGACGTCCGCTGGCCGGCGAGCTGGCCCGCACGGCGACACAGCGACGGGCTGACGCGCTCGTCGAGATGGCGCGACGGTCGGCGTCGTGCCCCTCCGACGCCCGGTTCCCGGCCCCGCTCGTGTCGGTGCTCGTCGACTTCCCGACGCTGTCCGGCCGGGTATGCGAGCTGGCCAACGGCACCGTGATCACACCTGGCAGCCTGCTCCCGTACCTCGACCAGGCGCTGATCGAGCGTGCCGTGTACAAGAGCCCGGTGCGCGTCGAGGTGAGCACGACCAGCCGGCTGTTCTCCGGAGCCACGCGGCGGGCGATCGAGCTACGCGACCGCAACTGCCAGCACCCGTACTGCGACGTGGCGGCCGACCGGTGCCAGGTGGACCACATCGTCCCATGGCGCTACGGCGGGCCCACCGTGCAGTGGAACGGTCGGCTGGCGTGCGGTCGCCACAACCGCTCCCGGGTGTTCGGACCCGACTGGCCGCCACCGACGACTGGGCCGCCGGGCAGGAACTAGCTTCCCTTCGTGGCGATCGCCGACGACGACGTGACCCGGGTGCGGGCGGCCACCGATCTTGTCGCCCTCGTGTCGGAGCACACCGCCCTGAAGCGGGTCGGGCGACGCTTCACCGGGTTGTGCCCGTTCCACGCCGAGCGGTCGCCCTCGTTCAGCGTGAACGCCGAGGAAGGCTTGTACTACTGCTTCGGCTGCCAGGCCAAGGGCGACGCCATCACGTTCGTCCGGGCCACCGAGGGATGCGACTTCGTCGAGGCGGTGGAGCGGCTGGCGGGACGAGCCGGGATCACCCTCGCGACCGAGGATCCGGGCGAGCGGGTCGAGCGGGGCCGCCGCCAGGCGCTGTACGCCGCCATGGCCAGCGCCGAGGCCTTCTACCACGACCGCCTCCTCGGCCATGCCGACGCGGGACCGGCGCGGCAGTACCTGCGGTCGCGCGGTTACGACAGCGAGACCGTCCGGCAGTTCCGGCTCGGCTTCGCACCGGCCGGCTACGACGAGCTGGTCCGCCATCTCCGCCTGCCGGGCGCCGTGCTGCAAGCTGCCGGCCTTGCCCACGAGACGGCGCGGGGACGGCTCAACGACAGCTTCCGGGACCGGGTCATGTTCCCGATCCTGGACGCCGGAGGTCGACCGATCGCCTTCGGCGGTCGCGTGCTGCCCGAGTCGCTCCGCCGTGCCTCCGGCGACCCGGGCCCCAAGTACCGCAACTCGCCCGAGTCGCCCATCTACGCCAAGCGCCGCACGCTGTACGGGCTGAGCTGGGCCAAGCGCGAGATCTCCGCCAGAGGCGAGACCGTCGTGTGCGAGGGGTACACCGACGTCATCGGCTTCGCCACCGCCGGGGTCCCCCATGCCGTCGCCACCTGCGGCACGGCGCTCACCGAGGACCACCTGCGCCTCCTCTCCCGGTTCGCCCCCCGGGTCGTGCTGGCCTTCGACGCCGACCGGGCAGGGCAGAACGCCGCCGCTCGCCTGTACGAATGGGAACGTCGCCACGAGCTCGAGCTGGCCGTCGCCACCCTGCCCGCCGGCTCCGACCCGGCCGAGCTCGCCCGGGACAATCCCACGGCCCTGGCTGCCGCCGTCGCCGGCGCCCGACCGTTCCTCGGGTTCCAGGTGGACCGGGCCCTCGGCGCCGCCGACCTGCGCATCCCCGAGGGGAGCGCCCGCGCCGTCGATGCCGCCCTCGGTGCCATCGCCGAGCACCCGAACGAGCTGGTCCGCGACCGCTACCTGTCGACCGTCGCCGACCGTACCGGCCACGACCTCGCCCAGCTTCGCCGCCTCCTCGACGACCGGCGCCGCCAGCTCGACCGGGCGCCGGGGCGGGCTCCCGCCACGGTGCAGCCCCGCCCGCCGCGCCGCGCCGCGCCGGCTGGCCAGCCCGACCGGTCCGCATCGCCACCGTTCGTGCCGTCACCGTCCGAGCCGCCCCCGTTCGACGACGCCGATGTCGACCGGTACGACGACCACCCGGACCACCACCCCGACCACCACCCGGACCACCACCCGGACCACCACCCGGACCACCACCTGGACCACCACCTGGACGACGGCCCGGCCGAGCGGCCCGGCCGTCCGCCGCGTGCAGCCGACCGCCGCCGTCACGGTGACGGTCCGGCGGCCGGCAGGGACGCCCTCCTGCTGGCCGTCCACGAGCCCGAGCGGGTGGCGACGCTGCTCGAGGAGGTCCACTTCGCCGACCCGCTCCAGCGGGCCGTCTTCCACGCCCTCGGGGGCGCCAGCGAGCTTCGCCAGGCGATCGCCCTGGCCGAGGCCGCCGACCCGCACGCTGCCGACCTGCTGCGGCGGCTCATCGCCAGCGACGTGCCGCCGGGCCTCGATGCCGAGGGCACCGTGCTCGAGCTCACCCGGCAGGCGGCCGACGCCACGCTGCAGACCATGGCGGCGCGCGCCCGCCTGGCCGACCAGGACGACGACCGGCTTGCCGAGCTCCAGCGGGACAGCGCATGGGTCGCCGTCCAGCTCCAACGCCTTCGCGACCCGGTCCTCGTGCCCGGGCTCCCGTCGGAGGCGCGGGAGGCCGCCCAGTCATTGGTAGCGTGGCTGGCGGAGCGCCAGCGTCGGGATTCGCCCGAGCAGGAGGACCGATGACCGCAAGCGAGCTGCTCGGAGGCGGTCCATCGCCGGATGAGGAAG
The DNA here is from genome assembly GCA_021809425.1 of Actinomycetes bacterium. Lineage (GTDB taxonomy): Bacteria > Actinomycetota > Acidimicrobiia > Acidimicrobiales > Bog-793 > JAKBAA01. The sequence continues at coordinate 42,286 of JAKBAA010000011.1, read as the reverse complement.
AGCGAGAGGTGCTGCGCGCCCTTCGGGGCACCGGCCAGCTCGGGACGACCGGGTCAGACCCGGTGCGGGCCTACCTGCGAGAGATCGGGCGCGTCTCCCTGCTCTCCGCCGAGCTCGAGGTGCTGTGCGCCAAGCGCATCGAGCGCGGCCACCAGGCAGCAGCCGCCCTCGCCGACCTGGACTCCCAGCCGACCGAGTCCGCCGACCCGGCGCTGCGCGTCCGGTACCAGCGGGAGGTCACCGAGGGGCAGGAGGCCAAGGACCTGCTCACCGAGGCCAACCTGCGGCTGGTCGTGTCCATCGCCAAGCGGTACCGCAACCGTGGCATGGCCTTCCTCGACCTCATCCAGGAGGGCAACCTCGGGCTGATGCGGGCCGTCGAGAAGTTCGACTACCGGCGCGGCTTCAAGTTCTCGACTTACGCCACCTGGTGGATCCGCCAGGCCATCACCCGTGCCGTCGCCGACCAGGCCCGGACCATCCGCATCCCGGTCCACATGGTCGAGACCATCAACAAGGTCGTCCGGGTCCAGCGCCAGCTCTCCCAGCAGCTCGGGCGCGAGCCCACGGTGGAGGAGGTGGCCGAGCAGATCCAGCTGAGCGCCGAGCGGGTCCGGGAGATCCAGCGGATCAGCCAGGACACCATCTCGCTCGAGCAGCCGATCGGCGACGAGGACGACTTCAGCCTGTCCGACCTGATCGAGGACCAGGGTGCCGAGGTTCCCGTCGATGCCGCCACGCGGGTGCTGCTCAACGAGGCCGTCCAGGCGGCGCTCCTCGAGCTGTCGCCGAGGGAGCAGGAAGTGGTCCGGCTCCGCTTCGGCCTCGACGACGGCCGGATCCGCACCCTCGAAGAGGTCGGGCGCATCTTCGGGGTCACCCGCGAGCGGGTTCGTCAGATCGAGGCCAAGACCCTCGCCAAGCTCCGCCAGCCGACCCTGTCGCGCTCGCTCCACGCCTACCTCGAAGGGGACTGACGGCGGCTCCGACGGTTGCATCCTTGTGCGACTGTGTGCACGGTCGTATAAAAGGAGCTGACGTTCGGTCGAGCTCGGGCGAGCGCCGCGCCAAGGGCGCCAGCAGTTGGGGGCGAGCCCGTTCCATGGGCCAGGGCCGGCGGAGGCGATGCCTCCGCCAGAGGGGAGGCGACGGTGGCCGAGCAACCGCACACGATCGAGGCGCTCTTCGAGGAGAACCGCACGTTCCCCCCGTCGGCCGACTTCACCAGCTCGGCCATCGTGTCGTCACCGACCGTGTACGACGAGGCCGGCGCAGACCCTGAGGGGTTCTGGGAGCGCCAGGCCGAGCGACTCGTCTGGCGGCGCCGCTGGGACCAGGTGCTCGACTGGTCGGGCGCCCCCTTCGCCAAGTGGTTCGTCGGCGGTCGCCTCAACGTGACCGAGAGCTGCCTCGACCGCCACCTCGGCGACCACCCGGACCGCGTCGCCTACTACTGGGAGGGCGAGCCGGGCGACCACCGGGTGCTCACCTACGCCGACCTCCACGCCGAGGTCTGCCGGCTGGCCAACGCGCTCGCCGAGCTCGGCGTCGAGAAGGGCGACCGGGTCGCCATCTACATGGGCATGGTTCCCGAGCTCCCCGCCGCCATGCTCGCCTGCGCCCGGCTCGGGGCCGCCCACTCGGTCGTCTTCGGTGGCTTCTCCGCCGAGTCGTTGGCCGACCGGATCAACGACGCCCAGGCCAAGGTGCTCGTCACGTGCGACGGCTCCTGGCGGGCCGGGTCGGTGGTGCCGCTCAAGGCCATGGCCGACGACGCCCTCGCCCATACGCCATCCATCACCTCGGTCCTCGTCGTCCGGCGTACCGGCAACGACGTGACGATGGTGGACGGGCGAGACCACTGGTACCACGACCGCGTCGACCACCAGCATGCGGACCGGCCGGCGGTCGAGTGCGACAGCGAGGACCTGCTCTACCTTCTGTACACCTCCGGCACCACCGCCAAGCCGAAGGGCATCGTCCACACCACCGGCGGCTACCTCACCGGCGTGTCGGCAACCCACCGGATGGTGTTCGACCTGCACGAGGACCAGGACGTCTACTGGTGCACCGCCGACGTCGGCTGGGTGACCGGCCACAGCTACATCGTCTACGGCCCGCTCGCCAACGGGGCCACCTCGGTCCTCTACGAGGGGGCGCCCCAGTTCCCCGAGAAGGACCGGTTCTGGGACATCTGCGAGCGCTACGGCGTCACCATCCTGTACACGGCGCCCACCACCATCCGGACGTTCATGAAGTGGGGCGACCAGTTCCCGGGTGCCCACGACCTGTCGGCGCTCCGCGTCATCGGCACGGTCGGCGAGCCCATCAACCCGGAAGCGTGGATGTGGTATCGCGACGTCATCGGCGGTGGCGACTGCCCGGTGGTCGACACCTGGTGGCAGACCGAGACCGGCAGCCAAATGTTGGCGCCGCTGCCCGGCGTCACGACGACCAAGCCCGGCTCGGCCACCGTGCCCCTGCCGGGGATCTTCGCCGACGTCGTCGACGAGAACGGCGGCAGCGTCCCCCTCGGGGGCGGTGGCTACCTCGTCCTGACACGCCCCTGGCCATCCATGCTCCGCGGCATCTACGGCGACGACCAGCGATTCATCGACACCTATTGGCGCCGCTTCTCCAAGCCGGAGGAGGGCCGATGGGTCTACTTCGCCGGTGACGGTGCCAAGCGGGACGCCGACGGCTACTACTGGCTGCTCGGCCGGGTCGACGACGTCATGAACGTGTCCGGCCACCGCATCTCGACCCTCGAGGTCGAGTCGGCGCTCGTCGACAACACCGCCGTCGCCGAGGCCGCCGTCGTCGGCCGGCTCGACGCCCAGACCGGCCAGGCGATCGCCGCCTTCGTCACCCTGAAGGGCGACCGCCAGGGTGACGACGCCCTCATCCACGAGCTCCGCGAGCACGTGGCGCTCAAGATCGGCAAGATCGCCCGTCCCGCCTCGATCGTCTTCACCGACGAGCTTCCGAAGACACGCTCCGGCAAGATCATGCGCCGGCTCCTCCAGGACATCTCCGAGCAGCGCCAGCTCGGCGACGTGACCACGCTGGCCAACGCCGCCGTCGTCGAGGAGATCGCCGAGCGGGCACGTGCCGCCCGCGTGAAGGCCGACTGATCGCCACAGGTCGTTCCCCGGTCGGGCCGCACGCCCGCGGGTGAGGTGCGAAGAAGGAGGAGGTGATCACAGCGGCCGGTCCGACGCCAGGGGGGCACGGAGCGGCCGGCGAGCCCTGAGGAGAGGGGAACCTCATGTCCGAAACCGTCACCAACGAACCAAACGTGCTCACCAGCAAGCCGACGACCGTCGAGGCCACCGTCCACGCACCGATCGCCGATCCGGCGCCCATCGGCCTTGCCGGTTTTGCCATGACCACCATGCTGCTCAGCCTGGTCAATGCCCATGTCATCGGCTCCAGCGCCGCGAATGCCGTCCTTCCGCTGGCGCTCCTCTACGGAGGGGCTGCCCAGCTGCTCGCCGGCATGTGGGAGGTGCGCAACCGCAACACGTTCGGCGCCCTCGCCTTCACGTCGTACGGCGCCTTCTGGATCTCCTACTACGTCCTCGCCAAGTACTGGCTGGTCGGGCTGTCCGCCGGCGCCGTCAACGACGCTGTCGGCTTCTACCTGCTCCTGTGGGGCATCTTCACCTTCTACATGTTCATCGCCTCGTTCGGCACAAACGTCGCCGTGGTGAGCGTGTTCCTGTGCCTGTTCGTCACCTTCTTCCTGCTCGCCGCCGGCGCCCTCGGCGGCGGCACCGGCAGCTACTTCCAGATCAACGAGGCCGGCGGCTATGTCGGGATCGTGACGGCAGTCCTTGCGTGGTACACGAGCTTCGCCGGGGTAACCAATGCGACGTGGAAGCGGGACGTCGTCCCCGTCTTCCCCCTCAGCCCCGGCCGCGGCCGTCTGGCGGCCCACTGAAGCCACTCGGATCGCCTCCTGGCGATCGCCACGAGAGAGGCTGGGCAACCGGATGCCGCTTCCACGGTCGCCTTCGGCCGGGCTCCCCTTGAGCGGCGACCCTATCGCCGCCGAGCAAGGGGAGCGGGCGCCGCCCGGTCACGCCGTTAGCCCCGGTCACGCCGCCATCTAGGACGGCACTCGCACGGCCGGCGCGCTGGTCCGCCGCCGAGGCCCCCGGTCGACCGGGGGTCAGGCGGCGTGGCCGGCGCGCCGGCCGACGACGCTCTGCAGCAGCTCGATCCCCCGCTCCCCACCCAGCTCGACGAGTGCCACCAGCCTGCCCAGCGCCACCGGCAACGGACGGTCCCGCACCACCGACAGCGACGGCCCGGCCGCCCGGTCCGGCCGGTCCCGGTGGGCCCGACGGGGCCCCACCAGCCCGGCAAGCCCGCTCCGGCCAACCCGCCACCCGATCCACACCCCCACGGTTGCGGCTGCGGCGAGGCGGAACGTGCGCATCCCGCCGTTCTACCGCTACCACCACCGGACCGACAAGGGCCCAGTCGACCACCCCACCCGCCGTGCGCTCACGGCCCGGGCGACGCCCCACTAGGATGACCGCCGCCGACCGTCGTCGGGCAGGTCGACGTCCTTCCGGGGTAGCTCAATCGGCAGAGCATGCGGCTGTTAACCGCAGGGTTGAGAGTTCGAGTCTCTCCCCCGGAGCTTCCCCGCCAGTTCGGCGTGCGCCCGCCGGCAGGCGTGCCGGGGGCCGTAGCTCAGTGGTCAGAGCAGGGGACTCATAATCCCTGGGTCGCAGGTTCGATCCCTGCCGGCCCCACCGCCAGTCGATCGAGCGCGTCGACCAGCGCCTCGTCGGCCACCTGACGAGCCTCGTCCAGACGGAACCACCGGACGTGCGGACTCTCCCCCTCCGGCGGTGCCGGGTCGTCGTCGCCGGCCAGCAGCACGTACCGGAGATCCAGGTGGACGTGGCCTCCGGCCGGATGCACGTCCAGGTGGACCAGTTGCGGCCCGCCGTCCGGGTGGCGCACGACCAGGCCGGTCTCCTCCTGCGACTCGCGCAGCGCCGCAGCTGCCGGCTCCTCGCCCGCCTCCACGTGACCGCCGGGCTGTAGCCACCGCCCCAGCCGCTTGTGCAGGTGGAGCACCACCCCTCGCCGGCCGACGACCAAGGCCGAGGCCGTCACGTGCACCCGGTCGGCCTCGCGGCTGCACGGCTGCTCCAGCCGGTCGAGCTCGTCCAGAAACCGCCGGCGGGACGCCGCCTCCCGGGTCGTCCGCGGTCGGAACCGGTCCACCAGCTCCACCAGCGCCGCACGCTCCGTCGTCACGGTCCCCATCATCGCCCGCCCGGCGACGCCCCGGCCCCTGCCCCCGCTAGCGTGGCCTGTGGATTGTCTGAGCGAGCAGGACTCCCCGGGCCAGGACGACGACGGATGCCGACGCCAACCACCACCATGACCCGCCCCCCTCGATCCGGCACGCCCTAGGGCATCCGACCGGCACCCGGTGGCTTCCCCCGTCCCGCTCACCCGCTCGTCGCTCCCGGCCGGCCCCGGTGGCAGCGCGGCACGGCCACGCTTCGCCCTCGCCACCCTGTGCGCCGCCCTGTTCCTGACCTTCCTCGACACCACCATCGTCAGCGTCGGCCTGGCGAGCGTCCAGGCCAACTTGCACACCGACGTCGCCGAGCTGCAGTGGGTCGTCAACGGCTACGCCCTGCCGTTCGCCAGCCTGATGCTCGCCTTCGGCTCGCTCGGCGATCGCATCGGCCGCAAGAAGGTCCTGGTGGGCGGCCTCGTCGTGTTCATCGCCGGCGGCGTCCTTTCCGCCCTCGCCCCCGACCCGACCCTGCTCATCGCCGGACGGGCCATCATGGGTGCCGGCGCTGCCGCCTCCGAGCCCGGCACGCTGTCGATGATCCGCCACCTCTTCCTCGACGAGGAGGAGCGCGCCCATGCCCTCGGGGCCTGGGCAGCCGTCTCCGGCCTCGCCCTCGCCCTCGGACCGGTCATCGGCGGCGCCCTCGTCGGGTTCGGCTCGTTCCGGGCCATCTTCTGGTTCAGCGCCGGCGCCGGCGTCCTTGTGCTGGCCGCCGCCGCCCACGAGCTGCCGGAGGTCCACGGCGAGCGGCGCGGCCGGTTCGACCTCGCCGGCGTTGCCACCGTCACCGTCTGCCTGGCGGCTGCCACGTTCGCCATCATCCAGGGCGAGTCGAACGGCTACCGATCGGCGGTCGTCGACGCCCTGTTCGCCGTCGCCGCCGTCGGCGGCGCCGCCTTCCTCGTCGCCGAGCACCGTGCCGAGAGCCCGCTCCTCAACCTCACCTTCCTGCGGCGCCCCCCGTTCGCCAGCTCGCTCGTCGTCGCCTTCGCCCTGTTCTTCGGCATCTTCTCGATCTTCTTCTTCACCGCCCTCTACCTGCAGGTGGTGGTCGGCCTGTCCGCCTATCGCACCGCCGGCGAGTTCGCCGCCATGACCGCCGCCATGCTGGTCGGCTCGGCCGCCGGTGGCTTCCTCGTGCCGGCCATCGGGGCCCGCCTCCCGATGGCCGTCGGCTGCGTGCTCGCCGGCGGGGGAATGTTCGCCACCGACGCCGTCCTCGCGGTCGGCCACCCGAACGAGGTGCTCCTCGCCCTCAGCCTCGCCCTCGGCGGCCTCGGGTTCGGCCTCGGCGTCGTCCCGGTCACCGCCACGGCGCTCAACGAGGTGCCCCCCGAGCACTCCGGCATGGCCGCCTCGGCCACCAACACCAGCCGCGAGCTCGGGGCCGTGATGGGCGTCGCCGTCCTCGGCGCCCTCGTCAACGCCCACCTCACCGCCGACCTTTCGGCCCGTCTCCATGCGCTCCACATCCCGAACGTCTTCCAGGCGCTCGTCCTCCAGGCCGTCGAGACCGGTCAGGTCCCCACCTCCGCCCCGAGCGGAGACGTCGCCAAGTACGGCCAGATCGTCAACCGGGTCATCCGCGCCGCCTACGGCGCCTTCCGGGACGGCCTGCACATCTCGCTCATCGTCGCCGGTACCGCCATCCTCGCCGGCGCCCTCGTCGCCCTCCTAGGCGTCGCCCGTCGGCGCCCGAGCGGCCCGGCCGCCTGACCTCGGGCGGGCGGCCGGCGCCGCCGCGTGCAAGGCTGTCCGGGATGCCTGACCCGCTCATCACCCTCAACCCCGAAGGCGACCTCCTCGTCGACACGACCGTCGAGCCGACCCTCGACGGCGACCACGAACGGATGAGCCACATCGTCCTCGAGGGCTACAAGATCCCCACCGGCGACTTCTTGTCGGCCGGCAATTCGGTGGTCGAAGGCATGGTCAACGGCACTGCCGTCAAGGCGCTCTGCGGCAAGATCTGGACGCCCGGGCGCGACCCGAAGCGTTACCCGCTCTGCCCGACCTGCAAGGAGATCGCCACCCAGCGCGGCTGGAAGCTCCCGGCCCACTGACCGCCGCCTCCACCCAGCCACCACCGCAGCCAGCACCGCAGCCAGCACCGCAGCCACCACCGCAGCCAGCACCGCAACCAGCACCGCAACCAGCAAGCGAGCGAGGACCCCGATGCGCCACGTCACCCACTTCATCGACGGCAAGCCGGTCGCCGGCTCGAGCGGCCGGCAGGGTCCGGTCTTCGACCCGTCGACCGGTCAGCAGCAGGCCACCGTCGACCTCGCCTCGGCCGACGAGGTCGACGCCGTCGTGGCGAGCGCCCGGGCGGCAGCCGGCGAGTGGGGCGAGACGGCAGTCGGCCGGCGCAGCCAGGTGCTGTTCGAGCTGCGCAACCAGCTCCGCTCCCGCTCCGACGAGCTGGCGACGCTCATCTCGTCGGAGCACGGCAAGACCGTCGACGACGCCCGCGGCGAGGTCGCCCGCGGTCTCGAGGTGGTCGAGCTGGCATGCGGCATCCCGGCCCTGCTCAAGGGCGGGTTCTCCGAGAACGTGTCGACCCGCCTCGACACCTACTCGCTCCGCCAGCCCGTCGGCGTGGCCTGCGGCATCACGCCGTTCAACTTCCCGGCGATGGTCCCCCTGTGGATGCTCCCGCTGGCCATCGCCTGCGGCAACGCCTTCATCCTCAAGCCGAGCGAGCGTGACCCTTCGGCCTCGCTGGTCCTCGCCGAGTGCGCCAGCGATGCCGGGCTGCCACCGGGCGTCCTCAACGTGCTCCAGGGGGACCGCCTCGCCGTGGACGCCCTCCTCGCCCACCCGGGCATCGACGCCGTCAGCTTCGTCGGGTCGACCCCGATCGCCCGCCACGTCTACGAGACCGCCGCCGCCGCCGGCAAGCGCGTCCAGGCCCTCGGCGGCGCCAAGAACCACATGGTCGTCCTCGACGACGCCGACCTCGGTCTGGCCGCCGACGCCGCTGTCTCGGCCGCCTTCGGCTCGGCCGGCGAGCGCTGCATGGCCATCTCGGTCGCCGTCGTCGCCGACTCGGTCGCCGACGCCTTCGTCGCCGCCGTCGTCGAGCGCACCGGCCGCCTCCGGGTCGGGCCGGGCCACCTCGACGGCATCGACATGGGGCCGCTCGTCACCGCCGAGCACCGCGACCGGGTGGCCGGCTACCTCGACGGCGCCGCTGCCGACGGCGCCACCGTCGTGCTCGACGGACGGCACCACCCGGTCGAGGGCGACCCTGGCGGCTTCTACCTGGGCCCGACGGTCCTCGACCACGTCCCCACCACCGCCGGCGCCTACCGAGACGAGGTGTTCGGACCCGTCCTGTGCGTGCTGCGGGCAGCCGACCTCGACGAGGCGCTCGCCATCGTCAACGCCAGCCCGTACGGCAACGGCACGGCCATCTTCACGAGCGACGGTGGCGCAGCCCGCAAGTTCCAGCACGAGGTGCGGGCCGGGATGATCGGCATCAACGTGCCCATCCCGGTGCCGGTCGCCACCTACCCGTTCGGGGGCTGGAAGGCGTCGCTGTTCGGCGACACCCACGTCTACGGCGTCGACGGCATCCACTTCTACACCCGCGGCAAGGTCGTCACCTCCCGCTGGCCGGAGGCCGCCCACGCCGGTGTCCGCCTGGCCTTCCCCGGCACCGGGGCCACCGAGCCGGCTGGAGGAGCCGGCGGCCGCTAGGCCGACCGGCCGGGCGTCACCCGCCCACTACTTCGGCGGGAACGACCCGAGCGTCACCCGCACCGTCACCGGCGTGCCGGCGGCGCCCACGTAGGTCACCGACACCCTCTTGCCCGGCCGCTCGGCGGCGACCGCCCTGCGCAACGCCGCCCACGTCGGCGTCGACCGGCCGCCGATCGCCGTGATCACGTCGCCCGCCTGGATCCCGGCCGCCGCGGCCGGACCGCCGTTGACGACCGCCGCCACCGTCACCCCGTTGCCCGACGGCACCCCGTTGCCCGACGGCACCCCGTTGCCCGACGGCGCTGCCGACCCGGTGCCGGCCGCTCCCGACGTGCCCGACGGCGCCCCGAACCCGGGCAGCCCGCCGAAGGCTGACGTCCCGCTCGTCCCGCCGGCCGTCGCCGACTCGTAGATCCCGAGGAACGGGGCCGTCCCGAGGATCGTCCCGCCCACGGCCACGTGGTGCTCCATCTGCCGAACGATCGTCCGTGCCTCGTCGATCGGGATGGCGAACCCGATCGTGGCGCTGGCGGCGCTCCCGCTCGCCACGTTGGCCGTGTCCATCCCGATCACCTTGCCCCGGGCGTCCACCAGCGGCCCGCCCGAGTCACCCGACTGGATCGGCGCCGTTGTCTGGAGCAGGTGGTGGAGGGTCTCTGCCTGCAGGCCCGGGTCGCTTGCCGTGATCGTCCGGTCGGTCGCCGAGATCTGCCCGGTCACCACCGACGGTGTCCCCCCGAGCCCGAGGGCGTTGCCGATGGCCACCACCGGGTCGCCCACCGACACCGATGCCGAGTTGCCGAGCTGCACGTACGGCAGCGACCCGTGCACGCCCTCGATCTGGAGCAGCGCCACGTCCTTCGTCGGGTTCACCCCGATCACCCGCGCCGGGAACGAGCCGCGCCGGCTCGGGATGCTGACCGCGATCGTCGAGGCGTTCTCGACCACGTGGTTGTTCGTCAGCACCTCGCCGCCCGGCGTCACGATCATCCCGGTCCCGGCTGCCTGGCCGACCGGCTGGACCACCGTCGTGCGGATGTCCACCACGCCCGGCTCGACGCTCGTGGCGATGGAGCTCACCGACAGCTTCGACCCTTCCGACGACAGCGAGCCCCCCGACGTCGACGGAACGGCGGCCCCGCCCGACGTCCCCGACGTCCCGGGAGGCGGCCCGGTCGGCGAGCCGGTGAGGGCCACGCCCAGGCCCGCACCGAGGCCACCGGTCACGAGGGCCACCGCCGCCAGCGCCGCCAGCCCGCGCCGGGGAGCCGGTGGCGGGGTCCGAGGGGTCGACGGCGGTCCGTCCGATGGGAGGCCGCCGGGCGACCAGCCGGAACCGTAGGGGGGGAGGTACGGCGGCTGGCCGCCCAATGGCGGCGCTCCTCCGGCGTCACCCGGCAGGGCAGTGCGCGGGATCGGCCGCTCCGGGACGTCGTCCCGCAGCTCCCCGGGTGCCGGGTCTTCCCCGCCCCCCGGGTCGGACGACGGAACGGCCGGCGTCGCCGCCGACCAGGGTGGAGAGAACGGCGGCATCGACAGCGGCATCGGCGAGCCGACCGGCTCGTCGCCGCTCCCGTAGTCGTTGCCCTCGCCCATCAGGACCGTCCTCGCCTGCTCCGTAGTCCACCTGCATCCTGCCCCCTCCGCCTCGGACGACTCTGAGCCAGAGCTGAGGCCTCGCTGTGAACCTTTCGGCTGCTGCCCTTGGCGGTCGTCCGGGCCCGGCTCACGCCAGCGCCACCAGGTCGCCCAGCTCCTCGCTCCACAGGTCCTCCACGCCGTCCGGCATCAGCAGCACCCGCTCCGGCGCCAGCGCCTCGACCGCCCCCGGGTCGTGGGTGACCAGCACGATCGCCCCCCGGTACGACGCCAGCGCCCGCAGCACCTCGGCCCGGCTGGCCGGGTCCAGGTTGTTGGTCGGCTCGTCCAGCAGCAGCACGTTGGCCGACGACACCACCAGCGTCGCCAGCGCCAGCCGGGTCTTCTCGCCCCCCGACAGCGTCCCGGCGCGCTGGCCGGCCGACTCGCCGCTGAACAGGAACGCCCCCAAGATCCGCCGCAGCTCCACGTCGGTGAAGCTCGCCGGGGCGGCGCGTCGCAGGTTGTCGAACACGCTCGCCCCGGCGTCGAGCGTCTCGTGCTCCTGGGCGTAGTACCCGAGCCGCAGCCCGTGCCCCGCCAGCACCGTCCCGGCGTCCGGCTGCTCCACCCCACCCAGCACCCGCAGCAGGGTCGTCTTGCCCGCCCCGTTCAGCCCGAGCACCACCACCCGGCTCCCCCGGTCGATCGCCAGGTCGACCCCAGAGAACACCTCGAGCGACCCGTACCGCTTGGCCAGCTGCTCGGCCCGCAGCGGCGTCCGGCCGCATGGCGCAGGCTCGGGGAACCGCAGCCGGGCCACCCGCTCGGCCCGCCGCTCGTCGGCCAGCCCGACCACCAGCCGCTCCGCCCGCCGGTCCAGCTGGTGGGCCGCCCTCGCCTTGGTCGCCGTCGCCCGCATCCGGTCGGCCTGGTTCCGCAGCGCCGCCACCTTGCGCTCGGCGTTCGCCCGCTCGCGCGTCCGCCGCCGGTCGTCGGCGGCCTGCTGGGTCAGGTACGCCTTCCACCCCATGTTGTACAGGTCGATCTCCGACCTCGTCGCGTCGAGGTGGAACACCCGGTTGACCGTCGCCTCGAGCAACGACGTGTCGTGGCTGATCAGCACGAACCCACCCTCGAACGTCCGCAGCCAGCCGCGCAGCCAGGCGATCGAGTCGGCGTCCAGGTGGTTGGTCGGCTCATCCAGCAGCAGGGTGGTCGCTCCCGAGAACAGCACCCGGGCCAGCTCGACCCGCCGGCGCTGGCCGCCCGACAGCGTGCCGAGCGGCTGGGACAGCACCCGGTCGGGCAGCCCCAGGCTCGAGGTGATCGCCGCCGCCTCCGCCTCGGCCGCCCACCCACCGAGCGCCTCGAACCGGGCCTGCAGGTTGCCGTACCGCCGGACGGCCGCCGACTGCCGGTCGCCGTCGGACGACCCCATCGCCGCCGCCGCCTCGGCCAGCTCGTCCGACAGCCGGTCGAGCCCGCGCGCCGCCAGCACCCGGTCGCTCGCCCGCACCTCCAGGTCGCCCGTCCGCGGGTCCTGCGGCAGGTAGGCCACCGGCGCCGTGTGCCCGACCTCGCCCCCCGCCGGCAGCCCCTCGCCGGCCAGCACCCGGGTCAGGGTGGTCTTGCCCGCCCCGTTCCTCCCCACCAGCCCGATCCGGTCGCCCGGGGCCACCTGGAACGACACCGGACGCACCAGCGTCCGGCCGCCGACGGCGAGCTCGAGGTCGTGAACGGTCAGCATCGTGGCATCCAGGCGTCGGGCGTGCCGCGGCGCGCCCGCGCCGCTCGCTCCCCCCCAGTGTCGCGCGCCGGCGCCCACCACCAGGTCGCGCGGCCGCACGGTGCCACCACCGCGGTGGGTCCCCGCTGCAAGACTGGGCGGCAGCGGCAGACGGCGGCAGCAGAGGGGGGCGATGCGCCAGAGCAGCACACGATCCCCGGGGGAGCGGGCGACCCGGGCGCTCGTCCTCGGCCTGCTCGGCCACATGACCGACGGCGCCGTCATCGTCCACGACGGCGCCCGCCGCCACCTGTGCGGCCGGCCGGTCCCCGGCGAGCGGATCCCCGAGATGGACGTGGTCGACGCCGACCTGTGGCGGGCCGTCGCCACCGAGGGGATCACCGGTCTCGGGCGGGCCTGGATCGCCGGCTGGTGGACCTGCCCGGAGCTCGACGACCTCACCTCGTTCCTCCGCCTCCTCCTCCGCAACGCCGAGCTGCTCACCCGCACCCGGGCCGCCTTCCGCCTGTCGGCCCCGTTCCGCCACCTCCTCGCCGACGGCCAGCAGGCGCCCCCCGACGGGCTCGCCCAGCTGCTCGAGCGAGCCCAGCTGGTCCCGATCCTCGACGACACCATGACCGGCTCCACCGCCCTGTTCGCCTCCGGCCGGGCCACCCTCGCCGAGGCACAGGCCGCCAAGCACGACCGCATCTGCCGCCTGCTCCGCCTGGCCCCGGCCGACCACGTCCTCGAGGTCGGCGCCGGCCTCGGCAGCTTCGCCCTGTACGCCGCCCGCGCCTACGGCTGTCGGGTCACCGCCATCACCGACTCCGCCGCCGAGGCCGACCTGGCCGCCGCCCGCTCCAAGGAAGACGGCCTGGACGATCTCGTCACCGTCCTCCACGACGACCACCGCGACCTGACCGGCACCTACGCCAAGGTCGTCGCCATCGAAGCCCTCTACCGGCGCGGCTGGCGCGAGCACGACGCCTTCCTCGAGCGCTGCGCCACCCTGCTCGCACCGGACGGCCTGCTCGCCCTCCAGTGCGTCGTCGTCGCCGACCAGGACTACGCCCGGGCCCGCCGCCACGGCGACTTCCTCACCCGCTACGCCCTCCCCGGCGGCAGCCTGCCGTCGGTGACCAGCCTCGTCGACACCGCCACCCGCCTCGGCGACCTCCGCCTGGTGTCGCTCGACGACATCGGCCAGCACCGCGCCGAGACCCTCCGCCGGTGGCGCCGCCGGCTCGTCGATCGCCACCAGACGCTCGACCAGCTCGGCGTCGACCCCGCCGCCCGCCGCCTGGTCGAGTTCCAGCTCTGCTACGAGGAGGCCGCCTGCGACGAGCGCCGCACGAGCGCCGTCCAGTGCCTGTTCGCCCGCGGCCGCTGGCGACCGGCCGCCCTGTCGCTGCCGGCGCGCTGACCCCCCGGACCCGCCCCGCCCGTCGGACCGGGTCGGCTCAGCCGCCCACCACGGCCACCCGCCGCCGCTGACCCTCGGTCGGCAGGTGCACCTCCGAGGCCAGCCGGCAACGGGCCATCACGGCGATCACCAGCCACGACACGTCCAGCTGGAGCCGCCCCAGCCCGTGGCGGGCCGACCGAGGGAAGGCGTGGTGGTTGTTGTGCCAGCCCTCCCCGAACGTCAGCAGGGCCACCACCCAGTTGTTCCGGCTCTCGTCCCTCGCCACGTAGGCACGCCGCCCGAACGTGTGGCAGATCGAGTTGACGGCGAACGTGGCGTGCTCGAAGGCGAAGATCCGGACGAGCCCGGCCCACACGAGCGCCTCGACCCCCCGCCGCCAGCTGCCCGTGACGGCCAGGGCGATGGCGAACGGCAGGGCCACCGACAGCACCACCCACACCAGGTAGCACCGGTCGACCAGCCGGATCGGCCGGTCGGCGTACAGGTCCCCCCCGTACAGCTCGCCCCGCTCCATCCCCTTGGTCGAGAACATCCACCCCACGTGCGCGTGCCACAGCCCGCGCACCGTCCCGACGATGCCGCCCCCCGACAGGTGTGGCGAGTGCGGGTCCCCCTCGGCGTCCGACCGCGCATGGTGCTTGCGGTGGTCGGTCACCCACTGGGTCACCGGCCCCTGCAGCGTCATCGCCCCGAGCACCGCCAGGGTCACCCGGACCGCCGTCGGTGCCTCGAACGACCGGTGGGTGAACAGCCGGTGGTACCCGACCGTGATCCCCAGTCCGGTGGCCAGGTAGAACACCCCGAACAGCACCACGTCGAGCGGCGACAGCGCCACCCCCCACAGCACCCCGGCGGCCGACGCCACCCCGACCGCCGGGACCACCACCGCAACCAGCGTGATCACCTGGCTCACCCGGGACGTCCGCTGCCTCGTCGTCGCCAACCCGAGGCTGGTCGCATCGACCGGCGCGGGCACAACCGGCGCGGGCACGACGGGCGCGGGCACGACGAGCGCGATGTCGGTGTCGATCATCTCGGCAGTCTCGCAGCTCGGCCACCACCGTGCGCTCGACCGGCCCACCTGCTCACGGTGCGCCCGGACCGGCCGCTCCCGGACCGGTCGGGCCGGCCGGCGGCGCAGCGCCCTCGGCCGGGCCGGGCACCGCCATCGTCCCCTGCGGCGGCGTGAACGGCGCCCCGGCTGCCCGGGCCGCCTCGACGAACGTCCGGTCCTTCGCCGGGTACAGCCCGATCCCCGCCCCCAGCACGCCCGAGTTGGGGATCTTGAGCACCCCGCCGTCGACGAACAGCGTCACGTAGGTCAGGCTCATCCCGAGCACCACCCCGTCGAACGGCCCGTTCAGGGCGCCCGACCGCACCCGGATGTTGTCGCCGACGGCGAACGGGCGCGCCAGCAGCAGGACGAACCCGGCGAAGATGTTCGACAAGCTCTGCTGGCCGGCGATCCCGAGCACCACCCCAGCCACCGTCCCGCCGACCAGCACGTGGCCGATGGACACCCCGATCATCCCGAGGAAGCCGAACAGCACGACCACGTAGCCAATCCCGGTCACCACCACCCGGACGGCGGCCCCAGCCGCCCGGGCAGTGCGCGACGTCATCACCTTGCTCAGCGCCAGCGCCAGCCGGCGGGTGGCAGCCACCCCGAACACCACGAACCCGGCCGCCGACGAGAACACGACGACCCTTGGCTCGATCTGCCGCACGTGCAGATGGGCGGTCGAGCGGACCGCCAGGGCCGCCACCATGACCACCACCAGGCCGGCGGCGATCAGCAGGTCCCGCCGGCCCGCCCGCCGCAGCCGGGTCGCCTCGGGCGACCGGTCCGGTCGCCACCCGCCCCGTGCCCGTGCGTCGCTCATGCCGCGCTCACCCGATGGACGACCCTCCCTGCTCGCCGGCGCGCCGCGCCGCTCACCGGCACCGGCGCGCCTGCCTCGAGACGTTACCCCCCGGCTGCCCGGTCGGACCGCCTGGCCCCCGCCGCACCGGGCAGCCGGCCTAGGGTCAGGTCGTGACCCGGGCTCGACCGGCCGCCGTCGTCGGCCAGCTGACCGCCGGCATCGTGCTCCTCGCCGCCGCCGCAGCCGCCGGGTTCGTCTTCGTCCACCGCCCGTGGCCCAACCGGCTGGACGCCGCCGGCTTCGCCGCCTTCCCGGCCGCGCCCTCGTCCCCCGGCTGGCACCACCTGGCCGACCTCGGGTCGCTCCCGGTGCTGCTCGGCGGGATGGCCGCCGGGTTCGCCCTCACCTGCTGGCGCGACCTCGCCCGGGCGCTCGCCTGCCTGGCCGGGCCGGTGCTGGCCGTGGTCGTCACCGAACGCGTCGCCAAGCCGCTCGTCGGCCGCCACCTGACCGTCCTCGGTGGCAGCTCGTTCCCTTCGGGGACCGTCACGGCGGTCGCCTCCCTGGCGGCCGTGGCCGTGCTCGTGGCACCGGGCTGGACCCGGCTCGTCGCCGCCCTCCCCGCCGCGGCCGCCGTCCTCGCGACCAGCGCCGCCGTCGTGGCCCTCCGGTGGCACTTCCCGACCGATGCGGTCGGCGGGGTCCTCGTAGGGCTCGGCACCGTCCTCACCGTCGACGCCGTGGCCCACCTTCCGGGCCTGGCGCGCCGACGGGGCGCCAGGGGCCGCCCGCGCAGGGGTCAGCCGTCCGACAGGTCCCCGTCGCCGCTCAGCGGCTCGTCGACCGGGCCGTACTCGGCCTCGTACTGCCGCAGCCGCGCCACCAGGTCGTCGGCCCTCCGGTCGTCGCCCGGCTTGGACCGGTCACCGCGAGCCCGGTAGGCGATCGCCCCGAGCTCGGTCAGCACCGCCTCCGCCTTGCGCCGGGCCTGCAGTGCCTCGAGCTTGGCCTGGCCTACCTTGCCGGCCTCCTGCGCCTTGCCGACCACCTGGGTCGCCTGCGCCCGCACCTTGTCGACGAGTCCCATCGTCCGACCTCCGCTCCGGCGCTGCCGCCGGCCCGACGCCGCGACCAGCCCCCCGAACGAGAGGCTAGTGCGCTGGTGCGCTAGTGGGCCCCCGCCACCGGCAGGTCGACCGGCCGCGCCGCCGCCCCGGCCGGGTCGAGCCGGAGGGCTGCCTCGGGCACCCCGTTGGCGAGCTCCCGCCGACGCCACTCGTCGTGGCCGATCCCGGCGAACCGCACCCGCCGAGCCGCCTGGACCGCCGCATCGGCCGGCTGCAGGAACCGGAAGAGGGCGAGCGCCACCTCGAGGTCGGTGGCCACCGGGGCACGCCCGAACAGGGCGGCCCGCCGCATCGCCACGGCCACCGCCCCGGCCAGCACGTCCTCGGCGTGCTCCCCCGGGCCGAGCTCCAGCCTGCCGGCGAACCGGGCGGCCAGACGCAGGGCGTAGCCCTGGTCGGGCCCCGGCGTCCCCTGTCCGCGGCCGGGCGACCCTTGCGGGTCGCGGCCGGGTCGGCTCGTGACGACCTCGGCCGGGCGGTCGGGCCGCCACGGAACGGCCGGGCCCAGCTTGTGGGCCGGCCGGACCTCGTCCTCGAGGGGGATGGGGGCGTACTTCGGCTGGGTCATGGCTGATCGCCCAGGCTAGCCGGCGGGGCGGCAGCCGCCCGGAGCAGCCCGTAGACGACGGCGTCGACCAGGGCCTGCCACGACGCCTCGATGACGTTCTCGGACACCCCGATCGTCGACCAGCTCCCGTCCGGGTCGGCGCTGTCGACCAGCACCCGGGTGACCGCCCCCGTGCCGCCCGACGTGTCGATCACGCGCACCCGGTAGTCGGTCAGGTGCACCGCCGCCAGCTCCGGGTAGGCCGCCCGGACCGCCTGGCGCAGCGCCGCGTCGAGGGCGTTCACCGGTCCGTTCCCCTCGGCCATCGCCACGATCCGCTCGCCGCCCACGTGCACCTTGACGGTCGCCTCGGTCAGCAGCTTCCCGTCGTCGGCCCACGGGTGGACCAGCTGGCCCGACCCGGCCGCCTCCGGCCCGGCGGCCACCACGTCCGGGTGGGCCCGCCAGTCGGTTGTCACCCGGAACGACTCGATCCGGAAGAACCGCTCGAGCCCGCCGGCCGAGCGGGCGGCGGCGGCCCGCAGCAGCAGCTCGAGCGACCCGTCGGCCACCTCGAAGTGGTAGCCGCCGTGCTCGAGGTGCTTGAGCGTGTCGAGCACCTCCCCGGACCCGTCGGCGTCGAGCTCGATGCCGAGCTCGGCCGCCTTCAGGGCGATGGTCGACCGGCCGGACAGCTCGCTCACGACGAAGCGGGTCCCGTTGCCCACGGCGTCCGGCCGGACGTGCTCGTAGGCGTCCGACCGCCGGGCGATGGCGCTCGTGTGCAGTCCTGCCTTGTGGGCGAACGCCGCCACCCCGACGTACGGCCGCTGCGGGTCGAGCGGGACGTTGACCAGCTCGGCCACGTGCCGGGCCACCGGCGTGATCAGCTCGAGCCGCTCCCGCGGGATCGTGTCGACCCCCATCTTGAGGGTCAGGTTGGGGATGGCCGCGCTCAGATCGGCGTTGCCGGCCCGCTCGCCGTACCCGTTCATGCACCCCTGCACCTGGGTCGCCCCGAAGCGGACCGCCGCCAGCGTGTTGGCCACGGCGCACCCGCTGTCGTTGTGGAAGTGCACCCCCAGCTGGGCCCCGGTCCGCTGGCGGACGGCCAGCAGGATCTCCTCCACCTCGTGCGGCAGCGTGCCCCCGTTGGTGTCGCACAGCACCAGCGTCTCCGCCCCCGCCTGCTCGGCGGCCGCCAGCACCGACAGGGCGAACCCGGCGTCACGGCGGTAGCCGTCGAAGAAGTGCTCGGCGTCCAGGAACACTCGTCGGCCCTCCGACCGCAGGTAGGCAACCGAGTCGGCCACCATCGCCACCGCCTCGTCCAGGCTGGTCCGCAGCGCCTCGGTGACGTGCAGGTCGGACGCCTTGGCCACGAGGCACACCGCCTCGGTCCCCGCCCCGAGCAGGTGGCGCAGCGTCTCGTCCTCGCTCGCTCGCCCGCCCGCCCGCCGGGTCGACCCGAAGGCCACGAGGGTGGCCCTCACCAGCTTCAGCTCGTGGCGGGCCCGGGCGAAGAACTCCTCGTCCTTCGGGTTGGCCCCCGGCCAGCCCCCCTCGACGTAGGCCACCCCGAGGTGGTCCAGCTGCTCGGCCACCCGCAGCTTGTCCTCGACCGTGAGCGAGATCCCCTCCTGCTGGGACCCGTCGCGCAGCGTCGTGTCGTAGATGTCGACCGCCGCCGGCAGCGCGAGGTCGACCGTGGCCACGTGCGCCCCCCCGCCGGCATGCCCTTGGCCATGCCCGTGGCCCGCCGCCGGGGGGGTGGCCTCAGTGGACATGGTCGAGCCAGTCCTTGTACCGGTCGATCTCCCCCGACACCGCTGCCCGGTAGGTGTCCTGGATGGCCTTCGTGATCGGTCCCGGGCAGCCGGCGCCGACCTGGCGGTCGTCGAGGGAGGCGATCGGCACGACCTCGGCGGCCGTCCCCGTCAGGAACGCCTCGTCCGCCCCGTACACGTCGGCCCGGCGCATCAGCGTCTCGACGACCTCGTAGCCGAGGTCGACGGCGATCGTGCGCACGGCGTCCGCCGTGATCCCCTCGAGGGCGCCGACCCCCGACGACGGCGGGGTCAGCAGCCGGCCTCGGCGCACCACGAACAGGTTCTCGCCGGTCCCCTCTGCCAGATAGCCGTCGGTGGTGCACATGAGCGCCTCGTCGTAGCCGGCCCGGACCGCCTCGACCTTGGCGAGCGACGAGTTGATGTACATGCCGGTCGCCTTGGCGGCGGTCGGCAGCGACCGGCTGTCGTGGCGGGCCCACGAGCTGGTCTTCAGCCGGATCCCGTTGGTCGTCCCCTCCTCGCCGAGGTAGGCGCCCCAGGGCCACACGGCGACGGCCACCCGCGTCTCGCACGGCAGCGGGTTGAGGCCCATCTCGCCGTAGCCCAGGTAGACGAGCGGCCGGATGTAGCACGAGTCGAGCCCGCTCGCCGCCACCGTCGCCTTGACCGCCGCCACCAGCTCGTCGGCACCGTACGGCACCTCGATCGACAGGATCTTGGCGGACCGCAGCAGCCGGTCGACGTGCTCGGCCAGGCGGAACACGGCCGGCCCCGACGGGGTGGCGTACGCCCGGATCCCTTCGAACACGGCGGTGCCGTAGTGCAGGCTGTGCGTCAGCACGTGCACCTGCGCCGCCTCCCAGTCGACGAGCTCGCCGTCCATCCAGATCTTCGAGGTCGGGGTGATCGGCACGTTCACAGCCTCCCTGCGATCGTGTCACCGATCGCGCTCGTCGACGGCTTGTCGCCGCTCGAAGCCAGCTCGTCCTGGTAGGCGAGCACCGCTGCCAGGACCCTCGACGCCGCCTCGGCCTCGCCGAGATGCTCCAGCATCATCGCCGCCGACCGGATGGCCGCCAGCGGGTTGGCTGCCCCCGTCCCGGCGATGTCGTGCGCGGCGCCGTGCACCGGCTCGAACAGCGACGGACCGGTGCGCGCCGGGTTCAGGTTGGCCGACGCCGCCAGGCCGATGCCGCCGGCCACCGCTCCGGCCAGGTCGGTCAGGATGTCCCCGAACAGGTTGTCGGTGACGACCACGTCGTAGCGGCCCGGGTCGGTCACGAGGTAGATGGAGGCGGCGTCCACGTGGTTGTAGGCCCGCTCCACCCCCGGGTGTCCGACGGCCACCTCGTCGAACGTCCGCTGCCACAGGTCGCCGGCGAAGGTCAGCACGTTCGTCTTGTGCACCAACGTCACCGAGCGGCCCGGCCGGCCCTCGGCCAGCTCGAAGGCGAACCGCACGCACCGCTCCACGCCGTGACGGGTGTTGACCGACCCCTGCGTCGCCACCTCGTACGGCGTCCCCCGCCGCAGCTGGCCCCCCTCGCCGGCGTACGGCCCCTCGGTGTTCTCACGCACCACCACGAAGTCGCATCCCTCGGCGAGCGACCCGGGGACGCCGGTGAACGGGCGCAGGTTGACGTACAGGTCCAGCTCGAACCGCAGCCGCAGCAGCAGGCCGCGCTCGAGCACCCCGGGAGGCACGTCGCGCGACCCGATCGCCGGCCCGACGGCGCCGAGCAGGATGGCGTCCACCCGGCGCAGCTCGTCCAGCACGGCGTCCGGCAGCACCTCCCCGGTGCGCACGTAGCGCGCCGCTCCCAGGTCGTGCTCGACCGTCTCCAGCTCGACACCGGCGGCGGACACGACCTTCAGCGCCTCGGCGACCACCTCGGGACCGATCCCGTCGCCGCCGATCACTGCAACCTTGTGACGAGCCACGTCCTCTCCCTCCGATCCGACAAACAAAAAGGCCGCCCACCGGGGTGGACGGCGAACGGCGCACTCGATCAGGAGGGCGCCGTCAGGGAATTACGAAGACCAGCCCGCTACGCATCGCCGAAGTCTCCCAACTCCTGGATGCCCCGTCAACCTCGCCCCCGCTCGACCTCGCCCCCGCTCGACCTCGCCCCCTCCGCCCGGCCGGCCGACCGGCGACGAAATATGGCCCGCGCCGCGTCGAACCGGCCCATCGCGCGCGAGAATCGAAGGTGATGCACCCGTCCTTCGACGACCGGCGGATCCTCCGAGCCTCCGACGCAGAGCGCGACGAGGCGGTCGGCCGCCTCCGCCACCACGGTGCCGTCGGTCGGCTGACCGTGGACGAGCTCACCGACCGCATCGACCGGGCCCTCGACGCCAAGACGCTCGGACAGCTCGACGAGCTGTTCGCCGACCTCCCGGACGAGCGCTCCCTCGCCGAGCAGCCGGCCGTCCCGCCCCCGGTCTTCTCGGCGTGGCGCACGGCCGCCCTCTGGCGCTACGCCGCCCGGCTGATCCTGCTCAACCTGGTCCTCCTCGGCCTGTGGGCCGGCGACGGCATCCACTACGGGATGACCGCCGCCTTTCCCTTCTTCCTGATGCTCTTCAGCTTCGTCGCCATGCGCCGACGGGTCGCCCACGCCGCACGCCGCGCAGAGCGCGACGCCCGCCGCGGTACCGCCCGACGGACGCCCCCGCCTCCCTTCCTCGGCCCCTGACCGGGCGGCCCGGCCCCACCTTCGGCGGCCGGCCCGCCCCGGGCGGTACCGTGCACAGATGAGCGAGACGCAACTGACGCCCGAGACGCACGCCCGTCTCGTCGCCGAGCTCGACGACCTGACCACCCGCGGCCGGATCGACATCGCCCGCCAGATCGAGGCGGCCCGTGCCCTCGGCGACCTGTCGGAGAACGGCGACTACCACGCCGCCAAGGACGCCCAGGGCAAGATGGAGGCCCGGATCCGCCAGCTCCAGGCGATGCTCGGCGCCGCCGTCGTCGTCGAGCGGGTCGCCGACGACGGCACGGTCGCGCACGGTAGCCTCGTGGCGCTCCGCTACGAGGGGGACGACGACGTCGAGCGGTACTTCGTCGGCTCCATCGAGGAGCGTCGCAGCGATGCCGCCGTCGTCTCGCCGGGCTCGCCGCTCGGCCAGGCGCTGCTCGGTCACGCCGCCGGCGACGTCGTCGCCTACGAGGCGCCGAACGGCGAGCTGCGCGTGGAGATCGTGGCGGTCGAGTAGCGAGTAGGTCGAGCTGCCGGCCCACCGGGCTGGCGCGGTCGGGGCGAGGGAAAGGGACGGCATGGGCAGGACGCTCTCGGAGAAGGTGTGGGACCGCCATGTCGTGCGCGCCGGCGACGGCGCCGGCGAGCCAGACCTGCTCTACATCGACCTCCACCTCGTCCACGAGGTGACCTCGCCGCAGGCCTTCGAGGGGCTTCGCCTCGCCGGCCGGCAGGTCCGACGGCCCGAGCTCACCGTGGCGACGGCCGACCACAACGTGCCGACCACCGACCTCGACCAGCCGGTCGCCGACCCGGTCTCCCGGCGCCAGCTCGAGGCGCTCGCCGCCAACTGCGCCGACTTCGGCGTCACCCTCTTCCCGATGGGCGACCCCGACCAGGGCATCGTCCACGTCATCGGCCCCGAGCAGGGGCTCACCCAGCCGGGCATGACCATCGTGTGCGGCGACAGCCACACCTCCACCCACGGTGCCTTCGGGGCGCTGGCCTTCGGCATCGGCACCTCCGAGGTCGAGCACGTCCTCGCCACCCAGACCCTCCCCCAGGTCCGCCCTCGCACCATGGCCGTCGAGGTTGACGGCGACCTCCCGGGCGACGTCACCGCCAAGGACCTCGTGCTGGCCATCGTCGGCGTCCTCGGCACCGGCGGCGGCATCGGCCACGTGGTCGAGTACCGCGGCCAGGCCATCCGCAGCCTCTCGATGGAGGGGCGGATGACCGTCTGCAACATGTCCATCGAGGCCGGCGCCCGGGCCGGGCTGATCGCCCCGGACGACGTCACCTTCGCCTACCTGGACGGCCTCCGCCACGCCCCGAAGGGCCCGGCCTTCGACCAGGCCGTCGCCGACTGGCGCCAGCTGCGCTCCGACGACGACGCCACCTTCGACGCCGTCGTCCGCCTCGACGCCGCCGCCATCCGCCCGAGCGTCACCTGGGGGACCAACCCGGGCCAGGTCGTCTCGATCGACGGCGTCGTCCCCGACCCGGAGGCGATGGTCGACGAGCACGAGCGCACCACCGCCCGCCGCTCCCTCGCCTACATGGGCCTCGAGCCCGGCACGGCCCTGCGCGACGTCCCGTTCGACACCGTGTTCATCGGCTCGTGCACCAACTCGCGCATCGAGGACCTCCGCCTCGCCGCCGGCATCGCCGCCGGTCGCAAGGTGGCCCCCGGCATGCGTGCCCTCGTCGTCCCCGGCTCCAACCGGGTCAAGGCCCAGGCGGAGGCCGAGGGGCTCGACGAGGTGTTCCGGGCTGCCGGCTTCGAATGGCGCGGTGCCGGCTGCTCGATGTGCCTCGGCATGAACCCCGACCAGCTCCGCCCCGGCGAGCGGTGCGCCTCGACCTCCAACCGCAACTTCGAGGGCCGCCAGGGCCGTGGTGGGCGCACCCACCTGGTCTCCCCCGCGGTCGCTGCTGCCACCGCCCTCCTCGGCCACCTCGCCACGCCGGCCGACCTCGACTGAAGGAGCCCGCCATGGACCCCGTCCACGTCGTCAGTGGACGCGCCGTCCCGCTCGAGCGGAGCGACGTGGACACCGACCAGATCATCCCGAGCGAGTGGCTCAAGCGCATCGAGCGGACCGGCTTCGGCGCCGGCCTGTTCTCCGAGTGGCGCGACGACCGCGACTTCGTCCTCAACCGCCAGGAGCATGCCGGCGCCACCATCCTGCTGGCCGGGCGCAACTTCGGCATCGGCTCGTCGCGCGAGCACGCCGTGTGGGCGCTCGTCGACTACGGGTTCCGCGCCGTCGTCAGCCCGCGCATCGCCGACATCTTCCGCAACAACGCCACCCGGTCCGGGCTGGTGCCGGCCGAGGTCGACGACGAGCTGGGTGCGGCCCTCATGGCGGCAGTCGCCGCCGACCCGACCCTCGAGGTTGTCGTCGACGTCGAGCGCCGCGTCGTCGAGGCCCCGGCCGCCGGCCTCGCCGGCCCGTTCCGCCTCGACGACGTCGCCCGCGAGCGCCTCCTCAAGGGGCTCGACGACATCGGCGTCACCCTCGCCCACGAGGCCGACATCACCGCCTTCGAGGCCGGCCGCCGCCCCTAGGCCGGACCGGCCGCCGCCCGCCGCCGCCCGTTGACCGCCGACACCACCGCCCGCAGGCCGGCCGTCAGGATGCTCGAGTCCATCCCGACCCCCCAACGGGTCCGGTCGTCGTCGCCCTTCGTCTCGACGTAGGCCACCGCCTGCGAGCTCGCCCCGGCCGTCACGGCGTGCTCGGAGTAGTCCACCACGTCCAGCTCCACCTCGAGCGCCTCGCGCAGCCCGGCCACGAACGCCGACAGCGGCCCGTTGCCTTCGCCCGTGCACACCACCGTGCGCCCGTCGAGCCGGAGCGTGGCGGTCACCTTGTCGAGCTCGCCGCTCGCCGCGATCTCGTGGTCGACGAGCTGCAGGTCGCCCTCGGCCAGGTACTCGACCGAGAACAGCTCCCACATCTCGCTCGGCGAGATCTCCGTTCCGACGTCCTCGGCCACGTGCTGGACGGCACGCGAGAACTCGATCTGCAGCCGGCGCGGCAGCACCAGGTGGTGCTCGGCCTCCATCACGTAGGCCACCCCGCCCTTGCCCGACTGCGAGTTGACCCGGATCACCGCCTCGTAGCTCCGCCCGAGGTGGTGCGGGTCGATCGGAAGGTACGGCACCTCCCACACCTCGTAGCCGTCCGGCAGCGCCGCCATCCCCTTCTTGATGGCGTCCTGGTGCGACCCCGAGAACGCCGTGTACACGAGCTCCCCGACGTACGGGTGGCGGGGGTGCACCGGCAGCCGGTTGCAGTACTCGGCCACCTGGCGCAACCGGTCGATGTCGGACAGGTCGAGGCGCGGGTCGACCCCCTGCGAGAACAGGTTGAGCGCCAGCGTCACCACGTCGACGTTGCCGGTCCGCTCCCCGTTGCCGAACAGGCATCCCTCCACCCGGTCGGCGCCCGCCATCACCCCGAGCTCCGCCGCCGCCACGGCGCAGCCCCGGTCGTTGTGCGGGTGCAGGCTCAGCACCACGGCGTCCCGCCGGGGCAGGTTGCGGTGGACGTGCTCGATCAGGTCGGCGTACACGTTCGGCGTCGACATCTCGACGGTCGCCGGCAGGTTGACCACGATCGGCCACTCCGGCGTCGGCTCGATGGCGTCCATCACCGCCGAGCAGATCTCCACCGAGTAGTCGACCTCGGTCCCCGTGAACGACTCCGGGCTGTACTCGTACCGCACGTTCGTCCCCGGCACCGTCGCCTCCAGCGCGCGGCACCGCCGGGCGGCGTCCACGGCGATCTTCGTGATCCCCGCCTTGTCGAGCCCGAACACCACCCGGCGCTGCAGCACCGAGGTCGAGTTGTAGAAGTGCACGATCACGTTGCGCGCCCCCCGCAGGCACTCGTAGGTGCGCTCCAGCAGCTCGGCCCGGCACTGCACGAGCACCTGGATGGTCACGTCGTCCGGGACCAGGTCCTCCTCGATCAGCTGGCGCACGAAGTCGTAGTCGGGCTGGGACGCCGACGGGAACCCGACCTCGATCTCCTTGAAGCCCGCTTCCACCAGCGCCTCGAACATCCGCCGCTTGCGCGCCGGGTCCATCGGGTCGATCAGCGCCTGATTGCCGTCCCGCAGGTCCACGGCACACCACAGCGGCGCCGCCGTCAACGTCCTCGACGGCCACGTCCGGTCGGGCAGATCGACCGGCTGGTACGGGCGGTACCGGTCGAATGGCATCGGCTTCGGGGTCACGTTCGGCGGCGGCATCGGGGTCCTCGTCGGTTCGCTCGTCGGTTGCAGGGTCACAGGTCGGCAGTCACAGGTCGGGGGCAACAAAAAACCTCCCGGCCCAAGGGCACAGGAGGTGGTGGCGAGCGCGGTGGCGCTCGCCGTCAGGTACGGAGGAGGCTGGTCAGGAGGCTCCGGACGATCACCACGCAATCGTGACCGATCGACCTGCCGGTCGTCAAGGCGCCCTGCCGCTCCCACCGGTCGGCCCGGTCCCGGCGCGCGGGCCCCGCCGGCCCGGGCCGCCTACAGCCGCACCTGGTACACGGCGTTGATCCCCGGCGTCGATCGGAGCCGGGCGAGCACCTCGCCCCCGACCGGGGTGGTGGTGGCGATCACCATCAGGGCGCGGTCGGTGCCCTCGATCTGGCCGACCGCCATGTCGGCGATGCTCACGCCGGCGTCCCCGAGCACCGTGCCCACCGCCCCGATCCGCCCGGGGCGATCGTCGTTTCGGATCACCAGCATGTGCTCGGAGGGGGGCATCTCGACCAGGTGGTCCTCCACCAGGACGAACCGGGGGCGGCCTTGCGGGCCGGCCAGCGCCGCCCCCACCGAATGGGCGCTCGACCGCACCGTCACGAGGCTCACCCGGTCCGGCGAGGTGGCCGTCTGGGCCTCCCGCACCGCCAGCCCCCGGGCCTTGGCCATCTGGGGGGCGTTCACGTAGGAGACCGGCTCGTCCGTGCTCGCCGCGAAGATCCCCTTCAGCACGGCCAGCGTCAGGATCCCCACCTCCTCGCCGGCGAGCGCCCCCTGGTACTCCACCTCCAGCTGGTCCGGCAGCCCCTCGCACATCGCCGCCAGGAACCGGCCCAGCTGCTCGGCGACGCCGACGAACGGCCGGACCGCCTCCGACGCCCCGGCGGCCGACACGTTGACGGCGAACGGCACGAAGTCGCCGGCGAGCGCCAGCACGATCTGCTCGGCGATCTGCTCCCCCGCCTTGTCCTGCGCCTCGCCGGTGCTCGCCCCGAGGTGGGGGGTCACGACCACCTTGTCGGCCAGCGCGAACAGTGGCGATGCCGTGCACGGCTCGCTGTCGAACACGTCGAGGGCCGCCCCGGCAACCCGCCCGTCGCCGATGGCGTCGGCCAGTGCCTGCTCGTCGACCAGCCCGCCCCGGGCGGCGTTGACGATGCGCACCCCCGGCTTCACCTTGGCGAGCAGCTCCCTTCCGAACAGCCCCTCGGTCTCCTTGGTCTTCGGCAGGTGGATCGTCACGAAGTCCGCCCGGGCCACCAGGTCCTCGAGCGACGCCAGCTCGACCCCGATCAGCTTCGCCCGGTCGGCCGAGATGTACGGGTCGTACGCCACGAGGTGCATCCCGAAGCCGTGCATCCGCTGGGCCACGAGCGTGCCGATCCGGCCGAGCCCGACGATGCCGAGCGTCTTGCCGTGCAGCTCCACCCCCTCCCACCGCGACCGCTCCCACCGCCCGGCCAGCAAGGCGGCGCTCGCCTGCGGCACGTTGCGCGCCTGCGACAGCAGCAGGGCGATGGCGTGCTCGGCCGCCGACACGATGTTCGACTCCGGGGCGTTCACCACCATCACGCCGAGCCGGGTGGCGGCCGCCACGTCCACGTTGTCCAGCCCCACCCCGGCCCGGCCCACCACCTGCAGGTCACGGCCGGCCTCGAGCACCTGCTCGGTCACCCTCGTCGCCGACCGGATCACCAGGGCGTGCATCCCCCCGACCGCCTCCACCAGCGTCTCCGGGGTCAGGTCGAGCCGCTCGACCACCTCGTGCCCCGCCGCCGACATCGCCTCCAGGCCGCCCTTCGCGAGCCGTTCGGTGACGAGGATCCGTGCCATGGCGGAGGGGCTCCTTCGGGTCGGTGCTGCTCGGTGGTCGATCGTCTGGTCGTGCCGGCTCCCGGCCGGCCACCGGCCTGCCTAGCCGGGAACGGCCTCGGCGAGCAGCTCGGCCAGGCGGGTGACGCCCGTACGCAGGTCCTCGTCGGACAGGGCGTACGAGAACCGGGCGTACCCGGGCGCCCCGAACGCCTCGCCCGGCACGAACGCCACGTGGGCCTCCTCGAGCACGACCTCGGCCAGCTCGAGCGTCGTCGCAGGACGCCGCCCGCGCAGCTGGCGGCCGAGCACCCCGGCCATCGACGGGAAGGCGTAGAAGGCACCCTCCGGCAACAGGCACGACACCCCGTCGATGGCGTCGAGCATCGGCTGGATCGTCCGCCGACGCCGGTCGAACGCCTCTCGCATCGTCGCCACCGCCGACAGGTCCCCCTCGAGCGCCGCCAGGGCGGCCCGCTGGGCCACGTTGTTGACGTTCGACGTCTCGTGCGACTGCAGGTTGGTCGCCGCCTCCACCACGTCCCTCGGGCCGGCCATCCACCCGACGCGCCACCCCGTCATGGCGTACGTCTTGGCCACCCCGTTGACCACGATGCACTGGCCCGCCAGCTCCGGCACCACCACCGGCATCGAGTGCTGCTCCAGGCCGTCGTACACCAGGTGCTCATAGATCTCGTCGGCCACCACCCACCAGCCGCGCGCCACGGCGAGCTGGCCGATGGCCACGATCTGCTCCTTCGGGTAGACGGCGCCGGTCGGGTTGGACGGCGAGACGAACAGCACCGCCTTCGTCCGCTCGGTGGCGTGGCGCTCCAGCTGCTCGACGGTCGCCCGGAACCCGGTCGTGTCGTCGGTCGGCACGATCACCGGCACCCCCCCGGCCAGGGCGATCGCCTCCGGGTACGTCGTCCAGTACGGCGCCGGCAGCAGCACCTCGTCGCCCGGGTCGAGCAGGGCGGCGAAGGCGTTCGCGATCGCCTGCTTGCCGCCGTTCGTCACCAGCACCTGGCTCGGGGCCAGCTCGAGCCCGGAGTCCCGCCGCGTCTTGCGCACGATCGCCTCGCGCAGCTCCGGCAGCCCAGACGTCGGTGTGTAGCGGTGGTTGCGCGGGTCCCGGCACGCCGCCACGGCCGCCTCGACGATCGGCTCGGGCGTCGGGAAGTCGGGCTCGCCGGCGCCGAACCCGACCACGTCGAGGCCCTCCGCCTTCATCGCCTTCGCCTTGGCATCGATCGCAAGCGTCGCCGACGGCGACACCGCCGCCAGCCGGCGCGAGACCCGCCCGGGCACGACCGGGCGGCGGGGGGCGGTGTCAGCGGCCTCTGCCATACCTGTCATGCTGGCACAGACGGCGGCAGCGTCGGAGCGGCCGCCGCCTCATCCGGAGGTGCCCAATGGCGACGATCGACATCCCGAAGGACCTGCTGCCCGCCGACGGCCGCTTCGGCTGCGGACCGTCCAAGGTCCGCCCCGACGCCCTCGTGGCGCTCGCCGCCACCGGATCGTCCATCGTCGGCACCTCGCACCGCCAGGGCCCCGTCCGCGACGTCGTCCGGCGCTGCCGCGACGGGCTGGCCCAGCTGTTCGGCCTCCCCGACGGCTACGAGATCGTCCTCGGCAACGGCGGCTCCACCGCCTTCTGGGACCTTGCCACGTTCTGCCTGATCGACCAGCGCAGCCAGCACCTGTCCTTCGGCGAGTTCTCTGCCAAGTTCGCCGCCGCCGCCCAAGCGGCCCCCCACCTCGGCGAGCCGTCCGTCCTCACCTCGGAGGCCGGGACCCACCCGGACGCCGTCGCCGACGACCAGGTGGACGCCTACGCCCTCACCCACAACGAGACCTCCACCGGCGTCATGATGCCCCTGCAGCGCCCCCGGCGGGCCGACGGCACCGCCGCCGGCGGGCTGGTCCTCGTCGACGCCACCTCCGGCGCCGGCGGCCTGCGCTTCGACCCGTCCGAGGTCGATGCCTACTACTTCGCCCCCCAGAAGTCGTTCGGGTCCGACGGCGGGCTCTGGCTGGCGGCCCTCTCCCC
This sequence comes from Actinomycetes bacterium, assembly GCA_021809425.1. Lineage (GTDB taxonomy): Bacteria > Actinomycetota > Acidimicrobiia > Acidimicrobiales > Bog-793 > JAKBAA01. The sequence goes on along the minus strand of JAKBAA010000011.1, from coordinate 12,345 downwards.
GGCCGCCGTCGAGCGGGCCCAGCGGATCGCGGCGTCCGGCCGGTGGGTACCGGCCTTCCTCGACCTCGCCATCGCCATCGACAACGCACGCCTGCAGCAGACCTACAACACCCCGGCCGTCCTCACCCTGCTCCTCCTCGCCGACCAGGTCGAGTGGCTCAACGGCAACGGCGGCCTCGACTGGGCGGCCGGCCGCTCCGACCGCTCGGCCGAGCACCTCTACGGGTGGGCCGAGCGCTCCAGCTACGCCACCCCCTTCGTCGCCAAGCCGGACCACCGCAGCCACGTGGTCGGCACGATCGACCTCGTCGACGACGTCGACGCTGCAGCCGTGGCCAAGACCCTGCGCGCCAACGGCGTCGTCGACACCGAGCCGTACCGCAAGCTCGGGCGCAACCAGCTGCGCGTCGCCATGTTCCCCGGGATCGACCCCGACGACGTGGCGGCGCTCACCGCCTGCATCGACTTCGTCGTCGAGCGCCTCGCCTAGCCGCCCTCGGCCACCCGGGCCGCCGCCCGGGTGGCCGACCGTGCCGGCGCCCGGGCGGCCGACCCGCCCGGGCGCTAGCCGCCCGACACGTCCTCCACCCGGGCCCGCCCGCCCGAGATGAACGGCATCATCGCCCGCAGCTCCTTGCCGACCCGCTCCACCGGGTGCTCGGCCACCTTCTGGCGCAGCTCGTTGAAGTGCGACGAGCCTGCCTCGTACTCGCCGATCCACTCACGGGCGAACGTCCCGTCGCGGATCTCCCCGAGGATCTTGCGCATCTCCTCGCGCACCGCCGCGCTCACCACCCGCGGGCCGCGGGTCAGGTCGCCGTACTCGGCCGTCGTCGAGATCGAGTAGTGCATCCCGGCGATCCCCTGCTCGTACATGAGGTCGACGATCAGCTTCAGCTCGTGCAGGCACTCGAAGTAGGCCGACTCCGGCTGGTAGCCCGCCTCGACCAGCGTCTCGAACCCGGCCATCACGAGCGCCGTCAGCCCCCCGCACAGCACCACCTGCTCCCCGAACAGGTCCGTCTCGGTCTCCTCCGAGAACGTCGTCTCGAGCACCCCCGCCCGGGTCGCCCCGATGGCGTCGGCGTACGACAGGGCCAGCGCCATCGCCCTGCCCGAGGCGTCGGCCGCCACGGCGATCAGCGCCGGCACCCCGCCCCCCTCGGTGTAGGTCCGACGCACCAGGTGGCCCGGACCCTTCGGCGCCACCATCGCCACGTCGATCCCCGGGGCCGGCTTGATCGTCTCGAACCGGATGTTGAACCCGTGGGCGAACAGCAGGGCGTCCCCGTCCTTCAGGTTCGGGGCGATCTGCTCCTCGTACACCTTCGCCTGGTCGGTGTCCGGCAACAGCAGCATCACGACGTCGGCCTCGTCGGCTGCCGTCGCGATGTCGACGACCCGCAGCCCGGCCGCCTCGGCCTTGGCCACCGAGCCCGACCCGGCCCGCAGCCCGACGCGCACGTCGACGCCGGACTCGTGCAGGTTGAGGGCGTGGGCGTGGCCCTGCGAGCCGTAGCCGATCACGGCCACCTTCCGGCCCTGGATCAGGCTCGGGTCGGCGTCCTTCGCGTAGTACAGGGTGGGCATCGTCAGCTGCTCCGTTTCTGTCGGTCGTGCGGATCGGCCGCGCCCAGCGGGCGCGGGGGCTCAGTCGGCGCCGCGCAGAGCGGGCGCGAGCTTAGGGAGCGCGACGCGGCCGGTGCGCTGGAGCTCCACGATGTCGAACCGGGCCAGGGCCGCCTCGAAGGCGTCCAGCTCGAGCGGCGCCCCGGCGAGCACCGCCGTCAGGGTCTCCCCGGCGTCCTCCACCACCCGGGCGCCGGCCGCCGCCAGCGCCCCGTCGAGCGACGGGCGCGTCCCGGGGGCGCGCACCGTGACCAGGCACAGCTCGGCCTCGGTGGCGTCCGCCGGGTGCAGCTCGCGGATCTCGACCACGTTGACCAGCTTCTCCAGCTGGGCCAGCACCTGGTCGAGCCGCGTCGACTCGAGGTCGACCACCACCGAGATCCGCGAGAACCGCGGATCGTGGGTGGGCGCCACGGCGAGCGAGAAGATGTTGAAGCCGCGCCGCGAGAACAGCCCGGCGATGCGGGCCAGCACCCCCGCCTTGTTCTCCACCCGCACCACCACCACGTGGTGGCGCGCCCCGTCCTCGCCGACCGCCAGCGCGCTCATCGCCCCAGCCCCGACTGGCTCGGGTGGACGACGATGTCGTCGTTCGAGGCGCCCGCCGGCACCATCGGGAACACCTGCTCCATCGAGTCGGTCCGGAAGTCGATCACCACCGGCCGGTCGTCGATGTCGTTGGCCTTCTCGATCGCCGGCGCCACCTCCTCCGGCGAGCTCACCCGCAGCCCGACGCAGCCCATCGCCTCGGCCCACCCCACGTAGTCGGGCAGGTTCGGCGACAGGTACACCTCCGAGTAGCGCTCCTCGTAGAACATGTGCTGCCACTGGCGGACCATCCCGAGGTAGGCGTTGTTGAGGATCGCCACCTTCACCGGGATCCGCTCGGCCGACGCCGTCACGAGCTCCTGGGCGGTCATCTGGAAGCACCCGTCGCCGTCCACCGCCCACACCATCGCGTCCGGCCGGCCCACCTTCGCCCCGACGGCGGCCGGCACGGCGAAGCCCATCGTGCCGAGCCCGCCCGAGTTCACCCACTGCCGGGGGTGGCGGAACTGCCAGAACTGTGCCGCCCACATCTGGTGCTGGCCGACGCCCGACACGAGCACGGTGTCGTCCGGCGTCAGCCGGCGCAGCTCCTCGACCACCTGCTGCGGCTTGACCGTCCCGGCAGCCGGGGCGGCCCCGTCACCTTCGCGCTCGTAGGTGAGCGGGAACCGCTCCTTCCACTCGTTCAGCTGGCCCATCCACGGGCCCAGCCGGCGCCGCGACGCCCCCGGCAGCTCACTGCCGCCGAGGCGCCGGAGGGCCGCCGTCAGCGCCTCCAGCGCGGCGCGGGCGTCCGCGTGGACGGCCACGTCCGCCCGCCGCACCTTGTCGATCTCGGCACGGTCCACCTCCACGTGGACGACCTTCGCGGCGGGGGCGAAGGCGTCGAGGCGTCCCGTCACCCGGTCGTCGAACCGGGCTCCGAACGCCAGCAGCAGGTCGGCCCGCTGCAGCGCCGTCACCGCCGTGTAGCTGCCGTGCATCCCCGGCATCCCGAGGAACCGCTCGTCGGCCTCGTCGAGCACGCCGCGCGCCATCAGCGTGCTCACCACCGGGATGCCCGTCAGCTCGACGAACGCCCGCAGCGCCTCGGCAGCGCCCGCCTTCACCAGCCCGCCGCCGGCGTACACCACCGGGCGCTCCGCCTCGAGCACCAGGCGCGCCGCCGCCTCGACCGCCGCCGGGTCGGCCGCCGCCGGCGGCCGGTACCCCGGGAGCTCGACCGGCCCCGGCTCCTCGTAGGCGACCCGGGCGTTGGCCACGTCCTTCGGGAAGTCGATCAGCACCGGGCCCGGCCGGCCCGTCGTCGCCACGTGGAATGCCTCGGCCACCACCTGGGCGATGTCGGCCGGGTCGGTCACCAGCCAGTTGTGCTTGGTCACCCCCATCGTGATGCCCGTGGTGTCGACCTCCTGGAAGGCGTCCGTCCCGATCGCCGTCGTCGCCACCTGCCCGGTCACGACGACGAGCGGGGTCGAGTCCATCATGGCGTTGGCGAGCGCCGTCACGATGTTCGTCGCACCCGGCCCGCTCGTCACCATGGCCACGCCCGCCCGGCCGGTCACCTGCGCGTACCCCTCTGCCGCGTGGCCGGCCCCCTGCTCGTGGCGCACCAGCACGTGGCGGATCGACGAGTCGATGATCGGGTCGTACACCGGCAGGATCGCCCCGCCGGGCAGCCCGAACACCACCTCGACGCCCTGCGCCTCGAGGCTCTTGATCAGCGCTTGTGCACCGGTGAGCTCCATTGCCCTCTCCTCCTCGCGCCGCCGGCGGCGGCCCCTCGTCGGCGACGGTCCTCGCCCGAGGCCGGCGTCGCCACTCCCGCCCCGGGAAACGAAACGACCTCCCTTTCGGGAGGTCGTCAGCGCACGGGCGGCAGAGGTCGCCGCGCGCTAGGTCAGAAGTACGACGGCGTTGGTGGCGGTCGACATCACCGTCAGCTTGCCAGAACGCCCGGGCCCCGGCAAGCCCGCTGCCACCCTTGCCGCCTACGGCTCGGTCACGGCGCCACGCTCGGCGCCGGTGGCCAGCCGGGCGTACTTGGCCAGCACACCCTTCGTGTACCGCGGCGGCGGCGGGGTGAACCCGGTCGACCGCCGCTCCAGCTCGGCGGCCGCGACGTCGAGGTCGATCGTGCCGGCCACGGCGTCGACCACGATCCGGTCGCCGTCGGCCACGAAGGCGATCGGGCCGCCCACGGTCGCCTCGGGCGCCACGTGGCCGATGCAGAAGCCGCGCGTCCCCCCCGAGAACCGCCCGTCGGTGACGAGCGCGCAGTCGTCGCCCCGGCCCGCCCCGGTGAGCGCCCCGGTCACCGCCAGCATCTCGCGCATCCCCGGGCCGCCCTTCGGCCCCTCGTAGCGGATGACGAGCACCGTCCCCGGCTCGATGTCGCCGGCCAGGATGGCCGCCATCGCCCCGTCCTCGCCGTCGAACACCCGCGCCGTCCCCTCGAACCGCTCGAGATCGGTCCCGGCGATCTTCACCACGGCGCCCTCCGGGGCGAGCGAGCCGCGCAGCACGACGATCCCGCCCCGCTTGTGGATGGGGGCGCTCGCCGGGTGCACCACCACGCCGTCCGGCCCCGGCGGGTTGATCTCGGCCAGGTTCTCGGCCATCGTCCGCCCGGTCACCGTCATGCAGTCGCCGTGCAGCAGCCCCTCCTCGAGCAGCAGCCGCAGCACCACCGGCACGCCGCCCACCCGGTCGAGGTCGACCATGTGGAACTTCCCGTGCGGCTTCATGTCGGCGAGGTGCGGCACCCGGGCCCCGACGCGCCCGAAGTCGTCGATCGACAGCTCCACCTCGGCCTCGTGGGCGATCGCCAGCAGGTGCAGCACGGCGTTGGTCGAGCCACCGAGCGCCATCGTCACGGCGATGGCGTTCTCGAACGCCTCCCTCGTCAGGATCTGGCGCGGCCGGATGCCCTTCTCGAGCAGGCCCACCACCGCCTGCCCCGCCGCGTAGGCGCCGTCGTCCCGACGCCGGTCGACCGCCGGCGGGCTGGCCGAGAGCGGCAGCGACATCCCGAGCGCCTCGCCGATCGCCGCCATCGTGTTCGCCGTGAACATCCCGGCGCACGCCCCCTCGGTCGGGCACGCGTTGCGCTCGATCGCCAGCAGCTCGTCGTCGTCGATCCGGCCCGCCGCGTGCTCCCCGACCGCCTCGAACACGCTCACGATGTCGAGCGTCCGGTCCCGCCAGCGGCCCGGAAGGATCGTCCCGGCGTACACGAACACGCTCGGCAGGTCGAGCCGGGCCGCCGCCATCAGCATCGCCGGCAGCGACTTGTCGCAACCGGCGAGCCCGACGAACCCGTCGAAGCGCTCGGCGTGCATCACCGTCTCGACCGAGTCCGTGATCACCTCGCGGCTGACGAGCGACGCCCGCATCCCCTCGTGCCCCATCGAGATGCCGTCCGACACCGTGATCGAGCCGAACTCGAACGGGAACCCGCCCGCCGCACGGACGCCCGCCTTGGCCGCCTTGGCCAGCCGGTCGAGCGGCAGGTTGCACGGCGTGACCTCGTTCCAGGTCGACGCCACCCCGATCTGCGGCTTGTCGAAGTCCTCCTCGCGCATCCCGACCGCCCGGAGCATCGCCCGGGCCCCGGCACGGCGCGGACCCTCGGTGACGTCCTGGCTGTGGATCTTGAGCGAGCGACGACGCTCGCCGGTGGCTGGTGCCTGCTCGTCGACCATCCGCCTACCCTAAGCCGCCCCGCCGCGGCGCGCCTCCAGGGCGGCTGCCACCACCTTGCCGTTCGCCCGCCCCTTGGTCGCCCGCATCACCTGGCCCAGCAGGAACTGCGCCACCTTCTCCTCCCCGGCCACGAAGCGCTCCCACTCGCCCGGGTTGGCCGCCACCACCTCGTCCACCACCGACGACAGGGCCTCGTCGCCGAGCGCCTCGAACCCGAGCCCCCGGGCGATCTCGGCCGGGTCGCCCCCGTGCTCGAGCAGCTCGGCCAGCACCTGCTTGGCCTGCGTCGCCGACACCGTCCCACCCGCCTCCAACCGGCACAGGGCGGCGAAGGCGGCGGGGTCGACCAGGCGGGCCTGGTCGGGCCGCTGGGCCGCCTCGTTGGCCGACCGTGCCAACGCCACCCGGACCGGCGCCCCGGCGGCCACCGCTGCCACCACCAGCTCGTCCAGACCGAGGTCGACCACGGTCGCAACCTGGCTCGCCGTCCCGGCCCCCCCGGCCTCCGGCTCGCCGTCGACCAGGGTCAGCAGGCGCCTGCGCCGCTCGGCCGGCAGCATGGGTAGGCCGGCACGCACCTCACCCACCCACGATGCCGACGGCCGCAGCGGCACCAGGTCGGGCTCCTGGAAGTACCGGTAGTCCTCCGCCTCCTCCTTCGAGCGCATCGACGAGGTCCGCCCCGACTCCTCGTCGAAGTGGCGGGTCTCCTGCACCACCCGCCCGCCTGCCTCGACCACGGCCACCTGGCGGACCGCCTCGTGCTCGATCGCCCGGCCGAGCGACCGCAGCGAGTTGAGGTTCTTGATCTCGCAGCGCGTCCCGAACGCCTCGCTGCCGACCGGCCGCACCGACACGTTGGCGTCGACCCGCATCGACCCCTCCTCCATCCGGCCGTCGCTCGCCCCGGTCGCCACGAGCAGCGCCCGCAGCTCGGCGACGTACGCCCGCGCCTGGTCCGAGGTGCGCAGGTCCGGCGCCGACACGATCTCGACGAGCGGCACGCCGGCCCGGTTGTAGTCGACGAGCGAGTAGTCGGCCCCGTGGATCCGCCCGGTCGCCCCGACGTGGGTCGTCTTGCCGGTGTCCTCCTCGATGTGTGCCCGGACGATCCCGACCCGCGTCCCGTCCGGCAGCTCGAGCGAGCCGTCCACGTTGATCGGCTCGTCGTACTGGCTCACCTGGTAGTCCTTCGGCATGTCCGGATAGAAGTAGTTCTTCCGGTGGAACACCGACGGCCGGATCTCGCAGCCGAGCGCCGCCCCGATCCGCATCGCCAGCTCGACCGCCCGCTCGTTCAGCACCGGCAGCGAGCCCGGCAGGCCGAGGCACACCGGGCATACGTTCGTGTTCGGCTCGGCCCCGAAGGCGTTGGGACACCCGCAGAACAGCTTCGTGGCGCTCGACAGCTCGCAGTGGACCTCGAGCCCGATCACCGTCTCGAACCGCCCCGTCGTCCCCTCGACCACCCCCGGTCGCTCGACCGTCGTCATCGGGCCCCCTCCCTGGTCGCGCCCACCGGGCCGCGCGCCCCGGGGGCGGCCGCCTCCTCGAGCACGGCGGCGGTGCGGCACATCGCCGCCTCCCCGAGCGCCGGGGCCAGCACCTGCAGGCCGACCGGCAGCCCCTCCTCGCCGAGGGCGAACGGCACGCTCACCGCCGGGTGCCCGGCCAGGTTGGTTGGGATCGTGAACAGGTCCGACAGGTACATCTCGAGCGGGTCGTCCAGCTTCGCCCCGAGCTCGAACGCCACCGACGGGGTGGTCGGCGCCAGCAGCACGTCGACCTCGGCGTAGGCACGGGCGAACGCCTGGATGATCCGCGTCCGCACCCGCTGTGCCTGGGCGTAGTAGGCGTCGTAGTAGCCGGCCGACAGCACGTAGGTGCCGAGCATGATCCGTCGCTTCACCTCCGCCCCGAACCCCGCCGCCCGCGTCCGGGCGTTCATCGCCGCCACCTCCTCGGCGTCGACCCGCAGCCCGTACCGGACGCCGTCGTAGCGCGCCAGGTTCGACGACGCCTCCGCCGGCGCCAGCAGGTAGTAGGCGGCCAGCCCGTCCAGCAGCTCGGGGATCGCCACCTCCTCGACACGCGCCCCGGCCGCCGCGAGCGCCTCCGCCCCGGCCCCCACCGCCGCCGCGCACGTCGGGGAGGCGTCCGCCAGGAAGTCGGCGACGACCCCCACCCGCAGCCCGCCCACCCCCTCGCCGAGCCTGCCGACGAGGGACGGTGCCGGGCGCTCGAGCGACGTCGAGTCGCGCGGGTCGTGCCCGGCGATCGCCTCGAGCAGCGCCGCCGCGTCCGCCACCGTGGCGGCGAACGGCCCCACCTGGTCGAGCGAGCTGGCGAAGGCGATCAGCCCGTACCGCGACACCAGCCCGTAGGTCGGCTTGATGCCCACCACCCCGCACAGCGCCGCCGGCTGGCGGATCGAGCCGCCGGTGTCCGAGCCGAGCGCCAGCGGCACGAGACCGGCGGCGACCGCCGCCGCGCTCCCCCCCGACGAGCCGCCGGGCACCCGCGACCGGTCCCACGGGTTCCGGGTCGGGCCGGTCGCCGAGTTCTCCGTCGACGACCCCATGGCGAACTCGTCCAGGTTGGTCTTGCCCACCGGCACCGCCCCGGCCGCCAGCACCTTCTCCACCACCGTGGCGTCGTACGGCGGCCGCCACCCGGCGAGGATGCGCGACGAGCACGTCGTCTCCACCCCGCGGGTGCACAGGTTGTCCTTGAGCGCCACCGGCACCCCGGCGAGCGGTCCGAGCGGCTCGCCGGCCCTCCGGCGCTCGTCGACCGCCCGCGCCCTCGCCCGGGCCGCCTCGGCGGTCACCGTGTTGAAGCAGTGCAGCTCACCGTCGTGCGCCTCGATCGCCCCGAGGGCCACCTCGACGGCGTCGGTCGCCGACACCTCCCCCGCCCGCACGGCGGCCGCCAGCTCGAGGGCGCCGACCGGCACCGCCGGCGTCACGGCGCCTCCCCGAGGATGCGCGGCACCACGAAGCACCCCGACTCGGTCGCCGGCGCCGCCGCCAGCGCCTCCTCCCGGGTCAGCCCCGCTCGGACCGTGTCGGGGCGCAGCACGTTCTCGAGCTCCAGCGGGTGCGACGTCGGCGCCAGCGCCGACACGTCGAGCCCTCGGAGCGCCTCGGCGTGGCCGAGCACCGCCGACAGCTGCCTGGCGAAGCGCTCGAGCTCGTCCTCGGTCAGCTCGAGCCGGGCCAGGTGCGCCACGTGCCCCACCTCTTCCCGGGTCAGCCTCCCGGGGGTGTCGCCCGCCATCAGGCGAGCACCTTCTGGACGAATGCAACCACCCGCTGCTCCACCTCTCCTGCGTCGTGATCGAGCGTCGCCACGTGATAGCTGCGCTCGAGCGCCACCCGCTCCACCGGTCCCGACACGGCCGACTCGACGAGGTCGCTCGACCCGGTCGGCACGACGTGGTCGACGAGCGACGACAGCACCAGCACCGGGCAGCAGATCCGCCCGAGCGCCCCCGCCACCGCTGCGGTCGCCTCGAGCAGGGACACGAGCGCCGCCACCGGCAGGGCGTCGTAGGCCACCTCGCGCACGCCGGCCAGGGCGATGTCCGACCCGATCGCCGGCAGGGTCGACGTCCCGCTGCCGAGCCCGGCACGCAGCACCTCGACCGCCGCCGGTGCCGGCGGCTCGACGAGCGGGTTGATCAGCACCAGCCCGGCCAGCTCGGCGTGACGCTCGGCCAGCCAGCACGACAACGTGCCGCCCATCGACAGCCCGCACACCACCACCCGGTCGCAGCGCGCCGCCAGCCCGTCATAGGCCGCCTCGGCGGCGCCCGCCCAGTCGTGAAAGCGCGTCCCCGCCAGGTCCTCCACGCTCGTCCCGTGGCCCGGCAGCAGCGGAAGCTCCACGCTCAGCCCGGCGTCGGCCAGGCAATAGGCGAGGCGTCGCAGCGAGTGGGGCGTCCCGGTCAAGCCGTGCAGCAACAGCACGCCGTCCGGCCCGCTCGACGAGCGGTACGGCTCGGCGCCGGCGAGGAGCTCTGCGGGCATGGCCGTATGCTACCCAGCCGTCCGCGACCGCCCCGAAGCCCGAGGAGCCGCCATGGCGACCTACCCGTTCCTCAGTCACGACTGGATCGAGGCGGCCCGCGCCCTCCACGACGCCCATCGCGCCACCCTCCCGGCGCCCGACGGGCCGCCCGTGCGGATGAACCTCGTCGTCGAGGACGTCCCCTTCGGCGACGGCCACCTCGAGGCGCACCTCGACACCACCGCCGGCCCCGTCGAGGTCGAACTCGGCCACCTCGACGACGCCGCCGTCCGGGTCACCCTGGGCTATGCAACCGCCCAGGCCGTCCTCGTCGACGGCGACCGCCAGGCGGCCATGGAGGCGTTCATGTCCGGCCAGATCCGCGTCGAGGGCGACTTCGCCGTGCTCCTCGCCGCCTTCTCCGGGTCGCCCGCCGCCGACCCCGGCCCGCTCGGCGACGCCCTCCGGGCGATCACCGCACCGCCCCCCGGGGGGTGAGCCCGCCGGTCAGCCGGCCTCGCCGACGAGGCCGGGCACGGCCTCGGTCAGCTCCTCGACCGTCCACCGGCCCGCCTTCTCGATGCCCGGCCCCAGCGTCCACGGCTCGAACAGATTGATCCGGCCGCCCTGGGCGAAGAACACCCGCCCGGTCACCGGGCACGACGCCGACGCCAGGTAGGCGACGAGCGGCGACACGTTCGCAGGGTCCCACTCGTCGAACGCCGCCGGGTCGGACGGCGGGGCGAACAGCTGGGCGAGCGCCGGCAGCGTCTCGGTCATCCGGGTGCGCGCCACCGGCGACACGGCGTTCACCCGGACGCCGTACCGGGCGAGCTCCTGGGCGGCGATCACCGTGAACGCCGCCACCCCGGCCTTGGCCGCCCCGTAGTGCGACTGTCCCGGGTTGCCGCTCAGCCCCGAGGTCGAGGTGGTGTTGATGATCGACGCCGCCACCGGCCGGCCCGCCTTCGCCTCCTCGCGCCAGTACGCCGCCGCGAACCGGGTCGGGACGAAATGGCCCTTCAGGTGCACCGCCATGACGGTGTCCCAGTCCTCCTCGCTCAGGTGCACGAGCGCCCGGTCCCGCAGGTTGCCGGCGTTGTTGACCAGCACGTCCAGCCGCCCGAACGCCTCGAGCGCCGTCGCCACCAGGCGCTCGCCGGCCTCGAAGCAGGTGACGTCCTCCGTGCTCGCCACGGCCTCGCCACCGGCGCCCACGATCTCGTCGACCACCTCGTGCGCCGGCGACCCCTCCACCGGGGCCGCCCGGCCCGGGGCGCCCTGGATGGGGGCGCCGAGGTCGTTCACCACCACCTTGGCACCCTCGGCCGCCAGCGCCAGCGCGTGGGCGCGCCCGAGGCCGCGCCCTCCCCCGCTCACGATCGCCACCCGACCCTCGAGCGCTCGCACCAGCCGTCCTCCTGCCGTGGCACCGCACCGGCTGCCCGCTCGGGCACCGGTTGCCTCGTCGACGAGGCTAGGCGACGTAGAGCGTCACGCTCGCTCCCGGCCGCTCCTCGGCGCCGGGCGCCGGCAGCGTCGTGGTCGCCTTCGTGGCGAACGGCGGGCCGATCTGCTCGGTCACGACGAACCCGGCCGCCCGCAGCGCCCCGATCGCCGTGGCGATCGAGTCGCCGGCGACCGGCGGCACCGCCACGAGGCGCGGGCCGCGCGACACCTCGACCGTCACGTGGGTCCCCACCGCCACCCCGGTGGTCCCCGGCGCCGGGGTCACACCGAGGACGTCGCCGGCCGGCACCGTGTCGGAGTACGCGTACGTCTCGACCGGCACCAGCCGCACGGCCTGCAGCGCCGAGTCGGCGCTCGACCAGCTCGACCCGCCCCCGATCGCCGGCACCGTCACCGGCGCCGGCCCCTTCGACACCCGCACCTCGACCGTGCTCCCGTACCGCAGCGGGCCGGCCGCCGGCGACGTGGACACGACCGTCCCGGCCGGCACCGTCGGGTCGTACACCGCCTGCACCGACGGCACCAGGTGGGCACGGCGCACGGCCGACACCGCCGCCGCCGCCGCCGACCCCGCCACCTTCGGCAGCGCCTCCGGCGGGCGCCCCCGCGACACGACGACCCGCACGGCGCTCCCCCGCGCCACCCGCGTGCCGGGGGCCGGCGTCATCGCCAGCACCGCTCCGGTCGGAACCGAGATCGAGTAGCGCTCTCCCGCCACCACCAGCCGCAGCCCGTCGTGGGCCACCTCGGCGCGGGCTGCGCCGACCGCCACCCCCCCGAGGCGCGGCACGCTGCGGTGCAGCACCAGCAGCTCGACGGCCACCCCTCCGGCCGCCGCCAGCACGACCACCGCCGCCACGCCCGTCAGCCGGCGCCGCCACCTCCCCGGGCGGACCGGCCGCGGTGCGCGCCGCCCGACCTCCCCGCCCCGCGCCGGCGTCGTCTCGGCGCCGACCGTCGCCGCCGCGGTCGGGGCGGCGG
>JAKBAA010000174.1 GCA_021809425.1 Actinomycetes bacterium | reverse complement strand
CGCCAAGCCCCTCGCCGGACGCACGCTTCCCGCCGGCACGCGCACCGCCACCGCCAGCGAGAGCAACGGCAGCGCCGGCACGGTCACCGCCATCGCCGAAGCCCGAGCCGCCCGGGAGACCCGGCGGGCCCAGTCACGGGCCGGGCCGGGCGACGTCGAACAGGGGCTCCACGAGGGGCTCCGTCAGGGGCTCCACGAGGGGCTCCGTCAGGGGCTCCACGAGGGGCTCCGACCTGGATTGGAGCCCTCGGGACCGGCTGAACCACCAGCACACGGCGCCGGAGAGGGCTCCACCGCGCCGGCGGACTCAAGGGGTAGGTGGGTATGAGCGTGGCTGATCATGCCGGCCAGGGGCCGGTCCGCACTGGGTCGGCTGGTACTGGGTCGGACTCGGCTGGAGCCGCTGGGCCGCTCACGCCGGCAGCTGGTCCATCCGCTCCGGTATCACCGGCATCGCCGGTAGCTCCATCCAGTGCCGCTCGGTCGTCGACGACTCGGTCCTCGCCAGCTCGGCTCCCGTCCGCATCTGTCTCGGCAGGTGGTCGGGCGCCGTCAGGCGCTCCGCATCGCCTCACGCCACAGCCCGACGGCGCTCCGCATCGCAGCGGGCCGAGCGACACCAGCCGCCGTGGCTGGCGGGACCTCGACTCCCGGCTGCTCGCCGTCCTCGGCCGGCTCACCGAACGCGACCGCCGGCTCTGCCGCCTGCTCGACGACCACCGGGTGCTCACCAGCTCCCAGGTCGCCGACGTCTGCTTCACCGGGGAGCGCCGGGCCCGGATGCGCCTTGCCGAGCTGTACGCCCTCGACGTCCTCGACCGCTTCCGACCACGGCGCGGTGGCAGCCCGGTCCCGTTCCACTGGGTGCTCGGCCCGCTCGGCGCCGCCCTCGTCGCCGCCGAGCACGGCGTCGAGGTAGCCGACCTCGCCTGGTGCCGCCGGCTGGTGCACGACCTCGCCGCCAGCCAGCGCCTCGCCCACCTCGTCGGGACCAACGGCTTCTTCTGCGCCCTCGCCCGCTCGGCGCGCGCCCGGGTCGGCTGCGGGCTCGAACAGTGGTGGTCCGAGCGGCGCTGCGCCGCGGAGTGGGGCGAGGTCGTCCGACCCGACGGCTACGGCGTCTGGACCGAGCACGCCACCAGCCTGCCGTTCCTCTTGGAGTACGACAACGGCACCGAACGCCTCGAACGCCTCGCCCGAAAGCTCGACGGCTACGCCCGCCTCGCGGTCGCCGCCGGGCATCCCAACTGGGTCCTCTTCAGCTTCGGCTCCCCGCGCCGCGAGGCCGAGGCCCGCCGGGTGCTCCGCCACCCGGTCGTCCCGGTCGCCACCACCGCACGCGTCGCCCGCGCCGCACCAGACGGCCCCGTGTGGCTCCCCGCCAGCTCCGGTGGCACTGCCCGTGTCCGCCTGGTCGACCTCGCGGGCCTACCCCTCGCTGGCGCGTGAGCATCGCCCTCGACGAGACGGCCGCCTCCGGGTTCGCCACCAAGGCCGCTGCTGCGGCCGGCGGGCTCGTCATCCTCGTCGCGCTCCTCGCGGCGGGTGCCGGCGCGGGGATCGCCTCGCTCCTCGGCGCCGCAGCGGCCACTCCGTCGGCCACGGCCACGAGCGCGATTCCCCCGGCGATGCTCGCCCTCTACCAGCAGGCCGCCACCACCTGCCCGGGGCTCCCCTGGACCGTGCTCGCCGCCATCGGCACGATCGAGTCCGACAACGGCCAGTCCACCCTGCCCGGCGTTCAGTCCGGGGCCAACAGTGCTGGCGCCGAAGGCGACATGCAGGAGCTCGCCTCCACGTTCGCTGAATACGACACGCCAGTCCCACCCGGCGGCGCCAACCCGCCCAGCCCCTACGACCCGACCGACGCGGTGTACGCGGCCGCCCGGATGCTGTGCGCCAACGGGGCAGCCAACGGCGCCAACCTCAACCAGGCCATCTTCGATTACAACCACGCGACCTGGTACGTCAATGAGGTCCTCGCCCTCGCCCAGACCTACGACCAGACCGAGGCCCAGACCGTCGCCGCCGGCACCGCCGGAGGCGTCGCCGTCGACTGGGCCCTCGCCCAAGTCGGCACCCCCTACATCTGGGGCGGCGAGACCCCCGGCGTCGGCTTCGACTGCTCCGGACTGGTCCAGGCCGCCTACAAGGTCGCCGGGATCAGCCTTCCCCGAGTCGCCCAGGACCAGTACGACGGCACGGCCAAACTCGGACCCGACGACCCCCTCCAACCCGGCGACCTCATCTTCTTCGGCCAAGGTCCCACCGACGTCACCCACGTCGGCATCTACATCGGCAACGGCCAGATGGTCGACGCCCCCTACACCGGTGCCGACGTCCGAGTCGAGACCACCCCAACCACGCCCGGCGCACAATGGGGCAGCGACATCGTCGTCGGGGTCACCGACCCGACCAAATAGGATTCGCGAACGCGCCACGTCGACGGAGCCTCCTTTTTACGCCCTCGCGATCTGCTCGAGTTCGTCGATGAATGACTGCCAACCGGCGAGGACCCCTTCCTGCTGCTCGGGTGCGAAGCCTGGCGTCTCTTGGGTGAAGTGCATCCGGGTTCCGTCAGCGATGGCAGTCAGCTCGACGACGATCCTGGCCCGGCTGGGGTCGGCCGGGCGATCGGTGATGG
>JAKBAA010000173.1 GCA_021809425.1 Actinomycetes bacterium | reverse complement strand
AGGGTCGCGGCCATATCCGAGCTCGGGGCGACGCCAGGTGAAACGGCCGCAGAGATGCTCGTGGTTGCACAGCAGCCATCTAACGATGCGGGCATTGAACCGCTCCCCGTGGCGGGGTCGGCGTCCCTCCGCGTTGAGCGCGGCGGCAATCTTCGGGGTGGACAACTCCTCCTCGACGAACAGGTCGATGATCCGCCGAAGCGTGTCGGCCTCGGATGGCACCAAGCGCAGCCGGTTGCCCGGCGGACCGGTGGCGTAACCGTAGGGGGCGTAGGACCCGGGCCATTGACCCGCTGCCAGTGCCGCCTCGGTGCCGGTGGTCACCCGCTCGGCGATCGTCTGGCGTTCGAACTCGGCGAAGGAGGCGAGGATGTTGCGCTGCAGGCGCCCGGAGGGACTGCTCGAGTCGAAACTCTCCGCCACAGACACCAAGGCGACGCCACGCTCGTCGAGTTCGCCCATCAGTTCCCCCAGGTGACGCATCGACCGGCCGGCCCGGTCGAGATGGGCGACGACGATCACGTCGATGTCCCCGGAGCGCACCGCCGCCATCAGCGCGTCGAGGCCGGGACGGCTGGCTTTGGCCCCCGACACGCCCTCGTCTACGAAAACTCCGGCCTCGGCGAAGCCCGCTGCAACGATGTGAGCCCGGCAGGTGACGACCTGTTCGGGCAGGGAGCTGCCTTGTGCCTGCTCGGCGGTGGAGACCCGGGCGTAGACCGCCGCCCTCCTGCACGGAGTTTGATCGCCCACCACTCTTAGGCCCCCTCGCGATGGGCCCCGTCGCGCTCGGCCAGGCGGAACGGCCAGCGCAGAGCGTCAAGCGCGGGGTGGGTGTCGAGGTGGGTGTCGAGGTCGGCGTCGGGGACGCTCCCCTCGATGGACAGCCGGGGCAGGGCGCGGTGGCGCAGGCAGTTCGGACAAATCTTGGCGCAGATGGTGCGCTCCTCGCCGGTGGGTGCGGCGCCGGGAGCGAATCGGGACACCCAGCCGGTGCCCTCACAGGTGGCGCAGGTGTCCCAGGCCTCGACGTAGACCCGCAGGTCCAGCAGTTCGACGATGCGTCGACGGGTGGCGAAGTCGGCCTGTCGCAGTTTGCGCTTCGCTCCCTTGGACAACTCTTGCAGCCGGGTCAGGCGGTCCCGACGGTCGTCGCGCCCGGCGATCTCGGAGGCGACCCGATCCCGCAGAGCGCGAGCGGTGTCAAGCTGGTCGGTGAGCGACCGGGCCGTCTCGGCGGCGACGGCTGGGTCGAGTCCGCTGGCGAGGAGCACCGACAGCTTGTGCCCGGCTGCGGTTTCCAAGGAGGCGATGCGCCGGTCGAGTGCGGCCAGGTCGTCCACCTTGGACCGCCGCTCGCCGGAGTTGTCGAGGTTCACGCCGGCCATCGCTGCCAGCCGGGCCGGGTCGGACAGCAGTTTGAGCACCTCCCCCCACACCGCCTCATCCGCGGTCTCGGCGCGCACAGTCTTGCAGGTGGCGCAGCGCCCCTCGGGCGGCGCAGCGAAGGTGAACGTCTCGGCGCAGCGGTAGAGGGGGCTGGAGGTGCAGTACCCGTACATGGCGGTGCCGTGGGGGGAGACGATCCGCCCCGACAGCAGGTAACGCTCGGGGTGGGAGGCATGGGCGTTGGTCGTGGCGGCGAGACGGGCGACGAGCCGGGCCTGGGTGGCCTCGTCGATCAGCGCCGGCCCGGCGATGATGATCGGTGCCCGGGCATGGCCCCGGCCGGGCCTCCGCCAGGTGAAGGTCCCGGCCAGATGGTCGACGCCGTCGCGAAGCGTCTCTCGAACCGACAAAGAGTCCCAGGCGCCGCCACGGCGGCGGGAGTGACCGAGAGCGTTCATCTCCTTGGCCACCTCGGTGGTGCTGCGCCCCTGGTTGGCGAAGCGTTCGACCATGGCGGAGAGCACCGGTGCCTCGATCGGGTGCAACGCCAACCGTCCGTCAGTGTCGACCCGCCACCCATAAGGAGCAGCCGAGGTCGGCCAGCCCCCGGCGCGGGCCAGCGCGTCGCGCCCTGTGGTCATGCGCTCTGCGATCACCTCGCGTTCGAACTCGGCGAACGAGCCGAGCATGTTGCGCTGCAGGCGTCCCGCCGGGCTGGCCGAGTCGAACGCCTCCGATACCGAAACCAGCGCCACGCCCCGGTCGTCCAGTTCGCCCATGAGCCCGGCCAGGTGGCGCATCGAACGGCCGATTCGGTCGAGCTTGGCGACGCAGACGACGTCGATGTCCTCGGCGCGCACCCCCGCCATCAGCTCGTCGAGTGCGGGACGGCGGGCTTTAGCGCCCGACACGCCCTCGTCTACGAAAGCGCCAGCGTCGGCCCAGCCCTGGGCGGCGATGTGGCGGGCGCAGATGTCTTGCTGCACGGCCAGCGACGCCCCGTGGGCTTGTTCGGCGGTGGAAACCCGGGCGTAGATCGCCGCCTTGGTGGTGTTGGACATTACGGGACTGCCTCCTAGACGAAGCGGGGCTCCTCGACGACCTCTGGAGCGGGTGTGGGAGGCTTGCCGTTGACGTAGACAGGCGAGACGGCGGCGAAAACCGCGTCGGCTAAGGCCCGGAACCCGGCCGGGTCGGCCACGACCCGCCAGGTGACCCGCGGGTGCAGCCCCAATGATAGCCCTCCCCCCTCCTCCCC
>JAKBAA010000088.1:7514-13644 GCA_021809425.1 Actinomycetes bacterium | reverse complement strand
GGCCGGTGCTTTTGCTGCTCGACCGGCGTGCCGACGTGTTCATGGCGCGTCGTAGCGGTATCAAAGGTTGGCTCGTCAAGCCCATCGACCCGCTGCGTCTACGCCGGGCAACGGCCGCCCTCTTGGCGGGCAGAACCTGGTATGACGAAAGCTACCTGCCCTCTCCGGTGGTAATCCCGGTCAACTAAGCTGGAAAGACTACGGGAAGTAGCGCAGCTTGGTTAGCGCGCAGCGTTCGGGACGCTGAGGCCGGGGGTTCGAATCCCCCCTTCCCGACTAGCGAAAGTGCTG
This sequence comes from Actinomycetes bacterium, assembly GCA_021809425.1. GTDB lineage: Bacteria > Actinomycetota > Acidimicrobiia > Acidimicrobiales > Bog-793 > JAKBAA01. The sequence continues at coordinate 13,353 of JAKBAA010000088.1, read as the reverse complement.
GTCAAGCTGTGTTTTTGGTTGTCCACAGGCTGTGGACGACGCCCGGCAGACCACACACAGACCACATCCGTGGTGGTCCGAAGTGGTCCCCATCGGACGGCCGCGGTCATCGACGGGCGGGTAGCGAGGTCATCAGTCACAGCGCCCCCGCCTCCCGAGCCGTCGATGCGTTGGCCTGTCGATGCCCGCAGCGGGCACCAGAGCCCGGGCGCACCGACGGACGGGAGCGGGAGAGCAGCTCCCCCGACGCCGAGGGCGTCGCCTGACGCTGGCGTCCGCAGCCCACCTCCGCGCTCTCCCGGTCGCGGGCAGGAGCGCACCCGACGACGGCGAAGTCTCCGCTATCGCAATGCTCGATGAACTTGCTCATCACCATGTCCATGACCGATCACGGCGGAGCGCTGTTCGGTGCGACGCCACGAAGGCCCACCCGGTCGCCGCAGACCGCCAGATCGCCGAATCCGCGCTCGCCGGGGTCCGGTGTGCGGCACCCCGAGCGGGCGCGCCGATAATCCGGATCTGCGCCTTGGTTGGGAGTGACCGACGGCCTTCCTTGCCGGGGAATGGATGCCGGCGCTGGATCCGTCAGCGGTGCGTGGGTGAGCGCCTCTGCCAGCGACCAACCACATGCTGTGGCGCTCGTGGTCTGGGGCGGTACCAGACACGGCCGCCGCCGGTGACCTCGTGCTGCCTGGCGGGGGGCAGGCTGGGCGTGCGAGCGGCCGCGGGCGGTGATCGTCGGCTGGCGGCTAGCGGGCGGCGCTTATCGGGTGGTCGCCAGGGGGTCGGTGGGTGGTTGGTCAGGTGGTGGTGAGGTGGGCGAGGTTGTCGATGGTGGTGGCGAGGTGGATATGGGTGTCGGGCCAGGCGATGCTGGTGATGGTGGCGGGTAGGGCGACGAGTCCGTGGGCGTAGTACCAGATGGCGACGCTGTCGGCGAAGGCGTCGGTGCTGGTGGAGGTGTGGTTGTCGATGCAGGCTTGGAGGAGACCGACCATCATCTCGACCGAGGCGGCGCCGAGGGGAGCGGTTTCGGTCATGGGGCGTTGCTGGTCCTCCCAGGCGGCGAGGTAGCGCCGCTCGAAGATGACCCGGTAGTGGGCGGGTCTGGCCCGCCCGAAGTCGACGTAGGCGGCCCAGGCGGTGTGGAGGGCGGCGGGGGGGTCGGCGGCGGCGTGTGCGGCGGTGTCGATTCGGGTGGCGAGGATGGCGAGGTGTTGGGTGACGACGACGTCGATGATGGCGGGGGGGTCGGCGAAGTGGGTGAAGATGGAGGGGGCGGTGATGCCGATCTGGCGGGCGACGGCGCGCAGGGTGACGGCGTGTTCGTCGCCGGTGTGTTCGAGGATGGTGTTGGCCCCGGCGATGATCTCGTCGCGTAGGTGGTGGCCTTGGCCGCGGGGGTTGCGGGATCGTCGGGCCGGTGTGGGGCGCGCCGCCATGTCGGTCATGGGCTGTCAACCTAGCCCGGCTGTTCTTTCAACCGTAACCCTATATCCGTTATGTTACGGTTGCTTGTTTACGGGTGTGTGTCTATGGTGGCGGGTAACGCTAAAGATTGGGGCGACGATGACCAGGTTCCGTACAGGTGGGGCCGTTGGACGGGCTTGGGGGGCGAGGTCCGCTGGTGCGCAGAGGCGGCGTTGGCCGGCCCTGGCGGGGCGGGTGACGTTGGCGGTGAGCCGCACCGTCCGTCTCGAGTCCACGAGGGGCGCAGGTAGCGCAGCCTTGTCACGCCGACGCCCGAGCTGGCCTCGCTTGCTGGCCGTTCCTCTGGTCATGGCCGTCGTGGCTGCGATGACTGTCGGCATCCTCAGCCCCAAGGCGCTCGCCAGCCCCCAGGCGGACACTGGTCTCAAGGCGACAGTGGTGACCAATCCAAGCCGCTACACCGGTTGCGATGCCCCAACCGGACTCATCGGCGGGGCTGAGACGTTCCGCAACACGAAAGACAACAGCCAGTCGATCATCATGACCGCCTCGTTGCAGGTGCAGCTGTGCGGCACCAACGGGCTCTCAGTCCCCCTTCCCGGCGAGACGGTCCAGTTCGCCCAGGAAGACGTCTCCGGAAACTGGTGGTCCGTCTGCACTGCAGTGACCGACGCCACGGGGACTGCGATCTGCACCGGCACCAACCTCTACAACAACATCGAGATAAACGGCAAGGTCCCGTCGACGGGTGACGTCGCCGCCTGGTCGGTAAGGTTTCCCGGCACCAACGACTTGCAGGCCTCAAGCGACTACGGGCAGATGCCAGGGATCGCCCAGCCCGGACCAGGCGCGCCAGGCACGCCCCCGTATGCCACCGGACAACAGATCCAGATACAACCGCAATACTACGCATCGGGATGCCCTCAGGTCAGCCAGAACCAGGCTGACTCGCTCTTCGGCCTCCTCACCGCCGGAGGGAACTGCCAGCTCATCAAAATCGAAGCCGACATCACAAACGCTGTCTTCTCGGCGGCCACCGTCGTGATCGGAGCAGGCGCCCTCTTCGAAGCCGGTGCAGAGGTCGCCGTCCAGGCAGCCGACAACGCAGCGGCGGTCGCGACGAGTAAAACGATCGAGTTTGCGAAGGACGCAGGGGTCACGGTCGCCGAGTACGTGGCCAAGAATGGTCCTACTGTTATCGACTACTCGGGGACGCTCACCGCTAGTTTTAAGGCAGCCGTCCTCTACACCTCGGCGGCGACTGTGGGAGCCACCACCTCGGTCGGCAATGCCATTGAGAACGGTTCGTTGACGGTCGGCAGCAACGACCACGTGCAGATCGGTGGCGGCTCGACCGTACAAAACCAGGGCGTGATCTACAACCAGGGCTCCGTCACCGGTGCACAGCCCGGGGCTGGTCCCGGCGGCGGCGACCCGACAGGCGGGGAGATCGTCAATACGGGTCAAGTGCCTTCTGCCACGCTGGAGAACCTCGGAAACGGCACCCTCGTCAACGACGGCTCGATCCTCGGCACTCCCCCGTCGGGCCTGACCGTCACCGGCAACAACTTCGACCTCAAGTTCACGGACCCCAACGGGGGGAGCTTCACCGACCTCCTGGTGTTCGCCCCCACAGTCGCCGCTTCGGACCAGACCCTCCCATTGCCCGCATCAGCGCCTCAGGGCGAGGTCTTCGCTGGATGGGTCGACGGCACGACACCGGTCACCAATGCCACGTCGCTGTCGACACTGCTCGGAGCGGGCCCGGCGACCGCCACGCTGACTGCGACCTACGCCCCTGTCGACGTGACGATCGCCGTGAACGGGTCGGGCGTCGCCTGCACCGGGGGGCAGGCCACCGTCCCGGCGACCTGCGGGAGCATCCCGCAGGCCCTCGCCCTCATTGCCAGCGACTCCTTCTATGCGGGGCACAGTGTCACATTCCTCCTCGACCCAGGTTATGTCTACCCGGGGCCGATCAACATCGCCGTTCCATCGTCGGTGCTCTCCCTGACGATCGAGGGCAGCCCCGGCCGCATTCCGGTCGTCGACGGCCAGCAAGCGGGCTCCGCCGTCACGGTGACTGCGGGTGATGTCACGCTGAGCAACCTTCGGATCCAGAACGGGTCGGGGACCCCGAACGCCATCTCGCATACCACGAACTATGGGCTCGCCGGAGGCGGCGTCCTCGTGCTCGATGGCGCCTCGGTGACTCTTGTGGGTGACAACGTCGTCTCCGATACCGTCACCGGTGGCCTTGGCGGTGGCCTCGCCAATCTCGAGAGCACGCTCGTCGTGTCGAACACCAGCCTCTCGGCGGACTCCGCCGAGCGAGGCGGTGCGGTGTACACGGTCGACGGCACCACGACCATCACGAACTCCACCTTCACCAGCGATACGGCCTTCGCCTCCGGATCTGGCGCTGCTGGGGCGGAGATCTACGACGACTCCCATGGCACCACGACGCTGAACTTCGACACGCTCGCAAATGAGCTGGGGAAAACGAGCGGCATCGCCGCAGAAGGAGCCGGGGCCACGGTGAACATCGCCAACTCCATCCTCGACGGCGCCGGGTCGTGCTCAGCGACCTCGAACGCGACCATCGCCGACGGCGGATACAACGTGGCATCCGACAACAGTTGCGTGTCGGGGCCGACCGACGTCGACAATTCGACGACGATCGGCTTGGGCACAGCACTGGCACCTGCATCCCCGTCGCCGGTAAACGTGCTCCCGCTGCCGGGCAACTCCTCCGCAGCGCTCGAGGTCCCTGCCGCACACTGCAATGTGGCCACCGATGCCGGCGGCTCGCCGAGGCCCTATCCGGGCGCAGCGGCGTGCGACGCAGGCGCCACCGACGCCGAGCAGTATGCGCCGAGTCCGCCAGCGGTGCAGAGCGCCTACGGGGGGGACGCTAGCGCCGAGGTCGCCTGGAGCGCCTCAGCGTTCGCTGGACGCGGGACGATCCTCGGCTACACCGTCACCCTCACCGACGAGACCAACCCGGCAAACGGCCAGCAGACCTGCAGCGTCGCCGGACTGTCCTGCGTCATCTCGGGCCTCACCAACGGCGACACCTACAGCGCGACCGTCACAGCCACCAACGGCACGTACTCGAGCATCCCGTCGGCGCCCTCGCTCTGGTTTACCCCAGCGGGCACCCCCGGCACGCCGACGATCACGAGCGTCGTGCAGGCTGGCGACCCGCAGGCGACCGTCTCGTGGTCACCGCCCGCCGATGACGGCGGTGTGCCCATCGTCGGCTACACGGTCACCGCCCTCGATTCGACAACACCGGCCAACGGCGGCCAGGTTTGCATCGTCACCTCGGTCCAGCCCACCTCGTGCACCGTGACCGGACTGGTGTCTGGTGACACCTACACCTTTACCGTGACTGCCATAAACGACGCCGTCGGGAGCCCCTCGACCGCAACCAACGATCCAGACACCGTGAACAGTGCTGCGGTGTCGGCTTCCCCGGCCGTCTCGGCGCCGGTCGTCGCCGGCACGCCGGACGCGCCCACGATCACCCAGGTGACACCGGCCGACGACCAGGTGTCGGTGTCGTGGACGCCGAACAGCGACGGCGGCTCGCCGATCCTCGGCTACGCCGTCGTGGCGACCGACTCCAAACCCGAAAGCGCCAGTTACACCTGCACCACTACCACGGCGCTCAGTTGCACCTTGACCGGCCTCGTGCCCGGTGACGCTTACACTGTCGAGGTCACCGCCAATAACGCGGTCGGGCCCGGCAACCCCGCCACCTCACCGCCGTTCCTGGCGATCGGTTTGTCAACACCGTCGGTGCCGTCGGTGTCGAACCTGCCTGTATCCGGGGTGTTCGGCGGGTCATTCACTGCACAGGTCGGAACCAATGGTGACGGGGTCAGGTCTGTCACCTCGTCGACGCCGGCAGTGTGCACGGTCGGATCCGACGGCCTGACGGTCGACTACAGCGGGGTCGGGACTTGCACCCTGACCGCAGCCGTGGCCGCCGGCACCGACTACGCCGACGCCACCGGCACCCCCCAGTCGCTCAGTGTCGGCCCGGCACCGTTGACTGTCACGGCGTCGAGCCCGTCGATGGTTTACGGGTCGGTGACGGTCCCGGCGGTCACGCCGTCGTACACGGGGTTCGTCAACGGTGACAGCGCTGCCAGCCTGACGACACCACCGTCGTGCACGGCGACGGGGGTGACCTCGTCGTCGCCGGTCGGCTCGTACCCGACGGCCTGCTCGGGGGCGGTCGACGGCAACTACCAGATCAGCTACGTCCCGGGCTCGCTCAGTGTCGGCCCGGCACCGTTGACTGTCACGGCGTCGAGCCCGTCGATGGTTTACGGGTCGGTGACGGTCCCGGCGGTCACGCCGTCGTACACGGGGTTCGTCAACGGTGACAGCGCTGCCA
>JAKBAA010000088.1:0-7504 GCA_021809425.1 Actinomycetes bacterium | reverse complement strand
TCGCTCAGTGTCGGCCCGGCACCGTTGACTGTCACGGCGTCGAGCCCGTCGATGGTTTACGGGTCGGTGACGGTCCCGGCGGTCACGCCGTCGTACACGGGGTTCGTCAACGGTGACAGCGCTGCCAGCCTGACGACACCACCGTCGTGCACGGCGACGGGGGTGACCTCGTCGTCGCCGGTCGGCTCGTACCCGACGGCCTGCTCGGGGGCGGTCGACGGCAACTACCAGATCAGCTACGTCCCGGGCTCGCTCAGCGTCGGCCCGGCAACCCCGTCGGTGTCGATCAACAACCTGCCCGCCACCGGGATAACCGGCAGCAGCTTCACCCCCGACTACACCACCAGCGGCGACGGGACCGTGTTCGACGTGACGGTCTCCCCCGCCGCGGTATGCTCAGCCAGCCCCTCTGGGAGTGTCGAGTTCCTCACGGCGGGGACCTGCACCCTCACCCCGTCGGTGGCGGCCACCAACAACTACACCCAGGCGACCGGCACACCCGTCCAGGTCACCGTCGACGCCCCCGCGACGATCACGTCGCCGGCCACCGCCTACCTGCCGTGGCTGCGGTCCGGGTCGTTCACGATCACCACCGCGGGGACACCGACCGCGACGGTCACCGAGACCGGCACGTTGCCCTACGGGCTGACCTTCACTCCCGGCCCGGACGGGACAGCCACGATCACCGGGACCGCCGGGCTGTTCAGTTTCGGCACCCACACCGTGACCATCACCGCCACCAACGGGGTCGGCACCCCGGCCGTGCAAACCCTCACCGTGGTCGTCGGATTCGCTCCGGTGCTGGCCGCCCCGACCAGCGCGCACCTCGCCGTCGGGCACCGAGGTGACATCGGGTTCGTCGCCTTCGGCTACCCGGTCCCGTCGCTCGCCGTCACCGGCGCCCTCCCGGTCGGGATGTCGTTCGTCGACAACGGGAACGGCACCGCTACCCTCGCCGGGACACCCGCCACCGCCAGCACCGGCGTCTACAACGTCGAGGTGACCGCCACCAACCCGTACGGCACCTCCACCCGGACCGTCACCATCGACGTCAACGGACCCCGGCACCCGGCACCCAAGCGGCGGTAAACAAAACGGTGGCAGGACCCACGGGCCACCCGACGGGTCCTGCCACCGGGCCCAGCAGCAGCGCGGGATCAACAGTTCGCCACCAAAGTGCGTATGTGAGCCGGCGCGGCATTGACGCAACCCGACGCCGCCAAACCCTGACAGGCCTTCCACCGTTCGCTCGACCCCCCGAGCCGAACGATTACTCTCGTGCCCGCAGCGACAAACCCCGCCCCAACAGCCACGGACGCCGAACGACGGCTCTGGTCGTTAGTGCGACTCACTATTTGTTCGAAGATCGTACACACAGAACTTCGGGACCGTCGCCGGCAGCGGGCCGGTGTGCCGGCTACAGGCCCGGGGCCTCGGGGGTGGATGCGGGCGGTTCGCAGTCGAGGAGGTGTCGGGGGGCGGGTTGCGAGTTGCTCGGCGTACGACGGCGGGCGGTGGGTTGGTCGGGTTGCTCCAGGCGCCGTCGGGTGGTCTGGAGGGCTCGGCCGAGGCCCTGCTGGCTCCGGGCGGGGGCGGCGTGCTCGCCGGCGAGCTGTTGCCAGCGCTGTCCAGCTGCGGCAGCCCGCCGGTCAAGGTGGTCCGCCATGACCTGGAGGTTCACGATCTCCTGCTCGAGCCGCCCTCGCTCGTGGGCGACGAGGCCGGAAAAATGCTCCTCGGCGGCAGCTGCGGTGGCGGTGGCGGCAGGCAGGTCGCGGCGGGCTTGGCGGCGTTCCCGCCACCCGCCGGTAGCGGCGGTGTGCTCGAGCTGGGCAAGCCGCGACCCAGCGGTGTCAGCGTGACGGACGGCGTCGCCGATCGGGGTGGCGGTATAGGCGGCGGCCGTGACCAGGTCGGCGAGGTGGTGGCGGGCCTGGGCGAGGGCGGCTCGGATCGTCTCGGCCTGCTCGGAGGGTGCGGGCGGAGGTCCGGGTCGCGTGGCGGTGGCGAGGAGCCGGTCATGGGCGTGGCGGACGGCTACGATCCCGACCCGTTCCCGGGCGCTGATCGACTGCGGATCACTGCTGGCCTGTTGTGGGCTGGGCAGTCCGCTGTCGATCGCCCAGACGGGGTTGCGCCTGGAGGCCCAGTCCCGGGTGAGGTCCTCGGCGGCCTGGGCGAGATCATCGGCGATCACATAAGCGGTCGAGGCTTGTCGGGCGCGGCTCATGGCCACGTAGGCGAGCTCCCGTCCCCCGCCATCCGCGAACAGGTGGGCCCGCTCGACGGTCGCGCCCTGGAAGCGGTGGACGGTGCTCGCGTAGGCGTGGCCGAGGCGATCGGCGCCGAGCTGACCGCCGGTGAGGGTGACCTGGCTGCCGTCGCCGGTGCGCACCACGACCGTGCCGGTTTCGAGATCGACGTGGGTGATGGTGCCCCGTTGGGAGGTGACCAGCCCGGCGTCACGGTCCGGAGCTAGCGCGATCACCTTGTCCCCGGCCCGGTAGGAGACACCCTCCACCGCAAGTTCGGGGCCGGTGAGCCGTCCAGTGGCGGCCATCCACCCCCGAGCCCGGCCGTTCAGCTCGGCGACGTTCGCCCGCCGCCACGCGAGCAGGGCGACCTCGGCGCCGGCGGCGGTGTCCGCCGCCCACCCGTCCACCGCCGCCCGCAAAGCCCCATCACGGTCAGCAACCGGCCGGATGCGGTCGTGGCCGGCATACCAGTCGACGGCCCGGCAGATCTCACCGTCGCGTAGCTGTTCGAGAGCCTCCCGCTCGCCCGGGTCGACCTGCCGGCGGTTCTCGGTGAGGTTGTGGACGGCGTCGGGATGGCGGGCAACCAGCGCGGCGAGCGCTCCGCCGGGGCCGACAGCACCGAGCTGACGGTGATCGCCGACCACGATCAGCTTGGCCCCCGCGAGCTGGGCGTGAGTGGTGAGACGGGCCAAGTCGACATCGTCGGTCATCCCCGCCTCGTCCAGGATCACCACGCTCAGATCGTCCAGGTGGAGCTGGCCGCGGTCGAGTCGCCCGACCAGGGACGCCAGGGTCGAGGAGGTGCGGAGATCGGCGCCGTCGGAGAGGGTGCGGGCCGCCTGCCCTGCGGTCGCCGTCCCCAACACCTGGCAGCCGGACGCCTCGAACGCGGAGGCGACAGCGGCGAGCATCGTGGTCTTCCCCGCCCCTGCGACACCGACGACAAGCTCGACCCCACGCCCCGAAGAGCAGATCGCCTCGACCGCCCGGCGCTGCTCGCCGGCCAGGACCCCGCCGATGCCGGCTTCGGTGTCGGCGACCGCCGCGGCCACGATGCCGGCTGCTGCGACCGGCGCGTCGGTGCGGTCGAGGCCGGCGGCGATCCGCTCGGCGATCACCTCTTCCCGGGCGACCACCGAGGCGAGCGCGTGGACCGGTTCGATCGCCCCGGCCACCCCGATCAGGGGTATGACGTCGGGGTCGGCGAGGACTCGGGCGGCGACCGCGTCGACCAGTCGGGGCTCCCACCCGTAGAGGTGCGGGGTGAGCTCGACGAGCAGATGCCGGCGGGAGAACACCTTCATCCGAGCCAACGCACCGTCATCAGCCAGGAGGACACCGAGGACCCGGCGCAACTCGGCGAGGCTCGCCTCGCCGGCGATCCGGGCCCCTGAAGCGGCGTCGACTGCATCGTTGACGGCGGCGACCGACCAGCCGATCGACGCCAGCTCGGCCCGCCAGCGGGCCACCAACTCCCCCTCCGAGACATGGCGTTTCGCCGTCCGGGTGGTCCGGGCGGCCACACCACGAGCCCGGTAGGTGTCGGTCCCTCGCTCCTCGACCGCGGCGGTGATCTCCGCCGCCCGCTTCGAATGCAACTCCAGGATCTCGTCGCCGATGCCGGCGATCCGCCAGTGCCGCAACCGTCCCGACGGGCCGCTATCCGCCGCTATCCCGTAGCCCAACTCGACCGCCTTCGCTGCCGCCGCGACCCGCCCGACCTGGGTCGCGGCGTGGAGATGCTCACGCCACATGGCGGTGGTCGCCGCCTTCCAGCCACCATGCTCGTCGAGCATCTCGATCACGTTGGCGACCAGCACATGATCGTGCGGGCAAGGGTCGCCCGCCCGCGAGGTCGCGTGCCGGGTAACCGCGTACACCAGACCTGATGTCGGGGTCGCGACAGCCGCCCGGCCGCGCCTGCCGCCACCGGTTTTGGTCACCGTTTCGAGGTAGGCGAGGGTGGCGTCACGTTCCGCGTCCATTATCTGATGCATGTCCTCGGCGCGGCCGATAACCCCCAACTCGGCCACCGACTTGTGCGCCGAGATCACCAGTTCCATGCCCGGCCGGCGCGACGCGACGAGCCGCTCGCCGGTCACCGGATGACGCGCCCCGCCGGGCCCGAAGACCGCCTCGTACGCCCCAGCCGAGACCGCCCCCGACAGGCCGAGACGGGCTGCGCCGTCGCCGCCCCAGACCAGCGGCGTCTCACCCCGCGAGGCGTAGTAAGCCAACGCCTGGCCCGGGAAGTCGTCGCCGCGGTTGAGCACCGTCGCCCGGTGATAGGCCACCGACTCCGCCCCCATCATCCTCATCCACGCCACCGCTCCTGCCACCTCCCCTCTGCCGGCACGAGCCCCGGTCACAACCGAAAGGTTGAAATCGTGTTTGAGCTATTGCTTTGTTGTAGCAGGAGATGACGGGCTTGTGGAGGGGCAGATTGATTTGCGGTAAGCAAAAGACAATAGCGGTATATGAGAGCGACAACAAAGACTTCGTGACGGTGAGAGTGGAGGTGCGAGACAGGTGAGGTCGTGACCGGTCAATAGGGTGGACCGCTCGGGTGGTTACTCGTAGAGGACCACTGCGCTGGGCTGCTGGCAACCGGGAGGCCCTCGCTGACAGCAACCGACATCACACTGGAGACCCTGCTGTGACCACGACCGAGACCGTCCCCCGTCTCCTCACCATCGACCAGCTCGCCGAACAACTCGGCATCACTACCCGCCACGTCCGCCGACTCATCGCCGAACGGCGCGTCCCGTACCTGAAGGTCGGCAAGCTCGTTCGCTTCGACCCGGCAGAGATCACCGGCTGGCTCGACGGCCGCCGGGTCACCTGTGGGCCGTAGCCGGCAGTTTCCCGACCCGGCGTACCATCTATCAGGCGTCGTCGACCCGCCAGCTTCGGTCGGCCCACTCCTTACGCGGGCATCGGAGCGCCCTTGCAGCAAGGGCTCCCTGCTCGGTGACTCGCTTCGTGAGCGAAGTCCCAGCGATCTGCTGGTCAGGCAAGTGCGAGAGGAGAGTCCATGGCGTCCATCCGCCAGAAGCCGAGCGGGGCGTGGGAGGCTCGCTACCGGGATTCCGCCGGGCGTCTCCATGCCCGGACCCTTCGGACCAAAACCGAGGCTCGACGTTGGTCGGCCGAGCGAGAGGCCGATCTCCGTCGAGGCGAGTGGGTCGATCCTCGCCTTGCCCGGGTCACCTTCGGCGAGTGGGCTGCGGACTACCTGACGACGATCGTCCATCTTCGGACGATCACCCGGCGCGACTACCAGCGCATCCTCGACGGACACCTGCTGCCGGCGTTCGCCAAGCGCCCCGTCGCGACCATCGAGCCGATCGACGTACGACGCTTCATGGCCGAGAAGCAGGCCGCCGGTCAAGCGCCGAAGAGCCTCCAGAAGCTGCGCTTGGTGCTCCGACAGGTGCTGGAGCTGGCGCGTGCATCGGGTGCCATCAAGAGCAACCCGTGTGATGGGCTTCGCCTGCCCCGGGCGACCCAGATGGAGCCAGTGTTCCTGAGCGCCGAGCAGGTCGAGCTGCTGGCGCGGGCGACCCGGCCTCCCTACGACCTGCTGGTCCGCCTGGTGGCAGCGACCGGCCTACGCCCGAGCGAGGTCTGCGGCCTGCGAGTCGGGCGGGTCAACGTGATGAAGCGGACGATGGAGGTTTCCGAGGCGCTGACGGTTGTCGGCGGTCGAACGGAGGTGGGACCGACCAAGACCTACGCCCGGCGCAGCGTCGGCATCCCCCGCTCGCTCTGCGACGACCTGGCCGCACACTTCGCCGAGCGGACGGCGACCGCCGGTCGTCCGCTCGATCCCAGCGACTACGTCTTCACCGCACCCCGGGGAGGACCCCTGCGTCGCGACCTCCTCTTCAAGCGCTTCGTGAGGCCAGCCGTAGAAGCCTGCAACCTGCCGCCGAACCTGCGACTCCACGACCTCCGACATACGTGCGTCGCTCTCCTCATCGAATTGGGTGCGCACCCCAAGGCGATCCAAGAGCGGCTCGGGCACAGTTCGATCACCGTCACCATGGACGTCTACGGCCATCTCTTTCCCGCCCTCAACGAGGCGCTCACCGACCGCCTCGACGACGTCTTCCGCTCCGCTCGGACCCTGCCGGAGAGGCCGAACACCAGCGCCATTGTGGCCTTGCCGACGCCTTGACGCAGGGAGGGAGACGGTGCTGCGATCATGGCGAGGTGGCCAACCGATCGCTCGCCGGCCGGACCGAAGAGTTCCCAGCCGACGCTGTTCAGGTCCCAGCGGACCGCTCGGCGCTGGCGTAGAGCCGGGCGCGCGAGCGAGTTCATGTGGGCCTTCAGCGACGAGAGCGAACGTTCCGGCGTCATGCTCTTCGCCGTGGCGATCATCGACCCCGGTGACGTCGACAGCGCTCGCCGCAAGCTGCGGGCTCTCCTCCTGGCCGGCCAGCGTCGAGTTCACACCGCCAAGGAGGCACCTCGCCGACGCCGGGCGTTGCTCGACACGGTTGGGGCGATCGACGGGCTGTCGGTGACCGTGCTCCGCTACCGCCGGCCACCCGGCACCGACCGGACTGCTGGCAGGCACCTGCTGCTTCAGGCCGGGGCCGGGCTCGTCATCGGCTCCGGAGTCACCTCATGGCTCCTCGACGATCAGGACCAAGCACAGCGAGTCCGGGACCGGGCGAGCATCGCCCACGCGTTGGCCGGCATTGACCGTCAGCTCCACCCCGTCTACGACCACCGCCCCTCCCGTTCGGAACCCCTGCTGTGGGCGGCCGACGCGGCGTGCTGGGCGGCCGGGGCCGGCGCCGACTGGAAGGAGCGCCTCTCCCCCGTGCTCGACGTCCGCAGCATCGGCCCATGACGCGCAACACCCGGCTACTCACCGTCCGGAGAGCACGCCGGGTGCACTTCCTGCCGCTACTGCGACAAGCGACCACATCATACCAGCGGCAGGCGGCCGATCAGGTCTTGGCCGAACGGAGTGGCGCGGCCCGGCAGACCACAGACAGACCACATTCAGACCACAAACTGGCGGTCTACAGGGGGCACCGGCGGTAACCGTTGGTCAGCCCAAATGCCCTCTGAGCTGCTCTTTCGCGTCGTGACCTGGGCGTGGACAACCGTTGCGCGCAGCGTTCGGGACGCTGAGGCCGCGGGTTCGAATCCCGCCTTCCCGACGATCATGGTCGACTTCGTGCTCGCGGTGTCCGTGCCGCTTGTCTTGGTCGCGGCTGACCGCGGCT
>JAKBAA010000087.1 GCA_021809425.1 Actinomycetes bacterium | reverse complement strand
CTCACCCACCGCGATCTCCAGCGCGCCGGCGACCAGATCGGGGTCGGCGTGCGCCGAGGCGAGCGCCGCTACACCCTGCGCGCCCTGCTCGAGCAGGACCCCGCCGCCACCCTCACCTGGCTCGCCCGCCACGCCCGCCGTTGGTCGGCCCTCCACCGCCGCCAGCCCCTCGACCCGACCGCCAGCCACTGGTGGTCCGACCGGGCCGCCCGTGCCGCGGCCACCCTCGCCGACCTCGCCGCCGAGCTCCCGCGGTGAGCCACCGAGCTGCGGCTGCCCTCCGTCACCGCTCCACACCACGCGCTGGCCGCATCCCGCTGCCAGCATCCCGGAAACCGCCAAGGAGAACACCCATGCGCTCGGCTCGACTTCCCCGATGGGCACACACGCAGGGGCCGCGCGCCCTCCTCCTGGCGGGAGCCGTCGGGCTCGCCGGTGGGGGGCTCGCCGGTGGGGGGCTCGCCGGCGCCGCCACCTTGCGCCACGGCAGGGGGTCGGCGCCACGACTCCAGTTCCGCCGTTCCGTCCTCGCCCACCTCGCCGCCGGGGGGGCTGGCGCCAACCCCTACGGCATCGCCACCGTCCCGTTCAGCACCGGCACGCTCGTCGCCGGGGACGTCCTCGTCGCCGAGTTCAACGCTGCCGGGGGGCCAGCGGGCAGCGGCACGTCGATCCTCCAGGTGGACCCGAGCACCGGCATGACGACGGTGTTCGCGCGGGGCCTGCCGATCAGCGGACCGGTCGGCATCGCGATCAATCCGGTCAACGACCTCGTCTGGCTCGGCGACTTCGGGGCGACGGACGGGACCACGGCCAACGTGCTCGTCCTGCTGCCCGACGGCGCCGTGAAGGCACAGCTCTCCGCGCAGACGACGCACGTCGCGACCGGCCAGCAGCCGGCCTTCGCCGGGGTGTGGGGCCAAGGCGTGAGCCAGCTCCCGAGCGGGCAGGTGTCGTTCTACTACGGCACCACCGGCTCGGGACCGGCGGGGGCCGGCGGGGGCAGCGTCTACCGCATCGACCCCCACCCGACCGGCCCCGCCAACGGTCAGCCGCTCAACGCCACCTACGTCCAGCTGGCCACCGGTCTCGGCGACAACGCGACGGCGGTGGCGCTCCCCGTGACCGCGGCGAACGCCGCCGGTCCCCAGGGCTTCGCATACGACCCGACCACCGGCACCCTGTATGTCGCCGACGATGCCAGCAACACGATCACCGCGATACCGAACGCCGCCACGGCCACCGGCCCGACGGCGACGACGACCGTGCCGGTGGCCGCCGGAGTGCTGGACGTCCCCGAGAACATCGCCCTCGCCCCGAACGGGAACCTTGTCGTGGCGAACGCCGGCAACAACACGATCGCCGTCATCGACCCGACGACGGGAGCGACGGTCGGCGTCGCCGTCGTCGACCACCATGCGCCGGGGGCCCTCTTCGGCTTGGCCGTCGTGCCCGACGCCCACGGCACCTCCACCACGGCGACCTCCGTGCTCTACGTCGACGACAACTTCAACACCCTGAACGAGCTCGTCATCGAGCCCCACCCGAAGCCGAAGCCGTAGGACGGGCTTCGCCCCCCGCACGTCTCGGTCACCGCCCCCTGGCGCCGCTCGGGGGCGGGCGCACCGGACGGGCGGGGGGCGGCGCGGCGGGGACCGCTCAACGGGGCGGGGCGGCGCTCGGCGGGGCGGGGCGGGGGCGAGCGGCCTCGGCGGCGGCGAGGTCGTCAAGGGTGTCGACGTCGAGCGGCTCGCCCTCGCAGGCGACCTCGGCGACCAGCTCGGGGCGGGCGGCCATGAGGAGCCGGGCGCCCTCGTCGCCGGTGGTCGGAAGGAGCGACCAGACCGACCGGTCGAGCCGGACCGGGTTGCGGCGGCGGCCGCCGTAGGAGGCGGCAACGATCGGGGCAGCCGTGCTGGCCGCCACCGCCCGCCAGGCGGCGGCCGGGACGAACGGCTGGTCGCCGAGGCCGACGACCGCCGCGTCCCGCCCGGCAGCGGCACACCAGTCGAGGGCGACCCGCAGCGAGCTGGCCTGGCCGGAGGCGAAGTCCGGGTTGGCCACGACGACGACGCCCGGCAGGAGCACGTCGGCGAGCGGTACGGCCCCCTCCACCACCAGCACCTCGGCGCAACCGGCCTGGCGGGCGGCGTCGACCGCCCAGGTGACGAGCGGTCGCCCGGCGAGCGGCTGGAGCAGCTTGTGACGGGGGCCGCCGAACCGGCTGCCGGTCCCGGCGGCGAGCACGACGGCCGTCACCGAGGGGAGGGCGACCGGCGGCGTGCCGGTCACGAGGCCGACAGCAGCTTCGGGCGCTCGGCGACCGGCGGGGCGAGCGGGCCGGGCGGATCGGCAGCCGCCGTCGGCACCATGCCGGCGGCCGAGCCCGAGAAGACGAGGCAGCCGGGCGCCTCGAGGCGGAGGCCGACCGAGCGGCCGCGCTCGATGCGGACGTCGGAGAAGATGCCGCTGATCTGGGTGCCCTCGTCCAGGACGACGGCGTGCTCGTAGCCACGCCCACGGAAGGCCACGTCGGCCACGGTGCCGACGAGGTGGTGGTCGTCGGCGTCGGTCGCCGACAGGCGGACGGCGGTGGGGCGGATGCACAGGAGGGCGTCGTCGCCGTCGGTCAGCTCGGCCCCGGGCCGCGCCGCCACCGGGCGGACGGCCGAGCGGGTGGCCGCCTCCACCTCGAGCAGGCCCCCGCCGGCCGGCCGGACGCGGACGCGCACGGCGAGCTCGCCGGCGAGACCGGTGAAGCGGGCCACGAACGGCGAGGCGGGGGCCGCGTAGATCTCCTCGGGCGTGCCGAACTGGACGAGCCGGCCCCGCTCGAGCACCCCGACCCGGTCGGCCAGGGCGAACGCCTCGGCCTGGTCGTGGGTGATGTACACGGTCGTCGCCTCCGCCTGGCGGACGAGCGAGGAGATCTCGATGCGCATCCGCTCGCGCAGGTCGGCGTCCAGGTTGGACAGCGGCTCGTCGCACAGCACGAGCCCCGTGTCCGCCACGAGCGCCCGGGCGAGGGCCACCCGCTGCTGCTCGCCGCCGGACAGCTCGCTCGGGTAGCGGCCGCCCAGGCGGCCGAGGCCGACCCGGTCGAGCATGGCGAGCGCCTTCACCTGGCGCTCGGCCGCCGGCAGGCCGCGCCGCTTCAGGGCGAACGCCACGTTGTCGCGGGCGGTGAGGTGCGGCCACAGGGCGTAGTCCTGGAACACCATCGACAGGTCGCGCCGCTCCGGAGGCACGTGGACGCGGCCGTCGGCCACCACCGTCGAGCCGATCGACAGGCGCCCCTCGCTGATCCGCTCGATGCCGGCCAGGCTGCGCAGCAGCGTCGTCTTGCCCGACCCGGACGGGCCGAGCAGGACGAGGACCACCCCCGGGTCGATCTCGAGCGACACGTCGTCGAGCGCCCGGCTGCCGCTCCCGTAGACCTTGCCGACGTTCTCCACGGTGATGCGCTCACCCACGAGTCCAACCTCCGAGTCGGCGCCAGCCCTTCGGCGCGAGCAGACGGTAGCCGCCGAGGACGACGGCGACGGCGACCAGGGCGAACCCGACGGCGACCACCGCCTGTGCCATGCCGGTGCCGAAATGGTAGTTGCCGAGGTTGTCCTGGATGGCCACCGACAGCGGTGGCGAGCCCGGGGCGTACAGGAGCGACGAGATGGGCAGCTCGAGCAGGATGCCGCAGAACGTGAGCAACCAGGCCATGGTGAGCGGCTTGGAGAGCACCGGGAAGACCGCCCGGAACCAGGCCCGCAGGCTGCCTGACCCGTGCGCCCGGGCCGCCTCGTGCAGCGAGCGCTGGACCTGGGAGACGGCACCGACCAGCACCCTGGCGTTGGTCGGCAGGCTGGAGGCGACGTAGCCGATGACGAGCAGCGTGACGGTCTGGTACAGGTTGATCCCGACCGCCGACAGCGCCGGCAGGTTGTAGGCGAAGATGTACCCGGCAGCGAACACCACGCTCGGCAGGGCCACCGCCGCCAGCAGCAGGAAGTCGAGCATCCGCGTCGAGGCGCTGCGCGCCCCCGCCAGCATCTTCGCGAACACGAACCCGCCGACCACCGTCAGCGAGGCGGTGATCGCCCCGTAGACGAGCGACCGCTCGAGCGGCCCGGCCAGCCCCGACGAGCGGAACACCTGGTCGTAGTTGGTGAACGTCAGCTTGAGCGAGGCGCCGAAGTCGGCGAGCAGCGACGAGCTGACCGCCCCGAAGCCGGGCACGCCGAGGGCGGCGGTGTAGAACAGCCCGACGAAGCCGAGGGCGGCCGCCTTGGCCGGCCGGGTCAGCTGGCGGCGGACCACCGGCCGGGTGCGGCCGGACAGGACGGCGTAGGACCGGCCGCGCAGCGCCCGGGCCTGGATGGCGAGCGGGACGGCCACCGAGGCCACGAGCAGCCACCCGATGGCGGCGGCCCCCGGGAAGTTGGGCGGGAACCCGCCGATGTACTCGTACAGCTGGTAGGTGGCGAGCGGGAAGTGCGAGGCGTAGGCGAGCGTCGAGGCGACCCCGAAGTCGCTCACCGACTCGGCGAAGCCGATGGCGATCGACGACGTGATCGCCGGGGCGAGGATCGGGGCGACCAGGCGGAGCGCCCCGAGGCGGCCCGCCCCGTGCACCCGCGCCGCGTCCTCGAACTCCTGGCCCAGCCCGGTCAGGGCGGCGCTGACGGCGAGGTAGCTGAACGGCACCGCCCGCAACCCCAGCAGCAGGACGACCCCGAACGGCCCCATGACGAGGTGGGTCACCCACGGCCAGTCGAGGCCGACCCGGTACATCACCCCGTCCGGCTGGACCAGCCGCTGCCAGCCGATCGCCGGCAGCCACGACGGCAGCAGCAGCACGAACCACATGGCCCCGGCCACCAGGCGCCGGGCGGGCAGGTCCGTGCGATGGGTGAGCCAGGCGATCGGGAACCCGACCACCACCCCGATCGCCGCCGCGGCGAGCGACACCCACACCGAGTTGAGCAGCGCCACCGCCGTCGTCCCGGTGAGCACCTGGCGGAAGAACGTCAGCGTGAACCACTGGCTCCCCTGGCTGAACAGGCGCGGGGAGAAGGCAAGGACGAGGAAGCAGGCGCTCGGCGCCAGGATGAGCAGGACGATGACGAGCCACAGCGCTGGCCGGCCGAGCCGGGCACCGCGCGCGCTCAGGGCGCGGATCGCCGGCAGGGCTGCGGGCCGCGGCACTCGGCCGACCAGCGTGGCCATCGATCGCCTACTGGATGATGTTCTGCTCGAACCAGGTGTTGACCGAGTTCTCGAGGTTCCCCCACTTGTAGGGGTCGATCGTCTGGGTCTTCACCCCCGTCAGCGGCGGCAGGGCCTTGCGCGGCGCCACGCCCTTCACGACCGGGTAGAACAGCGAGTCACCCGTCGGGTCGCCGAACTGCATCACCTTCTGGCCGGCCGGCGACAGCACGTACTGGACGAACAGCTTCGCCTCGGCCTGCTCGGCCGCCGGCGCCTTGACGTCGATGCCGATGACCCCGGGGAGCATGGTGACCGGGTTGAGGTACTTCACCCGTATCGCCTTGTCGTTGAACGTGGCGCCCACCGCCGCCGAGCTCTGCACGAGGGCGATGTTGATCTGGCCCGACGCCAGGGCGGCGAGGGTCGGCCCGTTCGTCGGGTTGATCACGAGCCCGTTGGCCTTGAGCTTGGAGAAGTACGCCTCTCCCTGCTTCACCCCGCCCAGCTCGTTCATCATCCCGGCGATGAACGGGTAGGTCGGGCCGGACTGGGTCGGGTCGTTGGTCCCGACCTGGCCCTTCCACTTCGCCGACAGCAGCTGCTGCCAGGTCGACGGCGGGTTCGGCACCTTCGCGTAGTTGTACGCCATGGCGCCCGCCAGGGTGACGCTGATCGGGATGTAGCTCTGGTCCTTCGGCAGCGACTGGATGCCCAGGCTGTTCCACGGCGCCTTCGGCTCCCAGCCGCGCACCAGCATGTGCTGGGTGTCGAGCGCCGCGAACACCGTCGGCCCGTCCACCCAGAGCAGGCCCCACTTCGGGTTGTTCTTCGACGCCTCGATCTGGGTGACGAGCGGTCCCGTCGAGTTGTCGTCGAGCTGGACCGGGATGCGGTACCGCTTCGAGAAGTCCTGGGTGACCAGCTTGTCGTAGCCCTGGGCCGAGTAGACCACCAGCGGGACGACGGCGGCGTGGGCCTTCGTGTGCGCGCTCGCCCCGGCGACTGCCCCGCCGGCGACCATCGCCGCGGCGAGCCCCCCGAGCGTGGTGGCGGCAGCGCCGGCCGAGGCGATCCGGGCCCGCGTACGGGCGCGGTGGTGCGTGCGTGGCATCGTTCTCCCCTCACGAAAACACGGTTGTGTCGATGTCGTGACGACGCCCGCAAGCTAAACGGCGGTGGTTACCTGACTTCCACCTCCACGTGACAGACGGCTGAACAGTTCGCAACATCTCCGCCTGTGCGTCGGGCGGCCCCGCGGCGAGCTGCCCGCACCGGTGCCCGCGGCGGGTGGCCCTTGGCGGTTGGGCCGTGGACGCTCGGCCGACGGCCGACGGCGGGGCGGGGGCGGGGCGCGGCCGGGGCCGGGACTGGCGGAAGCGGGGCGCGGCCGGGGCGGCGCGCCGAGGTCGGCGGTGCCCGGCCCGCAGCGAGCGGCGGTGGCGGGGTGGGGTGGCGGTGACGGCTAGCGGTAGCGGCGAGGGATCTCGTAGACGCCCTCGTCGCCGTCCTGCTGCGCTGCGTCGGCCGTGAGCTCGACCTTCTCGACGTCGACCGGTGCCAGCTCGGGCTGGTCGTAGCCCGGGTACTGCTCGGCCGGGACCGTGGTGTAGCCGCCGTCGGCCGAGCGCAGGATGAGGTTGAACTGCTGGCGCTTCCCGGCGGAGGGGGTCTGCTGGAGCTCCTTGCAGAGCTTGTAGGTGACGGCGAACACGATGAAGGGGACGACGATCGCCATGATGCGGAACGCCCACAGCACGAAGTTGAGGGTGAGGCTCAGGTAGTTGGCGAGCACGTCGGTGGCGGAGGCGCCGAACAGGACGAAGTAGAAGGCGAAGGTGGCCACGCCGAAGGCGGTGCGCACCGGCCGGTCGCGGGGGCGGTCGAGCAGGTGGTGCTCGGCGACGTCCCCGGTGAGCTTGGCCTCGATGAACGGGTAGAGCATGAGCAGGGTGAACGTGATCCCCGGCAGCAGGATGGCCGGGAAGAACACGTTCGGGATCATGTGGCCGGGTAGGTGGAGCTCCCAGGCCGGCATGACGCGCAGGGCACCGTCGAGGAAGCCCATGTACCAGTCCGGCTGGACGGCGTAGGAGACCTTGTAGGGGTAGTACTGCCCGTACTGCCAGATCGGGTTGATCTGGACGAGGGCGCCGAGCAGGACGGTGACGGCGGTCGTCAGGAAGAAGAAGCCGCCCGTCTTCATGGCGAAGGTCGGCCACAGCGGGGTGCCCACCACGTTGTCCTCGCGGGCATGGGCCTGGCGGAACTGGGTGTGCTTGTGCCGGATGAGCATGCCGAGGTGGGCGCCGAGCAGGCCGAGGATGACGAGCGGCAGGATCAGCACGTGGATGATGAAGAACCTCGGGATGATCGCCGTTCCCGGGAAATTCCCGCCGAAGAGCAGGAAGGCGAGCTGGCTGCCCACGAAGGGGACCGACTCGAGGATGGAGAAGGCGATCCGGATGCCGGTCCCCGACACGAGGTCGTCGGGCAGCGAGTACCCGAGGAAGCCGTTGAAGATGGCCAGGATCAGCAGGTTGGCCCCGATGATCCAGTTGATCTCTCGGGGCTTGCGGAAGCCGCCGGTGAAGAAGACCCGCAGCAGGTGGACCACGATCGAGCCGACGAAGATGTTGGCCGCCCAGTGGTGCATCTGGCGCATGAGGAGGCCGGCGCGCACGGCGAAGGAGAGGTTGAGCGTCGAGGCGTACGCCTCGGAGATCCGCTGGCCGTCGATCGGCTTGTAGGCGCCGTGGTAGATCACCGTCGTCTCGGACGGCACGAAGTACAGCGTGAGGAAGATGCCGGTCAGCAGCAGGACGATGAACGAGTACAGGGCGATCTCGCCGAGCATGAACGACCAGTGGTCGGGGAAGATCTTGTTGAGCAGGTGGCGGCCACCGCGCGAGATGGCCAGCCGGTCGTCGACCCAGCGATAGGCCTTGTCGGCGGGGTTGGACCGCTCGCCGGCGGCGCTCGTGCTCATCACTTCCCCCTGTAGCGGGCGAACGGCGCGGCCCCACGGGACCAGAAGCCCGGGCCGACCGGCTCGGTGTAGCCGTGCTGTGCCCGGATGTGGCCGCTCTTGTCGATGTAGAGGGCCAGCTGCGGCAGCGGCCGGGGGGCCGGGCCGAACACGGGCATGGCGCCGGTGTAGATGTCGAACAGCGACTGGTGGCACGGGCAGAGCAGCTGCTGGGTGAGCTCCTCGTACAGCCCGACCGGGCAGCCGGCGTGGGTGCACACCTTGGAGAAGGCGACGTAGCCGTTGGGGCCCCAGGTCTCACGGCCCTGCATGGTGACCACGTTGCCCGACGCCTGGACGTGCAGCAGGAGCGTCTGGGAGATCGCCCCGCCGAGGTCGTCGGGGGGGAACACGGTGAGCACGCCGCCCACCTCGAGGTCGTTCACGGTGACCCGCCGGCCGTCGATCGTGGTGAGGAACGAGCCCTTGCGCCACTTGGTGCGGTACTGGGTGTTCCCGGGAAGCGGGCCGAGCGAGCGGATGAGCGGGAACGCCACCACCACCCCGAGGACGCCCCCGGCGAGCCCCATCAGCTTGGCCAGGGCGTGGCGGCGGGCGATGGCCACCTTGCCGCGGCTGGCGAAGTCGGCGATGAAGAGCTCCTTCTCCGCCTCCGTCGTCGCCATCGGCGCCCGCGGCTCCTCGAAGGGTCCCCGGGGCATCAGCCACTTGCCCCACGACGCCATCGCCAGCCCGAAGCCGGCGAAGCCCACCCCGAGGGTCATGCCGAGCCACAGGTTGGAGGCGCCCTGCCAGTAGGCGGCGCCGAAGCCGGCGAAGCCGGCCAGCGACAAGAGGAAGAAGGCGGCCACCGCCACCTCGACCCGGCGCGGGTTGTGGGCCGCGATCTGGAACTGGGGCGCGTCGAGCGGGACCCGGCCCTCGTCGTTCAGCCTCGGCACCTGGCCGTTGTGCGGGGGAAGGTCAGGCATGCTCCGTCGTCCCTGGTCCGTGCGGCACGTCGCTGCCGTGGGCGTGCTCGTCGAGGTCGCGCGGGGTGCGGTCGCCGATCCAGAAGGCGGCCAGCACGCACAGGCCGACACCGACGAACAGCCCGATGAACCCCTCGGCCACCGGCCCGATCCCGCCGAGGTCGTTCCCGCCGCTCGTCGGGTGCTGGATGTAGCGGCGGACGTAGGCGACCACGTCGAGCACCTGCTTCTGCGACAGCGTGCCGGGGCCGAAGCGGGGCATGTTGCCCGGGCCGGTCCGGACCGCCTCGTTGATCATCGTCGCCGTCTCCGAGTGCAGGCTCGGCGCCGTGATGCCGTTCGACAGGGCGTCGCCGGCACCGGTGATCGTGTGGCACGGGGCGCAGTTCAGGGCGAACACGCTCATCCCCTCGCTCACGCTCGCGCCGGCCAGGTTGGGGTGCGGGATGGCCATCCCGCCCGCCAGCGACCCCACCCAGTCGGCGATCGCCACCGTCTGGGCCCGGGTGAACCGGTCCGGCTTCACCACCGGCTGCGCCGCCGGGTTGGCCAGCGGCATCCAGCCGCTCGACACCCACAGGTCGACCGTGGCGGCCCCGAGGCCGCGCAGGTTCGGGGCGAGGGCGCTCCCCTGGGCGTCGGTGCCGTGGCAGCTCGAGCAGCTCTCCTGGAACAGCGTCTGGCCGAGCTGCAGGTTCGAGCTCGAATGGGTCCGTGTGGCGTTGGCCGCCAGCAACGAGCCCGGCAGGGCAGCCGGCGGAGACGCCGTCGCCGTCGCCCCGGTCGCCACGCCCGCCGTCGCCCCGGCGTGGCCGGGGGCGAACGCCAGCACCCCGAGGCCGGCGGCGGCCGCCACGAGCGACAGCGGCGCCACCAGGCGCCGCAGGGCCCCGGTCACCCGGCGGCGGCTACGAGAGGAGGAAGAGCGCACTGAACAGCCCGATCCAGACGATGTCGACAAAGTGCCAGTAGTAGCTGACCGCCTGGAAGACCGGCGTCTCCCCGGCGTCTCCCTTCGGCCCGGCGACGCGGATCATCAGGAAGATCATCGCCACGAGACCGAGGATCACGTGGAGCCCGTGCAGCCCCGACATGATGTAGAAGAGCGAGCCGTAGGCGTTCGTGTGCGGCCGGAACGGCAGCGTCTTCCACTCGTAGGCCTGGTTGGCGATGAACGCCAGGCCGAGCAGGAAGCTGACCACCAGCCAGAACCGCGCCTTCACCCGCTCGCCCCGCTCCTGCGCCCACACCGCCAGCTGCATCGTCGGGCTCGAGGCGAGCAGGACGAAGGTGAACACGAGGGCTTGGTAGGTGTCGAGCTTCGTGCCCGGCGGCGGCCAGACCGTCGCGTGGGCCCGGATGGTGAAGAACGCGGCGAACAGGCCGCTGAAGAACATGAATTCCGAGCCGAGCCAGATCATCACCCCGACTGCCAGCAGCTGCGGCCGCTGGGGGTGCGCTCCGGTCGGACGCGGCGCTGCCATCGCCGCCGTTGCCTCACTCACAGCCTCCTTTCATAGCCGACGAGCCGGCCCGCACACCAAACGAGGGCAGGACCGGCCGGGTCGGGAACTAGGGTCTCGCCGTGAGCCTCGCCGACTCGTCGTTCCTGCGTGCCTGCCGTGGCGAGCCCACCGACCAGGTGCCCGTCTGGTTCATGCGCCAGGCCGGCCGGGCGCTCCCCGAGTACCGGGCGCTGCGCGGCAGCGAGAGCATCCTCGAGGCCGTCCGCCGTCCCGAGCTGGCCGCCGAGATCACCCTGCAGCCGGTCCGCCGCTACGGGGTGGACGCCGCCATCCTGTTCTCCGACATCGTCGTGCCGGTCGCCGCGCTCGGCGTCGGCATCGACATCGTCCCCGGCCGCGGCCCGGTGCTCGACGAGCCCTTCTCCTCCGACGCCGACCTCGCCCGGCTCCGCCCCCTCGAGCCGGACGTCGACGTGGCCTACGTGCTCGACACCGTCCGCCTGCTCGTCGGCGAGCTCGACGTCCCCCTCATCGGGTTCGCCGGCGGCCCGTTCACCGTGGCCAGCTACCTCGTCGAGGGCGGCCCGACCCGCGACTTCGGGCGGATCAAGGCCCTCATGCACGCCCACCCGGCCACCTTCGCCCGTCTGCTCGACGCCCTCGCCGACGTCGCCGCCGCCTTCCTCACCGCCCAGGTGGCGGCCGGCGCCGGCGCCGTCCAGCTCTTCGACAGCTGGGCCGGGGCGCTGTCCCGAGCCGACTACGAGCGCTTCGTGCTGCCCGCCAGCGCCAAGGTGCTCGCCGCCCTCGCCCCGACCGGCGTCCCGCGCATCCACTTCGGCGTCGGCACCGGTGAGCTCCTCGACCTGTTCGGGGCCGCCGGCGCCGACGTCGTCGGGGTCGACTGGCGGGTCCCGCTCGCCGCCGCCCGCGACCGGGTCGGCCCCGGGCGCGCCCTCCAGGGCAACCTCGACCCGGCCATCTGCCTCGCCGGCGCCGCCCCCGCCGAGGCCGAGACCCGCCGCGTGCTCGCCGACGGCTGCGCCGGCGGCCCGGGCTACGTCTTCAACCTCGGTCACGGCGTCCTCCCGGCCACCGACCCCGGCGTGCTCGCCCACCTCGTCGACGTCGTCCATGCCGCAACGCCCGGGGCCGCAACGCCCGGGGCCGCAACGCCCGGGGCCGCAACGCCCGGGGCCGCCCCGCCGGGGGCCGCCCCGCCCGGGGCCGCAACGCCGGGGTCGGGCGCCGGCCAGGCGGTGGCGGGATGACGGCGGGCGTGGTCGTGATGGCCTACGGCACCCCGGGCCGCCTCGAGGACGTCGAGGCCTTCTACACCGACGTCCGCCGCGGGCGGCCACCGTCGGCCGAGCAGCTCGAGCAGCTGGTCGCCCGCTACCGGGCCATCGGCGGGGTCTCGCCGCTCAACGAGCGGACGGCCGCCCAGGTGGCCGGGCTGGCCGCCCAGCTCGAGGCGCGCCAGCCGGGTGGCTTCGCCGTCGCCTACGGGGCCAAGCACGCCGAGCCGCGCATCGAGCAGGCGGTCGAGGCGCTGGCCGGCCATGGGGTGGACCGCCTGGTCGGGCTGGTGCTGGCCCCGCACTACGCACGCCTGAGCGTCGGCGAGTACCTCGAGCGTGCCGCCACCACGGCGCGGGCCGCCGGGCTGGCGTTCGCCGGGATCGAGCACTGGCACGACGAGCCGGCCCTCGTCGCCGTGCTCGCCGAGCGGGTGGCCGACGAGCGGGCCCGCCTGGTGGCGGCGGTCGGCGAGCCGGTCGAGGTGGTCGTGACCGCCCACAGCCTGCCCGAGCGGATCGTGTCGACCGGCGATCCCTACCCGGCCCAGCTGGCCGAGACGGCCCGCCTCGTGGCGGCGGCCGCCGGCCTCGACCACCACGGGGTCGCCTGGCAGAGCGCCGGGCGCACCGCCGACACCTGGCTCGGGCCGGACATCCTCGAGGTGCTGCGCACCCTGGCCGCCCAGAAGGTGGCCGGCGTCGTGGTGTGCCCGGCCGGGTTCACCTCGGACCACCTGGAGGTCTGCTACGACCTCGACGTCGAGGCCCGGGCGCTCGCCGAGCGGCTCGGCCTCGGCTTCGCCCGCACCGCCTCCCTGAACGACGAGCCACGCGTCCTGGCCGCCCTCGCCGCCCGGGTGGCCGACGTCGCGGCGACCCTGCCGTGACGGCGCCGGTCCCCCCGGCCGACGTCGTCGTCGTCGGTGGCGGCGTCGCCGGGCTCGTGGCCGCCCTGCGCCTCGCCACCGGCCACCCGCACGAGGGCGGGCGCCGGGTGGTGCTCGTCGAGGCCGACGACCGGCCCGGCGGCAAGCTCCGCACCGGCGCCCTGCTCGGCGCTCCGCTCGACCTCGGCCCCGACGCCTTCCTGACCCGCCGGCCGGCCGCCGTGGCGCTCTGCCAGGAGCTCGGCCTCGGCGACGACCTGGTCCCGCCGTCGGCCGCCACCGCCGCCGTCCACGCTCGCGGCCGGCTCCGGCCGCTCCCCGGCGGGCTCGCCCTCGGGGTGCCGACCGACCTCGGCGCCCTGGCCCGCTCCGGGGTCGTCGGACCCGCCGGGGTCGCCCGGGCCGCCCTCGACCTCGCCCTCCCCGGGCTCGCCGCGCCGGCCGGCCTGCTCGAGGGCCTCGAGGGGGGCGGGGCCGACCCGACCATCAGCGAGGTGGTGGGCCGCCGGCTCGGCCGGGAGGTCGTCGACGCCCTCGCCGGGCCGCTCCTCGGGGGCATCAACGCCGGCGACCCCGACCAGCTGTCGTTCGCCGCCGCAGCCCCCAGCCTTGCCGCCCTGGCCGCCGGGAAGCGCAGCCTGCTCCGGGCCCTCCGCCCGGCCGCCGCCCCGAGGCGGCCCGCCGCCCCCCCGGCGGCACCGCCGGGAGCCACCGTGGCGAGCCGGCCGCCCGTCTTCCTCGGGCTCCGCCGCGGCCTCGGCACCCTCGCCACCGCCCTCGCCGCCGCCGCCCGTGCCGCCGGGGTGGACCTGTGGACCGCCGCCCCGGCCACCGCCCTGCGGCGGACCGAGGGCGGCTACGCACTCGACGCCGGCGGCCGCACCGTCACCGCACGCGCCGTCGTCCTCGCCGTGCCCGCCCACGCCGCAGCCACCTTGCTCGGCGGGCTCTGCCCGGAGGCCGCCGCCCTCCTCGGCGCCATCCCCTACTCGAGCGTCGCCACCTGCTCCTTCGCCTGGGCCCTCGACGCCGTCCCCGGCCGGGTCGGTCACGAGCTGGCCGCCATCGCCGCCGCCCGCCCGCCCGGCCCCGCCCGGGCCGGCGGCGACGCCCGGGCCGGCGGCGACGCCCGGGCCGACCTGCTCCCGGGCAGCGGCTTCCTCGTGGCCCGGCCGGCCGGCGGCACCGGCGGGGGCCGGACGGGCCGGCTCGTCACGGCGGCCACGTT
>JAKBAA010000172.1 GCA_021809425.1 Actinomycetes bacterium | reverse complement strand
CAGGGTGATGCGGACCTTGCCGACGTGCACGTGGACCACCGACGGGACGAACCGGAGCCGGTCGTTCCCGACGATCGTGACGTGCTGGATCGCCGAGGCCTTCTGCCTGGCGGATGCGACAGGTGCGGTCCCGTGCTGCACGGCAGCCGGGTGGACGGAAGCTGCAGGGCGGGTGCCGGCCGCCGAGCCGGTCGCGCCGCAGGCGCTCAGGAGCAAGGCAGAGGCGGCGATCGTCGCGGGGACGAGCGTTCGGACGCTACGCATGGGGAGCCTTCCTTCGTGGGGTGAGCAGGAACAGGGGGATGCCGGCGGCCAGCGCCACGAGCTCGCCGGTGGCGGCAAGGGTCTTGTCGGAGAACCAGGCGGGCTCGTACAGGTTGGGGAAGGGTCCGATCGCCCCGAGGTCGACGTAGCGGGAGACGAGCAGGGCGGCGAAGGCGGTGGCGGCGACGACCATGGCGGCGGCCACCACCAGCCGGCGAGGCGGCCGGAGGCGCGCCGGCCAGGCGAGGACCGCCAGCGCGGCGAGGCAGGCGAGGCCGGCCTCCAGCTCGAACAGCTGGCCCTCGCTCACCGACGCGCGGATGCCGGCGTAGAGGGGGGCGAGCTGGGCATGGACGGCGGCGTCGACGGCGAGCCCGGCGGCCATGGTCATCCGGAGAAGGACGTCCACGGCGGCTCGTACGGTCCGCGCCCCGACCCGCCACGGGCGTGCCGCCCTGACGACGGGAGCGCCCGGGAGGCGGCCGGTGACGCCGGGCGTGGCGCCGGGAGCGGGCGGGTGTCTGGTCACACCAACGATTCGTTGCGGGAGAGGCGCTGGTTCACCCGGGCGGCGTCCGAGGTCGTGACGTCGGGCGAGCGCCCGCCGCGCGAACGCGGCCGGACGCGCGTGCGCGCCACCGCCCTCGCCGCCGGGGCGAGGGCCGTGGCTGGGGAGATGGACGGGCGGGGTCGAGCCACCCGGGCGCGGTGAGCCGGCGCAGGACGGCGGATCGGTCCTGCGCCGGTCTCACGGCGTGATGGAGGACGAGGTCAGGCGCCGAACTTCGACGGCATCGAGGCGACGATCCCGCCCGAAAGGACGGCAGCGGTGCCGGCCATGTGGGTCTCGGCCATCGACAGGTCCTGGCCGGCGGCCGGGCTGTTGGCGACGATGGCGTTGATGGCCGTCTCGAGGGTGGAGATGTGGCCCCGCAGGTCGGCGGCGACGGCCGAGGCCGGCAGCTTGGTGGCCTTGGCGACGAAGCCGGAGAACGACGTGACGTAGCCGTTCAGGTCCCGCTGGGCCGTGGCGACCATCGCCGAGTTGTGGGTCGCCGTCCCGAGGGTGTAGTTGACGAAGAACCCGATGTGGGCGCGCCACATCGTCAGGAACTCCGCCTTGGCCGGCGGCCCGTACACGCTGCCGAAGGCGGCGCCGAGCTGGTCGGTGTTGAGGGCGAGGGCGTGGATGGCGCCCTGGACCTCCGGTGCCTTCAGGTTGCCCTTGGCGGCGATGGCCGTCTGGACCACGAACCCGGTGGCGGCGACGTGCTGGATGAGCAGGCCGGTGAGGGCCGCCCGGAGGGAGGCCGCCGGCGAGGTGACGCTGCCGCTGATGCCCTTTACCGACGCCACGATCCCCTTGGCGAGCACCTGGGCGGTCCCGTCCATGTGGGCGGCGGCCATCGACAGGGCGTCACCGGCCGTCGGGCTGTGGGCGACGATGGCGTTGATGGCCGCCTCCAGGGTGGACACATGTCCCTGCAGGTCCGCCTCGAGGGCGCTCACCGGCAGCTTGGTGGCGCCGGCCATGAAGCGGGCGAACGACGTCACGTAGCCGGCGAGGTCCCGCTGTGCGGTGGACACCATCGAGGCGTTGTGGGTGGCCTTGCCGATGGTGTAGTTGACGAAGAACCCGATGTGGGCCCGCCACATCTTCAGGAACTCGGCCTGGGCGGCCTTGCCGTAGACGCTCCCGATCGCCGCTCCGAGCGCGTCGGTGTTCTGGCCGAGGGCGCCCAGCGCCCCCTTGGTCTGGGACGACGAGGGGCCGTCGGTGATCGCGGTCTGGACGACGGCCGCCGTCAGGTCCACGTGCTCGCGCAGCAGCTGGTCGAGGGCGGCGTACAGGTTGGCGGCAGGGGTGCTCGTGGGGCTCGAGGTCGCGGCCTTGTGGGTGGCCGGCCTCGCCGAGGCCCCGGCGGCTGCGGTGACGCCCGCGGAGGCACCGGAGGCGAGGGCGAGGGCAGAGAGGGCCACGCCTCCCCGGGTAAGCAGTCGGTTCATGGTCGCACCTTTCGGGTCGGGTGACATCGACCCTCATTCGGTGCCGCCGCCCCAACGGTTCACCGGGGCCCACCGCCGGCGAGCAGTTGCCCGACCCGTGCGCGCACGTCGACGACAGCCGGACGCGCTGCGCCTGCTGCAAGGGCCGGCGCCCCGATCCTCCCCGGGTCGTCCTCGGGATCCGCCGTCCCGGCCGAGCGCACTCCGATCCGTCGTCTGGTCCAGGGGCCGGCCCGGCGACCCGGGTGGACGGGGGCGGCTTCGTTGACCGGAGCGGTTCGGCGTCGTTACGCTACCGTCTCGGGGAACGCACGATGGCGCTGGGCACGAGCGACGGGCGCACGCGGCTCGCCAGTGGCGGGAGGCTGGTGCACGCGGTTCGTGAGGGGGCTGCCGATGGCAGCGGTGAGGGGGGACTCATGCAACGAGAGCGGAATGCTGGCGCGCCGTCCCGCGGCCGTCTGGGGATGCGACGTCGCCTGGTGGTGAGCGCGGTGACGCTGCTCGGAGCAGGGACGGCGATGCTCGGGGCCGGTGCCGTCGG
>JAKBAA010000086.1 GCA_021809425.1 Actinomycetes bacterium | reverse complement strand
CGAAGTACGAGGACCTGGTCGAGGCGGCGGCGATCCTGCGCGGGCGCAAGGTGGCGGGCGGCGTCCGGCTGCTCGTGACGCCCGCCTCTCGCCACGTGGTGGAGCGGGCGGTGCGCAGCGGGGTCTACGCCGACCTGCTCGAGGCCGGGGCGCTGATCACGAACCCGGGTTGCGGCGCCTGTGCGGGCGACGGCGGGGTGATGGCGGACGGCGAGGTGACCCTGTCGACGGCCAACCGCAACTTCCAGGGGCGGATGGGAAGCTACGAGGCGTCGATCTACCTGGCGAGCCCGGCCGTGGCCGCCGCCACGGCGGTGCGCGGCGTGATCAGCGATCCGCGGAGCCTGGGGTGAGGAGGCGACGGTGAACCTCGTCGAGAAGATCCTGGCGCGAGCGAGCGGCCGGGCAAAGGTGTCGCCCGGCGAGGTGGTCGTGGCGAACGTGGACACCCTCCTCCTGCACGACCTGTCGGGCTATCTCACCTCGAAGGTGTTCGAGGA
The DNA here is from genome assembly GCA_021809425.1 of Actinomycetes bacterium. GTDB lineage: Bacteria > Actinomycetota > Acidimicrobiia > Acidimicrobiales > Bog-793 > JAKBAA01. Next base: position 13,784 of record JAKBAA010000086.1, on the reverse strand, counting down.
GGAGGTGGGACTGCCGATGCGCTACCCCGAGCGGGTCGTGATGGTGTTCGACCACCACTTCTCGCCGCCGACCGAGGAGCGGGCGCGCATCCTCGAGGCCAACCGGGCGTTCGCCCGGCGCCACGGCGCCCACCTGTTCGACTGCGGGAGCGGCAACATCCACCACGTGGGGGTCCGCAACGGCTTCGTCCGGCCGGGCACGGTGGTGGTGGGCTCGGACAGCCACACGCCGGTGCACGGGACGCTCGGCTGCTTCGCGACGGGGCTCGGCAACAACTCGCACGCCGGGATGGTGATGCCGTTCGGCAAGGCGTGGTTCCGGGTGCCGGAGACCATCCGGATCGAGCTGTCCGGCCGGCTCCGGCCCGGCACGACCCCGCGCGACGTGGCGCTGTACCTGACCGGCGAGATCGGGGAGGGCGGCGCCGTGTACAAGGCGCTGGCCTTCACCGGCGAGCTCATCGACGGCCTCGAGGTGTGGGACCGTTGGCTGTTCCCGCTCATCACGATCGACGTCGGTGCGAAGTGCGCCTTCGTCGAGCCGGACGAGAAGACGGTGGCCTTCGTGCGGTCGATGACGGGCGAGCCGTTCGAGGCCGTCGGCTCGGACTCGGCCGACGAGTGCGAGGCGATCTGGGAGCACGACGTGTCGGAGCTTGAGCCGCAGGTGGCCGCCTCGCCGACGCTCGGCAACGTGGGGCCGGTGTCGGCGTTCGCCGGCAGGGCGATCCAGTGGGCGGAGCTCGGCGGGCACGGCGGCGGCCGGATCGAGGACCTGCGGATGGCGGCGGACGTGCTGCGGGGGCGCCACCTCGCCGCAGGCGTGAAGTTCAACGTGGTGCCGTCGAGCCGGGAGGTGTTCACCGAGGCGTGCCGGGAGGGGCTGGTGGAGGACCTCCACCTGGCCGGGTGCACGTGGTTCCCGCCGAGCACCGGCTCCAACCAGGCGATCAACATGGGCGCGCTGGCGGACACCGAGGCGATGGTGTCGACCCACGCCCGCAACTTCCCGGGGCGCAACGGGAGCGCGAAGGCGATGATGTACCTCGGGTCCGCGGCCACCGTCGCCGCCTCGGCGCTGCGCGGGCAGATCAGCGATCCGCGCGAGTTCCTTTCCTAGGGGGTGGCGATGCAGGCACGGGGGCGGTGCTGGGTGTTCGGGGACAACATCCCGACGGACCAGATCGTGCGATCGGACCGGGCGCTCGTCTCGCTCGGCGAGATGGCGGCGCACGTGCTCGAGAACCTCAACCCGGACTTCCCGGGCGGGGTCCGGCCCGGCGACATCCTCGTGGCCGGCCGCCACTTCGGGCAGTCGTCGGGGCGGGCGATCGCCCCGAAGGCGTTGCAGGCGACGGGGATCGGGGCGATCGTGGTCGAGTACGCCGCACGGTTGTTCTACCGCAACTGCTTCGAGATCGGCCTTCCCCTCCTCGAGTGCCCGGGGATCACGGACGGGGTCGAGGAGGGCGACGTGCTGGCGGTGGACATGACCGCCGGGACGGTGGTGGACGAGACGATCGGCCGGCGCTTCTCGGCGCGGCCGGTCGACCCGTTCCTGATGGAGATGCTCGAGGCGGGCGGGGTCATCCCGATGGCCGCCCGCCTCGCCGGAGAGGGGGAGGCATGAACGAGGAGCTCGCCTGGCGGGCGGGACGGCTGCGAGCGGCCATGGCCGGGTCGTCGCTCGACGGCCTGCTCGCCTTCGCGCCGGGATGGCGGCGGGAGAACGTGCGCTACCTGACCGGGGTGGGCCTGCGGGACGCCTTCGGGTTCGCCTACCTGCCGGCCGACGGCGAGGTGCAGGCGTTCGTGACGAGCCGCGAGGACGAGCGCGCCGTGGGCGCGGCCGGGTGGGTGGCGAGCGTCGAGGTGGTGGCGGTGACCGACCTGGCGCCGATCGGCGCCGCCGCCGGTCGTCCGGGGCGCGTCGGGGTGGCCCATCTCGAGCTGATGCCGGCGGCCATCGTGGCGAGCATGGAGGCGGCGTTGCCCGGCACCGAGCTCGTCTCGGCGACGCGCCTGATGGACGTGGTCCGGCTGGTGAAGAGCGAGTGGGAGCTCGACCAGACCCGGCGGGCGGGCAAGGTGTGCTCGGCGGCCTGGGACGCCCTCGTGGGGGCGCTGCGTCCGGGGATCCGCGAGTACGAGATCGTCGCCGAGGTCGAGGCCGAGATCAAGCGGCTCGGGGGGCGGGACAACTTCATGCTGTTCGCCTCGGGCGGTGACGAGGTGCGGGGCATGACCCCGCCCGGGCCGCGGCGGCTCGAGGTGGGCGACATGGTGCGGACCGAGCTCACCCCGCAGCTCGACGGGTACTACGCCCAGATCTGCCGCAGTGCCGTGCTCGGGCCGCCGAGCGCGGCGCAGCGGGCGTCGTTCGAGCTGTTCGACGAGGCGCTCCAGGCCGGGCTCGATGCGCTGCGGGCGGGGGTGACGGCGCACGACGTGGCGAAGGCCGAGAACGACGTGTTCCGGAGGCACGGGTACGGGGAGTACACGACGAGCCAGCACACGCGCGTGCGCGGCCACGGTCACGGCCTCCATCCCGACGAGATCCCGTCGCTGCTCGAGGGGGAGGAGACGGTCATCGAGGAGAACGCCGTGATCATCGTCCACCCGAACACCTTCACGCCGATCGCCGGCTACTTCGTGCACGGCGACCCGGTGATCGTGACGAAGACGGGTCACGAGCGCCTGCTCTCCACCGAGCGGGCGCTGTTCTCGGCACCGGTCTGACGGTGGGCAGGGGGAAGCGGACGATCGAGGGAGGACGAGGATGAAGCGAGGCCTGGTGGTGCTCGACGAGGCGGAGACGTCGCGGCGAGCGCTCGGCGAGCGGGTGGAGCGCCTGCAAGGGGTGCTCGAGGAGCGAGGGGTCGGCGCCGCCTTCGTCTACGGCGACGTGTACCGCTCGGGCGACATCACGTACCTCTCGAACATCTGCATCTACTGGAACGAGGCCGTGCTCGCCGTCCCGGCGAAGGGGTCGCCGGCGCTGCTGACCAAGCTGTCGAAGCGGGTGCAGACCTGGATGCGGGCGAGCTCGAGCCTGGACGACCTCCGGAGTGGGCCGAACCTGGCCAAGCTGTGCGCCGAGTGGCTGGAGGGTGCCGGGGCGACCGGTCCGGTGGGCCTCGTCGAGGGCGGCTGGTGGCCGGGGACGCTCGCCGCGGCGCTCGGAGCCGAGCTGACCGGTCGCGAGCTGGTCGACCTCGGGGGCGCCGTCCGGGCGGAGCGGGAGCGGCCGGAGGCGGGCGAGGTGGCCCTGCTGCGGGCCGGCGCCGAGCTGAGCGCCCGGTCGGTCGCCGAGACGCTGGACGGGCTGGCCTCGAACGACGACCGGGCCGGCCGGGCCGAGCTGATCTCCCGGAGCGGCGGGGTCGAGGACGTGGTGGTGGCGAGCCACCCGGCCGGTCCGGAGGGCGACGTCGTGGAGGTGGTGGGGGAGTACCGGGGCTACTGGACGGCAGCCGCCCGGGTGATCGCCCGCCAGCAGGCGAGCTGGTCGGAGCCGATGGTGGCGGGCTACCGGGCAGCGGGCGGTGCGCTGCGCCACGGGGTGACGACCGACGGCGTGCGTGCTGCGGCCGCCGGCGGGCTCGCCGGCGCCGGCGTGCCGTGGGCGTTGGAGGTGCTGCACCACGTCGACGTGGAGACGGGCGGCGGCTACCGGTTGCCCGGGAAGGGCGACGCGCCGTTCGAGGCCGGGGCGGTGGCGGCGTTGCGGCTCCGCCTGGAGCTCCCCGACGGCTCGAGCGCCGTGGCGAGCGACACCTTCCTCATCGGCCCGACCGGCGCGGAGCGGCTGACGGCGGCGCTCCCCGAGGCTGCCGTCGTCGCCGGATCCTGAGCGGCTCGAGAGGAGGAAGGGTGCGCATCCTGAGCAATGCCGAGGTCGAGCAGGTGCTGGACCTCGACGAGTGCATGGCGGTCCTCGAGCAGGCCTACACCGAGCTCGCCGAGGGCCGGGCGGCCAACCGGCCGCGCAACCACACCTACTTCCCGGTCCCCGACGACCGCTTCCCGGGCTTCCGGTTCCGGTTCAAGTCGCAGGAGGGGGGCAACGTGGCGAGCGGGGTGTGGGCGGTCCGGATCACCTCGGACATGGCCGGCACCGAGACGCTCGCCGGCGGGGTGGTCCGCCGGCGGCTGCTGCCGGTGGCGACCGGCGACCGGTTCTGCGGGCTGATCACGCTGTACTCGATGACCCGCCTCGAGCCGCTGGCGGTGATCCACGACAGCTACATCCAGAAGCTCCGGGTCGGTGCCACGTCGGCGCTCGGGATCCGGGCGCTGTCGGACCCGGCCACCCGGGTCGCCGGCCTGTTCGGGTCGGGCTGGCAGGCGCAGGCGCACCTCGAGTACCTGCTGCACGTGCGGCCCGGCATCGAGGAGGTCCGCGTCTACAGCCCGACGCCGGCGCACCGGGAGACGTTCGCCCGGCAGTGGAGCGAGAAGACCGGCAAGCGGATCGTGGCGGTCGACCATCCGAGGGAGGCCGTCGAGGGGTGCCGCATCGTGACGTGCGCCACGGCCGGGTTCGACCCGTGCTTCGACGGGGCGTGGCTCGAGCCGGGGACGCACGTCACGGCGATCACGAGCCCCGACGGGACGGCGATGCGCCGGGAGCTCGACGACACGACCTTCGACCGGGCCGGCCGCATCGTGGTGCTGTCGCGCGAGCAGGTCCACCACGACAACCAGGTCGACATCCTCGGTCCGGTCGAGCGTGGCCGGCTCGCCTTCGAGGAGATCGGGGAGCTGGGAGAGCTGCTGCTCGGCCGGGTCCCGGGGCGCTCGAGCGCAAAGGAGATCACGGTGTTCGCCAACAACACCGGGATGGGGCTGCAGTTCGCGGCGGTCGGCGCCCTCGTGCTGGCCCGAGCCGAGGAGCGCGGCCTCGGCCAGACGATCCCGGTGGAGTGGTTCCTCGAGGAGACCTCGCCGTGAGGCGGGCCGGACGACCGTGGTCGGGCGATCCCGGAGGAGCGTGGGACCAGTGACGGTCGTCGACATCCACACGCACATGATCAGCAAGGAGTGGCTCGAGCTGCTCGAGCGGGAGAGCGGGACCTACGCCGTCGCCGATGCCCCGGGTGGCGCTCGCGCCATCTACAAGGGCAGCACGCCCTTCATGACCCTGACCGAGGCGATGTCGGACTACGGCCTGCGGATCGAGGCGATGGACAAGGCCGGCGTCGACGTGGCCGTCATCTCGCTCACCTGCCCGAGCGTGTACTGGGGCGGCGAGGAGACGAGCGTGCGGGCGGCCCGGCTCGTCAACGGCCAGATGGCTGCGGCGCAGCAGGCCTATCCCGACCGCATCCGCTACCTGGCCACGCTGCCCTGGCAGTATCCGGCGCGGGCGGTGGAGGAGCTGGAGCGTGCCTGCGCGGCGGGCGCCGTCGGGGTCATGGTGCTGGCCAACGTCGACGGTGCGTCGCTCACCGATCCCCGGTTCGCCCCGGTCTGGGAGGCCGTCGACGCGCGGGCCCTTCCGGTGCTGGTGCATCCCTCGACACCGCCCGGTCTCGACCAGCTCGACATCGACCGGTTCCATCTGGTGTGGAGCATCGGCTTCCCGATGGACACCACCCTCGCCCTCTCGCGGATGCTGATGGACGGCTTCTTCGGACGCTACGAGCGGCTCAAGATCATCGGCAGCCACGCCGCCGGCTGCCTGCCCTTCCTGCTCGGCCGCCTGGACGCGGGCCCCCGCTACTTCGCCGCGGCGCGCGAGAAGCTGTCGGGCTCGCCGGCCGACCTCGCCTCGCGGATCTATGCCGACGGCATCACCTACTCGCCCGCCGCGCTCCGCCTCACCCTCGACACCTTCGGTCCGGACAACGTCTTGTACGGGAGCGACTTCCCGCACCTGTGCGGCCGGATGGACGAGACGCTCGAGCTCGTGGGCACGCTCGAGCCGACCGAGGCGAGGCGGGTGCGGGGCGCCAACGCCGAGCGCATCTTCGCCTTGTAGCACGAGGCCGGTCGTCCGGCCGCGAGGGCGGCAGGGGGTCAGCGCAGGGAGTCGGAGAGGACGCGCGCCGTGCGCAGGAGCGTCCGGGCAACTGCCTCGTCGTCCCGCTCGGAGATCCACACGGCGCTGATCGCTGCGTCCGGCTCGTTGCGCCCGGTGGTGATGGCGACCCCGACGCCGGTGGCGCCGGTGAGGAGCTCGCCGGACGAGCGGGCCCAGCCACGCCGGCGTGTCTCGGCGACCTCGGGACGCTCGCCCTGCACGGGCGGGTTGGCGGCGAGGATGGCGATCCCCGGCGCCGCGACGTCGATCCGGTGGCGAAGCCCGGCCCGATAGGCGATGTGCAGGTCGGCGTTGCGCGGCTCGAGGACGAGCAGGACCACGGCCTCGCCGTCCTCGCGGACGGTGAGGGCGACGGTGGCGCCGAGCTCGTCGGCGAGCCGCTGCAGCTCGGGCGAGGCGACCTGCTGCAGGCGTGGCCGCACCTTGCTCGCCAGCTCGGTGAGGCCGAGCCCCAGCCGGTAGCGGGAGGCGCCCGCGCGGTCGACGAGCCGGTGGTCGAGGAGGGGGCGCAGCAGGCGGTAGATGCCGGCCCGATGGGTGTCGAGCGCGCGGCTGAGCTCGGTCACCGACATCCCCTCGGGTGCCCCGGCGAGCACCTCGAGGATGCGCAGGCCCCGCTCCAGTGTCTGGGAGGCGCTGCCGGGTGCCGGAGTGGTCGAGCTATCGGACACTCGCGCACGATATCCGACGTTCGAGCGCATCCCGGGTTGGCTGCCCGGGCGTTCGATGGTTCGATAGTTGACCGGACCGAACGGTAATTGTACGTTTGCGACGTGGGGGACCGGGGGGCGGTGCCGAGGGTTCGTCGCGCGCCGGCTCGTCCGCGCGTCGTCGCCGAGCCACGTGCCGGGTTGCTGCGGAGCTGCCTGGCACAGTTCGCGACGGGCGTCACCGTGGTCAGCTTCGCCGGACCGGCCGGGCCCCGGGGCCTGACGGTCAACGCGTTCACGTCCGTCTCGCTCGACCCGCCGCTCGTCCTCGTGGGCATCGCCAAGTCGGCGGCGGCACACGGCCTGCTCGAGGGGGCACCGTTCTGCGTCAACGTGTTGGGCGCCGAGCAGGAGGCGCTCGCACGTCGCTTCGCCGGCATCGTGGGCCGTGGTCTGCCCGAGTGGGCGGCCCCGTGCGAGCACGGCGTGCCACGACTGGAGGGTGCCCTCGCCTTCCTCGAGTGCATGCCGTGGCGCGTCTACGACGCGGGCGACCACAGCCTCTTCCTCGGCGAGGTCGTGCACTTCTCGCACCGGCGGGGCACGGCGCTCGTGTACCTCTCGCACCGTTTCACGTCGGTCGCCGAGCCGGAGCTCGGCGTCGAGTACCTCATCTGACGAGGGCCTGGGAAAGGACGGCGTCTGCACGATGGCTGCGCGCACCGGCAAGGAGTACAGGGATCGCCTGGCCACGTCGCGGCCGACGGTGCAGATCCAGGGCGAGACGGTCTCCGAGGGGATCCCGGACCATCCGGCCTTCCGCAACCTCGTGGACACCTACGCCGGTCTGTACGACATGCAGCACGATCCGGCCCTTCGCGACGTCCTGACGTACCCCTCGCCGACCAGTGGAGATCCGGTGGGGACCTCCTTCCTCGTGCCGCGCACGGCCGAGGACCTCCGGGCGCGCCGGTCGATGATGAAGACGTGGGCCGACGCCAGCCTGGGCATGCTCGGGCGCACGGGCGACTACCTGAACAGCTGCCTGATGGCGCTCAGCGAGGCCGAGGGGTTCTTCGCCCAGGCCGACCCGGAGTTCGGGCGGAACGTGCGCCGCTACTACGAGATGGTGCGGGAGCAGGACCTGCTCACCACCCACACGCTGATCCCGCCGCAGGCCAATCGGGCGACGGCTGCGACCCAGCAGGCGGGCGGAGCGCTGGCGGCGCGGGTGGTCGAGGAGCGGGACGACGGGATCGTGCTGCGCGGGGCGCGCATGCTGGCGACGATCGGCCCGATAGCGGACGAGCTGCTCGTGTTCCCCTCGACCGTGCTGCGTGGGACGCCGGAGGACGCGCCGTACTCGTTCGCCGTGGCCGTGGCCTGCGACACGCCGGGTCTTCGCTTCCTGTGCCGCGAGACCTTGGACTACGGACGCTCGCACTTCGACCATCCGCTCGGCTCGCGCTTTGAGGAGATGGATGCCGTCGTCGTGTTCGACGACGTGCTCGTGCCCTACGAGCGCTGCTTCATGCTCGGCCATCCCGAGCTGTGCAACGGCTTCTACTCGGAGACCTCCGCCGTCGTCCACATGACGCACCAGGTCGTCACGAGGACGACGGCCAAGACCGAGTTCATGCTCGGGCTCGTGTCGGCGATGGCCCAGGCGGTCGGCATCGAGCAGTTCCAGCACGTCCAGGAGAACCTCGCCGAGGTGATCGTGGCGCTCGAGACGCTGCGTGCGTTCACCCGCGCCGCCGAGTGCGACGCCGAGCCGAACGCCTACGGGGTGATGACCCCGAGATGGGAGCCGCTCAACGCCGCGCGCAACTGGTACCCACGGCTCTACCAACGGTTCCCAGAGATCGTGCGCAAGCTGGGTGCCAGCGGTCTGATGGCGCTGCCGACCGAGGCGGACCTCGCGGGCGAGGTGGGCGAGGACGTCGAGCGCTACCTCCAGTCGGCGACGCTGTCCGGCGCCGAGCGCGTCCGGCTGTTCCGGCTCGCCTGGGACACCTGTGCGTCGGCCTTCGGTGGGCGCCAGAGCCTCTACGAGTACTACTTCTTCGGCGACCCCGTCCGGATGTCGGGGGCGCTGCTCGCCAGCTACGAGCGCGAGCCGTACCTCGAGCGGGTGCGGTCGTTCCTGCGGCAGGACGGGCGATGACGAGCGTCGCCGTGCCTCCGCCAGCCCGTCCCCGCCGGTTCCTTCCCCGCCAGGGCTAGCGTCGCGGGCGGTGGGTCCTCCGGTCATCGACTACTCGGGCACCTACCACCTGGACCGGCCGCCGAGGGCGGTGTGGGGGGAGATCGAGCGCTTCGAGCGCTACGAGCGATGGTGGCCGTGGTTCTCCGGACTTCGGGCCGACGGGGAAGGCCTGCAGCCGGGGGTCGTCCTGCACGGGGTGGTCTGCCCGCCGGTGCCGTACCGGATGCGGATCGACGTCGAGCTCGGCCGCTGCACCCGGTTCCGTCTGGTCGAGGCGGCGGTCCACGGGGACCTGGAGGGTCCGGCCCACCTTCGCCTGACGGCCGAGGGGTCGGGGACCTGCGTCGAGGTGGGCTGGTCGGTGGAGATGCGCCAGGTCGCCATGCGGCTCGCCTGCCGGGTGGGTCGTCCGCTGCTCGTATGGGGTCACGACCGGGTCGTCGCCTGGACGGTGGCCGGGTTCAGCCGCCACCTGGAGGCGGAGCTGCCCTGCCGCGGACGAGTCAGGTGAGCCGGGCGGTGGTGAGGGCGGCGGCCAGGAGGACGATGCCCCAGGAGAGGGCCCGCAGGGCGCGCTCGGCCGGCTGGAGGAGGGCCGTCTCGTCGAGGGGTCGGGAGGAGCCGTCGACCAGGTGGATGGTGCCGACGACGCGCAGGGTCCGCCGTCGGATGCTGCGGGCGGCATCGCTCAGCCGGCGCTGGGCGAGGGAGAGGGCGACGGCGCCCATGGCCGCCAGGAGGGGTGCCAGCCGGAGGGTCCGGGCCTCGGCCACGTAGGCGGTGAGCACGGGGAAGGCCCCCCAGGCGAGGGCGAAGACGGTGTCGTTGTGGAGCCGCTCCCCGAACGGCTCGGCGTTGTAGCCGATGACGAGGAGCGGACCGGCAGCGAGGAAGGGGAGGAGGACCCAGCCGTCCCGGGCGACGCCGAGCGCCCCGAGGGCGGCCGCCCCGGCGAGGCTGAGGCCGGCGGCGAGCCCGAGGGCTGGCGCGGGCAGGGTGGTCCGAAGGGGGCGGCCGTGGAGCTCGTCGATGGCGTGGGCGGCGATCCCGACGGCGAGGAGGAAGGCGCCGAGGGCGGCGAGGAGCGGGGTGAGGGCGACCCGTGGGGCGAGGGCGGCGCCGATGGCGACGTAGGCGAGGTGCCATGCGGTGTAGGGGGGGTGGAGGATGGTCCACCACTGCCGCCAACCTCCGGCCTTGGTGGCGTAGTAGGCGGGCGGCAGCGGGGCCGGCTCAGCCACCGGCGCGGCGCCCCCACATGACGAGCCCCCCGCCGAGGCTCATCTGCCGGGCGCCGACCTCCTCCATCCCTGCGGCGCGCCAGGCCTGGACGAGGTCGTCGACGGGATGGCGACGGTAGTGGTCCTCGATGCTCGGCCCGAGGAACGTCCCGACCCGGCGCCAGGCCGGCCCCCCGGCAAGCCAGCCAGCGGCGGGGAGGACGAGGCGGGTGTAGCCCCACCAGGCAGCTCGCCAACCGGGCTCGGGGGGAGCGAGGAAGTCGAGGCTCGCCATGGGGGCCCCCGGTCGCAGGACTCGGGTGAGCTCTGCCAAGGTGGACGGGACGTCGGCCACGTAGCGGAGGAGGTAGGTGAAGGTGATCCCGTCCACGCTGGCGTCGGGGAGCGGGAGCTGCTCGGCCCGTCCGCCGACGAGGCGCACCCGGTGCGGCCGACCGACGGACCGGGCCTGCAGGTTGCGCTGGCCGCGCCGGAGCATCGGCAGGCTGAGGTCCACCCCGACGACCTCGGCCCCGAGACGGTCGGCGAGCTGGAGGGCGACCCCGGCGGTGCCGGAGGCGATGTCGACGAGGAGCGGGGGCCGCGGGCCGGATGCCGGCAGGCGGTCGGCCAGCCGGTCGACCATCTCCCGCCGCCACCGGCGGTTCTGGCCGAAGGTGAGCACCTCGACGAGCAGGTCGTAGCGGTCGGGGAGCCCGGCGAACAGCTCGTCGGCGAACCGGTTGGGATCGTTGCCGACACCCCTCATCGCGCCTCCTCCCCCCTTGCGGCCGACGGGCCCCACGGACGAGCCGTGCCCGGGGCCGGGGCCTCGTGCGCCGTCGGCCGGTCGGCCACGGCTCGAACGTACCCGGAACGGGCAGGGCGAAGCGGGAGCGAGCAGAGGCCGAGCGACGGGCCGGTCGTCGGCGGGCGGAGAGGAGGCAGGGTTGGCGGGCAGTCGTGACCGGTTCGACGTGCTGGTCGCAGGGGCGGGGCCGGCGGGGAGCGTGGCCGCCCTCGTGCTCGCCCGGGGCGGGGCGCGGGTGGCGCTCGTCGACCAGCGGAGCTTCCCCCGGGAGAAAGCCTGCGGGGATCTTCTCGGTCCCCGCGGCCTGGCCGTCCTGGCTGAGCTCGGGGTGCCTGCCCCGGCGGGCCCGTCGTTCGGGGACATGCTGGTGGTGGGACCGACGGGCCGGCGGCTGCGCCTGCCGGCGGCCGGGGGCGCCACCTACCCGGGTCACGCCCTCGCCGTGCCGCGGGTGGTCCTCGACGCCATGCTGCGCCAGGAGGCCCTCGATGCCGGTGCCGAGCCGGTGACGGGGCGGGTGGGGGAGACGGTCGAGGTGGACGGCCGGCTGGGAGGGTTCCGCTGCGGGGGCCGATCGGTGCAAGCGGACGTGGTGATCGGGGCCGATGGCGCCTGCAGCCACGTCGCCGAGGTCGCCGGCCTCGTGGACCCGGGTCGGGTTCGATGGGGGTTCGCCGTCCGCTGGTACCGGGAGGAGCCGGTCGAGCTGCCGGTGATCGCCTGGTGGGAGCCCTCCCCGAGGCGACCGCTTCCCGGCTACGGCTGGCTGTTCCCCGGGCCTGATGGCATCGCCAACCTCGGGGTCGGGGTGGCCACCGGGGCCGACCGGCGGTCGGCATCGGTGGCGGTGCGGTCGGTGGAGGGCCTGACGGCCCACCTGGAGCGGTGCGGGCTCCTCGGCCGCCCGTCCCGGGGGGGAGGGGCGTTGCCGGGCCGTCTCGGGGGCTGGCTGAAGATGGGCCTTGCCGGGACGCTGCCGGCGGCGGCGAACGTGCTCCTCGTGGGCGACGCTGCCGGCCTCGTCAATCCGTTCCAGGGGGAGGGCATCGCCCAGGCGATGACGAGTGGCGCGTGGGCGGCCCGGGCAATCCTCGAGGGGCCGGGCGGTGCCGCAGACCGGTACCGGGGCGCCCTGATCGCCCGGTACCGGCGCTTCTACGAGCTCGGGTCGGCCGTGCAGGACGCCCTTCTGGCCCACCCGGCCGGGTTGGCGGCCACGCTGCGGGTGCTGCTCGCCCCCGGGATCGGGCCGGCCGTGGCGGGGAGCTGGGCGCTGCTGTGGAACGACCTTGTCGACGGCGCCCCGCCGGGGCGAGCCCGGGGTCTCGCCCGAGCCGGCCTCCTCCTTGGGAGGGGGCTCACCGCCGGTGGCTCGCGGACCGGTCGACGAGGGTGACCCCGAGCTGGACCCCCGCACCGGTGGAGTGGTTCCTCGCGGAGACGTCCCCGTAAGGGGGCGCGCCGGGGCAGGTCGGGGTCAGGGGAAGAGGCCGCGCAGGCGGGTCGCCTCGGCGACGCGCTCGGCGCCGAGGGCGAAGGCGGCACGGCGGAGCGACACGCCGAGGGCGGCCGCCCGCTGCCAGGTTGCCTCGAGCGCCTCGGACATGGTGGCGTGCAGCCGGTCGGACACCGTCGAGGGGTCCCAGCGGTAGCCCTGTCGGCTCTGGGCCCACTCGAAGTACGAGGCGACCACCCCGCCGGCGTTGGCGAGGACGTCGGGGACGACGGCGATGCCGCGCTCGGCGAGCACCCGGTCGCCCGCCGGCGTGGTCGGGCCGTTGGCCGCCTCGACCACGACCTTCGCCGAGCAGCGCCCGGCGACAGGGGCGGTGAGGACGCCACCGAGGGCGGCCGGGATGAGCACGTCGCAGGCGACCTCGAACACCTCGTCACGACCGATCGGGTCGGCGGCAGGGAACCCGGCGACGGTGTCGTTGCGGGCGACGTGCTCCGAGAGCGCCGCCGGGTCGAGGCCGGCCGGGTTGTAGGCCGCCCCGTGGACGTCGGCGACGGCGACGACCCGCAGGCCGAGCGAGCTGAGGAGGTAGACGAGCGGCGCCCCCACCTTCCCGTACCCCTGGACGACGGCGCGGGCGCCGGCGAGGTCGATCCCGAGCCGGGCGCAGGCGGCCTTGGTGCAGATGGTCACGCCCGTGGAGGTGGCCCCGACGTGGCCGTAGCTGCCGCCGAGCGGGAGCGGCTTGCCGGTGACCACCCCGGTGACCGAGCGGCCCTCGAGCATGGAGATGGTGTCCATCACCCACGACATGACGCGCTCGTCGGTGTTGACGTCGGGCGCCGGGATGTCCCGGTCGGGACCGAGCAGCCGGGCGATGTCGTAGGCGTAGCGCCGGGACACCCGCTCGAGCTCTGCCGGCGACAGGACGGTCGGGTCGACCCGGACGCCGCCCTTGGCGCCGCCGAAGGGGATGTCGACCACGGCGCACTTCACCGTCATCTCGGCGGCGAGCGCCATCACCTCGCGGCTCGTCACGTCGGGGTGGAAGCGGATCCCTCCCTTGCCCGGCCCGCGGCTCGTGTCGTGCTGGACGCGCCACCCGGTGAGCACCTCGACGGTCCCGTCGTCGAGGCGGACCGGCACGGCCACCTCGAGGACGCGCTCGGGCGGGAGCACCCGCCGGGCCACCGCCTCCTCGACGCCGGCGAGCGCCAGGGCGTCGGTGAGCCGCTCGGTCACGGCGTCCCAGGCGTCCCCGCCCGGCTCGCCAGCGTCACGCTCGTCCGTTCCCACCGCTCCTCCTGACCGCCGGGTCGCTGCCCCAAAGGATGCCGGATGGCGGGGGGAGGGGCCAGCGCCGCCCGAGGGCCGGCGGCGGGCGGGCCGGCG
>JAKBAA010000171.1 GCA_021809425.1 Actinomycetes bacterium | reverse complement strand
GCGGTCGCCGGAAACGATGATCAGCTTCGGGTGCGGCGCTGTAGGAGTGAGGGCTGTTTTGGCCTGTGACCAGGGATGTCACGCCGCGCCGATCGGGGCGCGCACGCTGCGAGCCGACGGTGGATCGCTTCGGCAGCGCCACCAGCATCGACCGGCGGCGACACGCCGTGCCACTCCGCCCGGCGCCACGAGCGCTAGCGCTGGATTCCCCGGTAGGCGGAGCGCGCGTACTCATGGAAGGGCGCCGGCGCCACCGTCGCCCGGAGGCGCACCTGACGGTGCGCCTCGACCTGGGCCTTACGGGAGATCGGATCCTCGCCCCACAGGACCTCCACCCTCTGCCCGCTCTCCGCAAACGCCTCGTCGACGCAGGCCAGCGACATGTAGAGCTGGTCGAAGGTCACGTAGCCGCAGTCGGTGGACACGCCCACTCGCTCGTCGCCGACGAGGACGGCGTCGAACTGGTACAGGCCGTAGCGGGACTTCGGGAAGTCGATGAACTTCGCCGGCGTCCCCGGGGTGAGCTGCGACTTGACCACCGAGGCGACGTCGTCGGGGTCCCAGATCAAGGTCACCTTTCGCTTCGACGGCCGGTCCGCGACGCGCTCGAGGGCCTCCCTGCCGACGAAGTCGTGGTCGAACCTGACCGACCGCCCGAGGCCGAGGTCGAACGGCGTCAGGTAGTAGTCCTCGATCCGCTCCGAGAACAGCGAGCCGGCAAGTGAGCCGGCACGCGCCGCAGGCAGCCACTCCCGATAGGCCCGGAGCTCGTCGCCGAAGATGGCCGGCAACGGCGTCGGCACCCATCCCGACTCGAGCGGCGTGCTCGAATAGGCCTTGGCCCCCACCCGGCAGATCCCGAGATCGGCGCCGGCCTCGAGGAAGGCGTCGAGCACGGTCGGCGCGTCCGCGTAGGGGCCGAAGAACTCGAAGCCCGGCTGGCCGGCCATCCCGTGGCGCAGCCCGCGGACCCGCCTGCCGGCGATCTCGAACTCGCCGATGTGGAAGAAGGCGATCGACGGCGCCGGGCCTCCGAGCAGCTTCTCGAGCACCTCGGGAGCGCGCGGGCCCTGGAGCTGGTACCGGTAGAAGATGGGCGGCCCTTCCCGAACCGTCGAATTGCCATCGAGCTGCGTCTCGATGGCAAGCCCTGAACGCTCGATGTTGTAGCGCACCCAGTCGATCAAGAGGTGGTGCCCTACGAGGTCGACCCCCTCGTCGCCGAGGTTGAAGAGGATGCCGTCGCCGATCACGAATCCGGCGTGGTTCACCCCGACCATCTGCTTCGCCACCATCGGTCGGAAGTTCTCGAAGGTGTTGGTCGAGATGCTGCTGAGCAGCTCCACCAGCCCTTCGCCGCGCATCACGAGGTCGGTCATGTGGTGCGAGAGGTCGAGCACGGCGACGGACTCGGCCCAGCTGCGCTGCTCGCTGCGCCAGTTGGTGAACTCGGGCGCCACCGGGAACGTGTACGCCGGATAGTCAGTGTTCCGGAGCAGCTCCACGGGACCGCCGGCTCGCGCGATCGCCTGCTCGAGGTTCTCCGATGCCACCCCGCACCCCCTCAAAGATCGTGAACGGCCGCACGCTAGGTCGGGGGCCGCCGCACGTGTCCAGTTGGCTCCACTTCATTCGAATTTCTTCTCCCTCGCGCGAGCCGGGATGGCATGATGTGCCGGGAGGAGCGATGGCCCGTTGGTCGGGTGGCAGCTCGGCGCTCAGCCGCGCGATGGCGGTGCTCGAGGTGTTCGCGCCCGAGGAGCCCTTCCTCAGCTTGACCGACATCGCTCGCCGGACCGGTCTCGCCGCGTCGTCGGCCCACGCGATCGTCACCGAGCTCACACGGCACGGTCTCCTCGAGCGCCTCGAGGACCGAAGCTACCGGCTCGGCAATCGACTCTGGGAGCTGGGCGCCCGGACCCCGGGGGCGCTCGGTCTGCGGGAGATCGCCCTGCCCTACCTGCAGGCCGTTCAGGCGGCCGTGCGGCAGCACGCTCAGCTCTGCGTCCGGTCGGAGCTGGACGTGCTCGTCGTCGAGCGGCTCTCTGCTCGCGGCGCGGTGCTGAACGCCAGCATCATCGGCGGCCGCATCCCGTTGGACCACTCCTCGAGCGGCCTCGTGCTGCTCGCCGGGGCCCACGAGGACGTGCTCCATCACCTCCTCGACCGGGGCCTTCGTCCGGCGACGGCCTCGGGCATCGCCACGGAGGCCGAGCTCCGCAGGGCGGTGGCCGAGACCGGCCGGGAGGGCTACGCCGTGGCCAGCGGCTTCATCCACCCGGTCTCCCGCGGCATCGCCGTGCCGATCCGGGGAACCCACGACGTGGTCATCGGGGCGATCGGCGTCGTCGTGGCCAACGACCATGCGCCGGCAGATCCCTACGTCGACCTCCTCCGGCGGGCGGCGAGCGGCATCACCGGATCGCTGCTGCGCAGGTATCTCCCGTCGGGGCACCCGGCGGCGCTCCCTGGCGGCCGCTACGCCCGCATGGTCAATTCGTCGGAGGCATCGATGCGCTACTTCGAGCAGAGCGACGAGCAGGGCCTCGCGTGGCATCCCCCGGTCGTGCCCGCTCCGCCCTCGTCAGGCGGGGCTTCGCCAACCTCGGCGCCCTCCTGAGGCAGGCGCCCGGGCCGACCGTGCGGCGAGCGACCGGATGGGGCGCATCGGCCGCGTCCAGGCGGCCGAGCCGTCTGCGACGTGGAGGTCAGATCCAGCTCGGCGGCACGGGCAGCGCCGCTCGCCCGGCCAGCGAGCCGGCGAGCCGGTGCAGCACGGCCGGCCCGGCCCGCCCGGTCAGCCAGGCCAGCAGGTCGTCCCA
>JAKBAA010000010.1 GCA_021809425.1 Actinomycetes bacterium | reverse complement strand
CGACGCCGGGCCCGACGACGCCGGGCCCGACGACGCCGCGCAGCACGCGTGGCACCCGGGCCCCGCGGGCGTCGAGGCGCGCCACGAGCTCCTGACCGGTGTAGCAGCCCTTCGTGAAGCTGACCGTCCACTCGACGATGCCGGCCTCGTACGGGATGGTGCCCTCGTCGAGCTCACTGCCCATCGCCGGCAGGCCGGCCTCGCAGCGGGCCGCCTCGAAGGTCGCCTCGTCGCCCCGCGCCACGCCGTCGGCGAGCCCCGTGGCCTCGCCGAGCAGGTCGAGCGACGGCCATCCCGACCGGGTCGGCACGGCGATCCCGAAGCCGCCCGGCTCCGCCAGCGCCGTGGCATCCGGCCCGCGTACCTCTACGAGCGGCCAGCTCGCCCACTCGAGCTCGACCTTCACCCGGATCTTGAACCGCCGCAAACGCTCGGCCAGCGCCTCTCCGTACCCGGCGGCCGTCTCGAGCACCAGCTCGTCGGCCGTCCTGCGCCAGCAGCGCACGAGCGCCACCACCTTGCCCTGCACCGACAGCACCAGGGCGTCCGCCACCCCGCCCGGCTCCAGCCCGGACAGGTCTTGGGTGCACTGGCCCTGCAGGAAGCTGCCGGCATCCGGCCCGCGCACGACCACGACGTCGCGCACGGCGTCCCGGGCGACCACGCCCGATCCGAACGCCTCGGCCGTGGCCCACCGGTCCAGCCGCCCCGGCGGGGCGCCCGTCACGGCGAACCGTCCGGATCTGTCCCGCCGAGGGCGGCGCGCTCGGCCGACAGGGCCCGGGCCCCGGCAATGGCCGACAGGATGGCTGCCGCCTTGGACTGGCACTCGGCGTCCTCGGCGAGCGGGTCGCTGTCGGCGACGATGCCGGCACCGGCCTGCACCGAGGCGCGCCCGTCCGGCCCGACCACGAGGGTGCGGATGGTGATCGCCGTGTCCAGGTCGCCGGTGAAGTCGAGGTAGGCGACCACCCCGGCGTACGGCCCGCGCCGCGTCGGCTCGAGCTCGTCGATGATCTCCATCGCCCGCACCTTCGGCGCCCCCGACACCGTCCCCGCCGGCAGCGTCGCCCGCAGCACGTCGATCGGCCCCTTGCCCTCGAGGAGCTCCCCGGAGACCTGCGAGGTGAGGTGCATCACGTGGCTGTAGCGCTCGAGCGTCATCAGCTCGTCCACCTGCTCGGTGCCGAACCGCACCACACGGCCGACGTCGTTGCGGGCGAGGTCGACGAGCATGACGTGCTCGGCCAGCTCCTTCGGGTGCTCGACCAGCTCGGCGGCGAGCCTGCGGTCCTCCTCCTCGCTCGCCCCCCGCCGGCGCGTCCCGGCGATCGGCCGCGACACCACCCTGCCGCGGCGCAGCTGGACGAGCGGCTCGGGCGACGCCCCGACCACGCTCACACCCCCCTGGCGCAGGAAGAACATGTACGGGCTCGGGTTCACCTGGCGGAGCACCCGGTAGACGTCGAACGGGTCGACCCCGAGCTCGACGTCGAAGCGTTGCGACAGCACCACCTGGAAGGCGTCGCCGGCCCGGATGTACTCCTTCACCGCCTCGACCGCCCGGGCGTAGCCCTCGCTCGTCATCGTCCGCCGGACCGCCCCGTCCGCGAGGCGCGCCGCCTTGTCGGGCGGCGCCGTCAGCACCTCGGGCACCGGCCGCTCGAGGTCCGCCCGCAGGACGGCGATCCGCCGGCAGGAGGCGTCGTAGCGCCGGCGCAGGCCGGCCTCGTCCTCGGCCACGCCACCGGCCAGCACGGCGTTGTCGACCAGGGTCACCCGGCTGTGCCAGTGGTCGAAGGCGACCAGCTCGCCGACCACCGACAGGACGGCGTCCGGCAGGCCGCGATCGTCCGGGGGCGCCTTCGGCAGGTGCTCGACCTCGCGCACCACGTCGTAGCCCAGGTAGCCGACGATGCCGCCGTGGAAGGGCGGCAGCTCCTCGAGGTGCGGCGAGCGGTGGCGGGCGAGCAGGCCCTCCAGGCAGGCGAGCACCCCGCCGTCGAGCGGCACCGCCCCGTCCACCGCCCCGTGGATCACCTCCACCCGGCCGTCGGCAGCCACGAGGGTCGCCGCCGGCGAGCGCCCGACGAAGGAGTACCGGCTCCAGCGCTCCCCGTTCTCCACCGACTCGAGCAGGAAGCCCGGCCCGTCGCCCACCACCGAGCGGAAGGCGCCCACCGGCGTCAGGGCGTCGGCGAGGCGCTCCTCGAACACCGGCACCACGTTGTGGTCCCGGCGCAGCTCCAGGAAGCGGTCGAAGCCGAGGTGGGCCACCTCAGCGCGCGCTCCCCGGGCCGGCCGGGCCGGCCGCCTCCCCGGCGACCGCCGCGAGCTCGCGGTAGAAGCAGGTGCGCTCCCCCGTGTGACAGGCGCCGGCACCCTCCTGGTGCACCTCGACGAGCACGGCGTCGCCGTCGCAGTCGACCGTCACCCGCCGCACGTGCTGGCGGTTGCCCGACGTCTCGCCCTTGCACCAGTACTCCTGCCGGCTGCGGCTCCAGAACCAGGTCCTGCCGGTGCCGAGCGTGCGGCGGAGCGCCTCGGCGTCCATGTAGCCGACCATCAGCACGTCACGGCGCTCGGCGTCCTGCACTACGGCCACGACGAGCCCGTCCGCCCCGAAGCGGACCGTCGACGCCTCGGCCGTGGCGGCGCCCGGACCGCTCACAGGTACAGCCCGGTCCCGCCGTCGAGCCGGGCGGCCGCCACGGCGTGCAGGTCGCGCTCGCGCAGGATGAGGTACTCCTCGCCGTGCATCTCGACCTCGAAGGTCTCCTCCGGGTTGAACAGCACCTTGTCGCCGCCCTTGATCGTGCGCACGTGGGGTCCCACCGCCATCACGTCGGCCCATGACAGCCGGCGGGCCACCTTGGCGGTCGCCGGGATGAGGATCCCGGCACGCGACCGGCGCTCCCCCTCGGACTCGGGCACCTTGACGAGCACCCGGTCGTTCAGCATGGTGATCGCCTGCTTGTCGTCGCCCAGGCCCAAGCCGAGGCCCGGCGAGCCCGTGTCGCGCTCCATGGCCTGCACGGTAGTGCCTGGCGGGGTCACTCCCCGGCGGCCACCCCGGCGATCGGGCGCACCGTGACCCCGCGCCCGGCGAGGAACGCCTTGGCCTCGGCGATCGTGTACCGGCCGTAGTGGAAGATGGACGCGGCGAGGAGGGCGTCGGCGCCGGCCCGCTCGGCCCCCTCGGCGAGGTGCTCGAGGCTGCCCACCCCGCCGGAGGCCACGACCGGAACGTTGACCGACTCGGCGATCGCCCCGGTCAGCTCGAGGTCGTAGCCGGCCTCGGTGCCGTCCCGGTCCATCGAGGTGACGAGCAGCTCCCCGGCGCCGAGACGGGCCGCCTCGACCGCCCACTCGAGGGCGTCCATCCCGGTCGGGCGACGGCCACCGTGGGTGTGGACCTCGAAGCCCACCCCGCCCGGCCGGCGCTTGGCGTCGATCGCCACCACCACGCACTGGCTGCCGAACACCTCGGCAAGCTCGGCCACGAGCGCCGGGCGGGCGAGGGCCGCCGAGTTGACCGCCACCTTGTCGGCACCGGCGCGCAGCAGCCGGGTGGCGTCCTCCATCGTGCGCACGCCGCCCCCGACGGTCAGCGGGATGAACACCTGCTCGGCCGTCCGCTCGACCACCTCGACCATCGTCGAGCGACCGTCCGACGAGGCGGTGATGTCGAGGAAGACCAGCTCGTCGGCCCCCTCCTCGTCGTAGCGGCGCGCCAGCTCGACCGGGTCGCCGGCGTCGCGCAGGTCGACGAAGCTCGTCCCCTTCACCACGCGGCCGGCGTCCACGTCGAGGCACGGCACGATCCGCACGGCCCGCATCACGCCGCCCCGGACCCGGCGGCGGCGGCCGTCGCCGCCAGCGCCTCGCCCAGGTCGAGGGCGCCGGACAGGAGCGCCCTGCCGACCACCACCCCGGCGAGGCGGCGGCCTGCCGTCGTGAGCCCGGCGAGGCGTCGCAGATGGTCGAGCGTGCCGACACCCCCCGAGGCGACGACCGGCGTCGAGGTGGCCGACAGCGCCACCTCGTACCCGGCCAGGTCCGGCCCCTCGAGCGTCCCGTCGCGGGTGATGTCGGTGACGACCACCCCGGCGAGCGGCGCCCCGTCGAGCACCGCCAGGGCGTCCTCGAGGTCGATCCCGCTCTCCTCCACCCAGCCCCGCACGGCCACCACCCGCCGGCCACCGTCGGTCCGGCGGTGGTCCAGGCCGGCGAGGACCCGCCCGGGGTGCCGCTCGGCGAGCCGCCGGACGAGCGCCGGGTCCTCGACACCGGCCGTACCGACGACCACCCGGGCGATCCCCGCCGACAGCGCCGCCTCGGCGGCCCCCTCGTCGCGGATCCCCCCGCCCAGCTGCACCGGGACGGCGCACCCTTCGACGATCGCCGCCACCGCCGCCCGGTTCTCCGCCGACGGCTGCCCGCTGCGGGCGGCGTCGAGGTCGACCACGTGCAGCAGCGCCGCCCCGGCCGCCTCGTAGGCGAGCGCCTGGGCGAGCGGATCGCCGTAGACGGTCTCCTCGGCGAAGTCACCGCGCAGCAGGCGCACGCAGCGCCCGCCGCGGAGGTCGATC
Organism: Actinomycetes bacterium; assembly: GCA_021809425.1. Classification (GTDB taxonomy): domain Bacteria; phylum Actinomycetota; class Acidimicrobiia; order Acidimicrobiales; family Bog-793; genus JAKBAA01. The sequence goes on along the minus strand of JAKBAA010000010.1, from coordinate 52,266 downwards.
GCGGGGATGCACCGGAAGCCGCCGGCCGGCCCGTCCGTCCCGCCGGGGCCCACCGTCCCGCCGGGGCTCACCGGGACGCCCCGACCGCCGCCGGCTCGCACGCCCGCACGAAGTTGGCGAGCAGCGCCAGACCGGTCCGCCCGGACTTCTCCGGGTGGAACTGGGTGCCCCAGCACCGCCCCGCCTCGACGGCCGCCACCACCGGGCCACCGTAGTCGCAGGTCGCCACGACCAGGTCGTCGTCGTCGGGCACCGGGGCGTAGGAGTGCACGAAGTACATCCATGGCGACGGCCCGAGGCCCTCCAGCATCGCCGACGACCGACCGGCCACCCGCTCGAGGCGGTTCCACTGCATCTGCGGGTGCTTCACCGTCCCCACCAGCCGCCGGACCCGCCCGGGCAGCAGCCCGAGGCCGGGCTCTCCCGGGGTCTCGTCGCTCGCCTGGAACATCAGCTGGAACCCGACGCAGATCCCGAGGAACGGCGTCCCGCCGTCGAACGCCGCCCGGGCGACGGCGTCGAGCCCGCTCGAGCGCAGCGCCCGGGCGCACGCCCCGAAGGCGCCCACCCCGGGCAGCACCACCCCGGTCGCCCCCTCGGCCTCCTCGGGCGCCCGCACCAGCCGGACGTCGCCCGTGAGGCGCCGCAGCGCCTTCTCGGCGGACGCCAGGTTGCCGATCCCGTAGTCGAGAACCGCCAGCATCCGGCTACAGCACGCCCTTCGTCGACGGGATGTCGGCGCCCTCGACCCGCACGGCGTCGCGCAGCGCACGGGCCACCGCCTTGAACGACGCCTCCACGATGTGGTGGGTGTTGCGGCCCCGCCGCAGCGTCACGTGCAGGGTGACCCCGGCGGCCGTGACGAGGGCGCGCCAGAACTCCTCGGCCAGCTGCGCCTCGAACCCCGGCGCCCCGAGCGGCGTGGCGTCGGGCGGCAGCGCCACCTCGTAGTGCAGGTACGGCCGGCCCGACAGGTCGAGGGCGACCTCGACGAGCGCCTCGTCCAGCGGCACCGCCACCGAGGCGAACCGCCGGACCCCCGCCTTGTCCCCGAGGGCGGCCCGGAGCGCCTCGCCGAGGGTGATCCCGGTGTCCTCCACGCTGTGGTGGGCGTCCACCTCGAGGTCGCCCCTCGCCCGCACCACCAGGCCCAGCCCGCCGTGCCGGCCGAGCTGGTGCAGCATGTGGTCGAAGAACGGCAGCCCCGTCGACACCTCGACCGGGCCGCCGTCGAGATCGAGCTCGACGAGGACGTCCGACTCCTTCGTCTGGCGGTGCCGGGTCGCCTGGCGGCGACCGGTCCCACGGGCGCCCTCGGTCATCGTCCTAGCCTCCCACGTCGCTCAGGCCGACCGCGACGCCATGGCGGCGAAGTCGGCGACGGCCGCCAGGAAGGCGTCGTCCTCGCCCGCCGTGCCCACCGTCACCCGCAGGTAGCCGGCGAGGCGCGGCCAGGACGACACGTCCCGCACGAGGACCGACCGGTCGACCAGGTGTTTCCACAGCGCCCGGCCGTCGCCGCCCGGCAGCGAGAACAGCACGAAGTTGGCGTCCGACGGGACCACCGTGGCGCCGATCGCCACCAGCCCGTCGACGAGCCGCCGCCGCTCGGTGACGAGCCGGGCGACCCGTGCCACCATCTCGTCCTCGTACTCGAGCGCCAGGCACCCCATCGCCTGCTTCAGGGCGTCCAGGTGGTACGGCAGCGCCACCGCCTCCAGTGCGGCGACCACCTCGGGGTGGGCCAGGGCGTACCCGAGGCGGAGCCCGGCCAGCGACCAGGTCTTCGAGAACGTCCGCACCACCACCAGGCGGGGGTGGTCACCCAGCAGCTGGATGGCGCTGCGTGGGGCGAACTGCCCGTAGGCCTCGTCGACGACCACGAGGCCCGGGGCGGTCTCGAGGATCGCCGCCAGCCGGTCCGCCGGCTCGAGCCGCCCGGTCGGGTTGTTGGGCGAGCACACGAAGGTGATCGCCGGGTCGTGCCGGCCGGCGGCCCGCCCCTCGGCGAGCAGCCGGTCCCACTCGGCGAGGTCGATCGCCCAGTCGCCGTCGCGCTCCCCCGTCCGGACGGCCGTGCCGGTGGTCGCCGCCAGGTGGCGGTGCAGGGCGTAGGTCGGCTCGAACAGCGCCGCCGACCGACCCGGCCCGCCGTAGCCGAGCAGCAGGCACTGGAGCACCTCGTTGGACCCGTTGGCGCAGAACACCCGCTCGACACCCACCCCGTGCGACGCCCCGAGCCTCCCCCGCAGCTCCCCGGCGGCACGGTCGGGGTACCGGTTGAACCGGACGGCGCCCACGAGCTCGGCCGCACGGGCAACGAAGGCGGCCGGGGGCGCCTCCGGCGCCTCGTTGGTGTTCAGCCGGACGTCCACCTCGAGCTGGGGCGAGTGGTACCCCTCCATCGCCGCCACGTCGTCGCGCGGCGGCACCCCCACCTCGTCGCCGGCGGTCACGGCGCGCTCCAGGTCGCCTCGCCGGCGCGCAGCCGCACCGACTCGGCGTGCGCCGGCAACCCCTCGGCCGTGGCGATCGCCGCCACGTGGTGGGCCACCCGGGCGATCCCGTCGTGGCGCACCCGCACGGCGTGCACCCGGCGGACGAAGTCCTCGACGCCGAGCACGCTCGCGAACCGGGCGGTGGCGAAGGTCGGCAGGACGTGGCTCGGCCCGGCCAGGTAGTCGCCGATCGACGCCGGCGAGCGAGGCCCGAGGAACACCGCACCGGCGTGGCGCACGAGCGGCAGCAGCGCCTCGGCGTCGTCGACGAGCAGCTCGAGGTGCTCCGGCGCCACGGCGTTGGCCACCTCCATCGCCTGCTCGGGGCCGTCGGTGAGGACGACGTAGCCGCCCTGCTCCAGCGTCGAGGCCGTCTCGGCGCGCCGCGGCGACGCCGCCACCAGGCGGTCGATCTCCTCGGCCACTGCGCTCGCCGTCGCCTCCGACCAGGTGATCAGCCAGGCCAGCCCGTCCGGGCCGTGCTCGGCCTGGACGATCACGTCGATCGCCGCCCAGCTCGCCGGGGTCGTGTCGTCGGCGACCACCACCACCTCGGACGGCCCGGCGAACGCCGCCGGCACGCCCACCACGCCGCGCACCTCCCGCTGGGCGATCGACACCCACCGCGAACCGGGGCCCACGATCACGTCCACCTTGGGGACCGACGCCGTCCCGTAGGCGAGGGCGCCGATCGCCTGGGCACCCCCGATCCGGTACACCTCGTCCACCCCCGCCAGGGCCGCCGCCGCCAGGATCTCCACCGGCAGCTGGCCGTCCCGGCCGGGCGGCACGCAGCACGCCACCGACGCCACCCCGGCCACCTTGGCCGGCACGGCGGTCATCAGCACGCTCGACGGGTACTTGGCGAGCCCGCCCGGCGCGTACACCCCGGCCCGGTCGACCGGCAGCTCGAGGTGGGTCACCTCGATGCCGCCCCGCTCGTACGGCGGCGGTGGCGACCCGCGGTGGGCGTGGAACGCCCAGATGGCGTCGCGCGCCTCGGTCAGCGCCACCCGTAGCTCGCCGGGGATCGACGCCACCGCCGCCTCGAGCGCCTCGGTCGGCACGCGCAGCTCGTCCAGCTCGACGTGGTCGAAGCGCGCCGTCAGCTCGCGCACGGCCTCGTCGCCGCGCCGACGGACGTCGGCCAGGATCTCTCGCACCTGCGCCACCGGCCCCTCGGCGCCGAGATCCGGCCGGGGAAGATCGAGCGGCGCGCCGGCCGGGCGGCCGCGAAGGTCGAGCGTGCGGAGCATCGTCGCAGCGTACCCACTCGGGCGCCACCCCCCGTCGACACCCGCCGCACCGCCACGGGCGCCCGGGGGCTTTGCAAGGATGGGGCGATGTCCCCCGAACGCGCCGAGCTCTCCTCGCTCGCCTCGAGCCTCGACCAGCTCACCCGACGGGTGACCTCGCTCGGGGAGGCGGCGGCGTCCCACAAGGACGAGCGGGTGGCCGGTGAGCTGTTCGCCGTCGAGCGCTCGCTCGTGACCGCCGGTCGGCGCCTCGAGCGGCTCGTCAGCTCGCTCGGGGACCGCTGAGCTCGACGAGGGCGAACCGCCCCGCTGCGAGCGACGCCTGCGCCAGCTCGACCACGTGACGGTGGTGGGTGAACAGCAGCACCTGGGCCCGCTCCGCCAGCGCCGCGAACACCGCCAGCGCGGCAGCCGCCCGGACGTTGTCGAAGTTGACGAGCACGTCGTCGAGGACCACCGGCACCGGGCCGTGCCGGGCGAACGCCTCCTCGATGGCCGCCAGCCGGAGCGCCAGGTAGAGCTGGTCCCGGGTGCCCTCCGACAGCTCGCCGACGGAGCGCTCGTCACCGCCCGCCCCGATCGCCGCCAGCCGTGGGGCGCCCTTGCGGTCCGCCTCGGCCACGACGGCCCGCCACCGGCCCCCGGTCAGGCGGGCGAGCGCCTCGCTCGCCCGGGCGAGGATCGGGTCCTGGTGCGCCTCCCGGTAGCGGCGGACGGCCTCGTCGGCCAGGTGGCGGGCGAGCAGCAGCCGGGCGTACTGGGCGGCGCCCTCGAGGGCGCGCCCCAGCTCGAGCTCGGCAACCGCCGTCTCGCCGGCCGCCGCGCCGGTGCCGTCCATGGCCGCAAGCTCGGTCACGAGCGCCTGCGCCTCGGCGGCCGCCGCCGCCTCGCGCTCACGCGCCGCCTCCAGCTCGAGCCGGCACCGCTCCAGCTCGGCATTGACGTCCACCAGCCCCCGCCCGGCCGCCTCCGCCGCGAGGGCGGCCACCGGACGCCCGGCCGCCTGCTGAGCCAGGGTGTGCTCGAGCTGCACCCGCTCGCCGTCGAGCGCCTCGAGCCGCAGCACGGCCGCTGCCCGGCGCTCGAGCGGCTCCAGGAGCGCGTCGCCCGCTCCGTCCACCCCCGCCTCGGACGCAAGGGCGGCCAGGGCCTCCCCGAGACCCTCGAGGGCGCGTGCCGCGGCCTCCTGGGCCGCTTCGGCCACGGCACGCTGCTCGGCGAGGGCCGCCCGTGCCGCCTCCCGCTCGCGCGCGGCGGTCAGCCGGGCGACGAGGGCGCGCGCCGCATCGCCCGTCGCCGGGCCCGGCTCGGCGGGATCGCCGGCCCCGAGCGCGACACGCACCGCCGCCAGCTCGCGTTCGAACGAGGCCGAGCGGACGTCGATCCCCTGGATGCGCCCCAGCCGCTCGTCGTGGCGCTCCACGAGCCGCTCGAGCTCGCCCAGCTGGGACACGACCGCCGCGGCCTCCCGGGCGCTCGCGGCCTGGGCACCGAGCGGCTCGAGCAGCGATCGGACGTCGTCGCCCGCCGCCTTCTCGGCGGCGCGCGCCTGGCCGAGCGCCCGCCGGCGGGCCCCGAGCGAGGTCTCGGCACGGGTGAGCGCCGCCGTCGCCTCGAGCCGCTGCACCCCCGTCCGGTCGGCCGCGTCGACGAGGCGGCGGGCCTGGTCGACGAGCGGCGCCAGGTCGTCGCCGCCGACCGGGGTGACGCCATGGGCGGCCAGCAGCTCGGACAGGCGCGCCGCAGCCTCTCGCCGGGCCCGGACGGCGCGGCGATGGGCGAGCCGGGCCGCCACGTGCTCCCCGTCGGTGGCCCGCAGCCGGTCGAGGTCGTCCCGCCAAGCCCGCAGGGCCTCCGTCCGGACGGGCGGCTCGAGGCTCGCCCAGGCGGCCCGCCAGGCGGCGAAGTGGGCGGCACCCACGGCCCGCGCCGTGCGCGCCTCCACCTCGGCCGCCCCGATGGCCCCCTGCACCCGCGCCAGCTCCACCTCGAGACCTTGACGGCGCGCCGTGCGATCGGCGGCCTGCCAGAGGCGGTCGACCGCCGCGTCGGCCGCCGCGCTCGACCGCTCCAGGTCGGCGGCGAGCGACGCCGCGTCCGGATAGGCCGGCTCGAGCGCGGTCGGCGCCACCCCGTCGAGCCAGGCGGCGCGGACCAGCCCCCAGCGTGCGTCCCGGAGCTGCCGGGTGGCCGCCAGCTCCGCCTCGCTCGGCAACGCTCCCTCCGCCGCCACCGCCGACAGCTCCGCGGCGAGGGCCGCCCTGCGGCGGCGCTCGCCTTCCGCCCGCTCGTCGGCCGACGCCGCCTGGCGGGCCGACTCCTCGGCGTCGGCGACCGCCCGCTCCACCTCGGCCGGCGTGGGCCACGGGGCGGCGAGGCGCGCCGGGACCTGCGACAGCACCCAGCCGACCCGACCGGCCGCCTGGGTCGACGCCCGGGCAGCGAGGGCGCGGGACGTCCGGGCGTCGGCGACCGCCGCGTCCAGGTCGCCCTGGCGAAGCGTCGCCTCGACGTGCTGGCGCAGCAGCGTGACATCGAGGGCGTCCGGCAGCGACGCGAGGGAACGGCGGTGGGCATCCGCCTCCCCCTCCAGCTCGCCGACCTCCGCCTCGAGGTGGCCGAGCGCCACCTCGGCCGCCGCCCACGCCTCGCGCGCGGCGCCCACGGCGGCGCGGGCCGCCAGCGCCGCCCGGGCGAGCTCCAGCGACCGGCCGGCGCCGCGCCCGCACAGCAGCCCGAGCAGCGCCAGCGCGTCCCGCTCGGCCTGGCGCCGGGTGTCCTCGAGGCGGCCCCGGTCGGCGCGACCCTCGAGGTACGCCGCCACCTTCTCGCCGAGCGCGTCGATCCGGTCGGCCTCGGCCAGCACGTCCGTCGCCACGACCACGCCGGCCTGCCGCTCGTCGAGCTGGCGCACCTGGGCCGCTGCCGACGCGCTCGACGCGCGGGCCGCCTGGCGCTCCTCGGCCGCCGCGGCGACCCGCCGGGCCCAGCTGGCCGGCGTCCGCCGGCCACCGACCTCGGCCAGCAGGGCGTCCCGCTCGGCAAGGACGGCGCCACGCGCCTGCAGGGCCGGCAACGCCCCGCGCAGGGTGAGCAGCGCGAGGTGGCGGCGCTCGAGCGCGCTGCGGGACGACTCGCAGCCCCGGAGGGCGGTCGTCGCCTCCTCGTGCGCCCGCCGTACCTCCTCGTAGCGCTCGGGGCGGACCGACCGCTCGGTGGCACGCCGGCGAGCCTCCCTGGCGGCATGCAGCGCCTCGTTCACCTCCCGCCGCGACGCCCGGGGCGCGTACCGGGCGCTCGCCTCGGCATCGAGCTCGGCGAGCACCCCGCCGAGCTCGCGCACGCCGAGACCGGCGGAGAACAGCGCCTCGCCGAGCAGGCCGCCGTCGGCGACGAGCCCCGCCGTGCCCTCGAGCAGCTCCTGCCAGCCAAGGCTGCACAGCGCCTCGAACCGCTCCCGGTCCACCCCCTGCAGCAGCCCCGCCCAACGGGCCGGCGCCACCGGGGCACCGCTGCCGGCCTCGACCAGCGGGTCCTTGTTGCGCTTGTGGCGGACCACCTCGAGCGCCACGCCGTCCTCCCCGACGAGGCGGCCCGCCAGCTCCAGCTTGGCGAGCGGGTGCACGAAGGCGTACCGGCTGCGCAGCTCGAAGTCGTACAGCAGCGTCGACACCGCAGCGCGCGCCGTCGACTTGCCCGCCTCGTTCGGCCCGTACACGACCTGCAGCCCCGGTGCCGAGAGGTCGAGGGAGGCGGCGGTGAAGGGACCGAACGCCACGAGGTCCAGCCGCTCAATGCGCACGGGACCGCCCCTCGGCCGCAGCCGCCAGCCGCTCGAGGAGCAGGGCCGCGGCGTCGTCGAGCAAGCCGGGCAGGGCCTCGTCGCCGAGCCCGGTCGCCTCGAGATCGCACAGGGCACGCAGCTGGGCGCGCAGCGAGGCGAGCGGCGCCAGCCGGCCGGCCTCGTCCGCCACCACCGCGGCGAGGCTCGGGCGCAGCTCGTCGAGCACACGGGCAAGCTCGCCCCCGAGGCCGCCTCCACCGGGGTCGAGCAGCGGCCGGGCGGGCGCCGTCGCCAGCACGACCTGCTCGACGAGCAGCGGTGCCCCACCCGTCGCGAGCGAGGCCGCGCGCACCTCCGCCGTGAGCCACTCCTGACGGCTGCGCAGGGCGGCGTCGCACCGGGTCGTCCCGCCGAGCACGAGGCGCACGGCGACGCAACGGCGGTCCACGTCCGCCGCCACCTCGAGGACGGACCGGCAGCGGTCGAGCACCTCGTCCACATCGGACGCCCCCGTGCAGTCCACCTCCGGCTGCTCCCACCGGACCTGGTCGACGACGAGCTGCTCCACCGAGCCCTGCCGGCCGCGGAAGGTCGCGAGCACGGCGCCCTTCGGGCCGGCCTCCCGCACGTGGCGGCCCTGCAGGTTGCCCGGGAACACGATCAGCGGATCGCGCTCGACCACCCGGTGCTCGTGGACGTGACCGAGCGCCCAGTAGTCGTAGCGCTTCGCCCGCAAGGCGCGCGTCGAGCACGGCGCGTACGGCTGGTGGCCGAGCGTGCCGTCGAGGCAGGTGTGGAGCAGCCCGACGTTGAGCAGCCCCGGGTCGGCCTCCGGGTAGCCGGCGGCGAGGTCATCGACGACAGCCCGCGTCGGGTAGCTCTGACCGTGCACCGCCACGCCGAGGTCGTCGAGCAGGGTCGTCTCCGGGGCGGACGAGCCGAGCACGGTGACGTTGGGCGGGAGCCGCAGCCGACGCGTCAACTGGCTCTCGGCGTCGTGGTTGCCGTGGACGAGCACGACCGGGATGCCGGCATCGTGGAGCCGGGCCAGCTCGCTCGCGACGAACAGGCCGGTGTTGAAGTCGCGCCACGTCCCGTCGTACAGGTCGCCGGCGAGCAGGACGGCGTGGACCGAGCGCCGGACCGCCTCGTCGACGAGGGCCGACAGGGCCCGTCGCGTCGCCGAACGGACCTCGTCGACCGGCGCGCCGTCGTAGGCGGCGAGGCCTCGCATCGGGCTGTCGACGTGCAGGTCGGCGGCGTGCAGCAGCCGCAGGTCGTCCATGGCGGCCGATGATGCCACCGGGGTGCTACAGCGAGGCGGATGGGCAGACGTCGGCGAGCACGCACTCGCCGCAACGCGGGCGCCGGGCCACGCAGACGGCCCGGCCGTGGAGGATGAGACGCAGGCTGAGCGCCCCCCACTCGGCCTTCGGCACGAGGGCGCAGAGATCGGTCTCGATCTTCTCGGGGTCCTCGTGCACGGTCAGCCCGAGCCGCTTCGAGAGCCGCTTCACGTGGGTGTCGACCGGCAGGCCCGGGACGCCGAAGGCGACCGAGCGGACGACGTTGGCCGTCTTGCGACCGACGCCGGGCAGCGTGACGAGGTCGTCGATGGCCTGGGGCACCTCGCAGGCGAAGCGCTCCACGAGCGCCGCCGACATGCCGAGCAGGCTCGCCGCCTTGGCCCGGAAGAAGCCGGTCGACCGGATGAGCTCCTCGAGCGCCGCCGGGTCGGCGCCGGCCAGCTCGGCGGGACCGCGATAGGCGGCGAACAGGCGCGGCGTCACCTCGTTGACCCGTGCGTCGGTGCACTGCGCCGACAGGATCGTCGCGACGAGCAGCTCGAAGGGATCGCCGTGGGCCAGCGCGCACAGCTCGGCGGCGCTCCCCGGGTAGCTTGCGGCCAGCCGCTCGACGACGACGCCGGCCCGTCGCTTGGCGCTCAGCTGGCGGGGCACCGCCGGATCGTAGCGAGCCGGGGCCGCACGGCGGGCAGCCGGGGCCGCACGGCGGGCAGCCGGGGCCGCACGGCGGGCAGCCGGGGCCGCAGAGCCTTCCGCCGTTGCCGCCTAGCCTGCACCCGTGACCTCCGTCGAGCTCCGCCGGCGCCTCGACGACCGCGCCTACGCCGAGGTGGCGGCGCTCGCCGCCTCGGCGGGGCGCGGCGGGCACGCGGCGCTCGGGGAGGCGCGCTGGCTCGAGCTCGACGAGGAGCGGCGGGCGCCGGGCAGCGTGCCCGGCTTCGCCGCCCTGCTCGTTCCGGCGCCCGGTCGACCGGGCACCCTCTCGGCCTACGGCCAGCTCCGCCGCGGCCCGTCCGGTTGGGATCTCGAGATGGCGGTCGCCGAGGTGCCCGGCGCCGAACGCCTGCGCGCTGCGGTCGCCCGGCGCGCCCTCGTCGCCGTCGCCGCCGGTGGGGGCGGGTCGCTCCAGTGGTTCGTGCCGGTCGCCGGACCGTCCGACGACGACGTGGCGGCCTCGCTCGCCCTGCGGCCGGTCCGGGAGCTCCTGCAGCTGCGCCGCCCGCTGCCCCTCGACGGTGCGCTTGCCGCCAGGGCGGCCCGGGTGCGCGCCCGACCGTTCCGCCCGGGCACCGACGAGCGGGCCTGGCTGGCCGTCAACAACGCCGCCTTCGCCGGCCACCCCGACCAGGGCAGCTGGGACGAGGCGACGGTGCGGGCGCACGAGGCGCTCGACTGGTTCGATCCCGACGGGTTCCTGGTGGTCGACGGCGACGGCGACGGGGGCGACGGGGGCGGGGGCCTGGCCGGCTTCTGCTGGACGAAGCGCGAGCTGGCCACACCGGAGGTGGGCGAGATCTACGTCCTCGGGGTCGCCCCGGCCTACCAGGGGACCGGTCTCGGTGCCTCCCTGCTGGCCGTCGGCTGCCAGCACCTCTTCTCGGTGGGGGCCCGCCAGGTGACCCTCTACGTCGACGCCGGCAACGCGCCGGCCCTGCGCCTGTACCGCAGCGCCGGCTTCGTCGAGGACCACGTCGACCGGGTCTACGGCGGGCACGTCGAGGCGACCGACCCCCTCGGCGGCGCACGAGCGCCGGACGCATGAGCCGGTACGACCACGACCTCGACGGCCTCGCCGACCTGCTGCCGGGCGAGCCGGCCTTCCGCGCCCGGCAGCTGCACGACGGCCTCTATCGACAGCTCGCCCAGCCGGACGAGCTGTCGACGCTGCCCGTCCCCCTGCGTCGGCACCTGGCGGCGCTCCCCGAGCTGGCGCCGGCCCTCGAGCTCGCCGACGCCCGGCGCGCCGACGACGGGGCGACCGACAAGTGGCTGTTCCGCCTCCACGACGGGGCCGTCGTCGAGACAGTGCTCATGCGCTACCCGAGGCGGGCGACGGTGTGTGTCTCCTCGCAGGCGGGATGCGCCATGGCCTGCTCGTTCTGCGCCACCGGGCAGGGCGGGTTCGGACGCCACCTGCAGCGTGGCGAGATCGTCGAGCAGGTGGTCCGGGCGGCCCGTGCCGCCCGGGAGGAGGGGCGGCGGCTCGACCACGTCGTGTTCATGGGGATGGGCGAGCCGCTCGCCAACTACGACCGCGTGCTCGCTGCCGTCCGCTCCATCGTGGTCGACATCGGCATCGGCGCCCGCAACCTGACCCTGTCGACCGTCGGCGTGGTGCCGGGCATCGAACGGCTGGCCGGAGAGCCGCTCCAGGTGAGCCTCGCCGTGTCGCTGCATGCCGCCAACGACGAGCTCCGTAGCCGCCTGGTGCCGCTCAACCGGCGCTACCCGCTCGACACCGTGCGCGCCGCCTGCGCCCGCTACGTCGAGCGCACCCACCGCCGGCTGTCGTTCGAGTGGGCGCTCATCGCCGGGGTCAACGACCGTACGGACGACGCCGACGAGCTGGCGGCCATCGCCCGGCCGCTGCACGCCCATGTCAACCTCATCCCGCTCAACCCGACCCCCGGCTACCTCGCCGTGGGCTCCTCGGCGGCGGCCGTCCGCCGGTTCCGGGACGAGCTGGACCGGCGCGGCGTGAACGTCACGGTGCGGGCGACACGCGGGCGCGACATCGCCGCAGCCTGCGGCCAGCTCGCCGGCTCGGCCGGCGCCGGCCGGTAGCCGACCGCGGCCCCGCGCCCGCGACGGTGCGGCGGACGTGACCAGTCAGAACAGCCGGTCGATATCGGCAAAGGGCTCAGCGATCTCCATGCCACGGCCGGTGATCTGGAAGCGGCGCACTGCCTTGTCGTGATCGGAGCCGCGCATCTTGAGGATCTGCACACCCCGCTGGAGCTCGCCGCCGACCGGGAGATAGTGGAGCAGCGTGATGACGTCGCTGATCGTCGAGATGTGCAGGTCGTTCGTCGCCTCGGCCCGGAGGACGTCCTGGCTGGTGCTCGTCACCATGCCGAGCATCGAGCGAAGCTTGATGTGAAAGGTGAGGCCGAGCACGTACTCCCGGAAGCTCTTCACCGTGGCGATCCGCTGCAGCGCCGTCAGGCTGTCGATGGCCACCCGGTCGGGCTCGAACCGGTCGATGGCCGCCTTCATGCGCTGCAGGTGGTCCTCCAGCGAGGCCGCCTCGGGGGCCTCGGCGACGACCTGGAGGCTGCCGCTTGCCTCCATCGACTCGAGGTCGACGCCCCACGCCGCGGCGTTGCGGACCAGCTGGGCGTGGCTCTCCTCGAACGAGTGCAGCAGGCACCGTTCCCCCGCCGCCACCCCTCCGGCCACGAATTGAGCCGTCAGCAGCGACTTGCCCGTTCCGGTGGCCCCGGCGACGAGCCACAGCGACTTCTCGAACAGGCCGCCACGCAGCATGTCGTCGAGGGACGACACGCCCGAGGTGAGCCGCCGGGTGGAGCTGGCGTAGCCGATCGAGGTGACCGCCACCGGGACCACCACCATGCCCTGTCCACCCACGAGGGTGAACAGGTGCTCCCCCCGGAGGTGCGAGCCGCCCCGCAGCTTCAGCACCTCGAGGGTTCGGCGCCGCTTCTCCCCCTCGAGCGCGTTGCGCAAGATGATGACGTTGTCGGCGATGAACTCCTCGAAGCCGAGCTGGGTGAGCGGCCCGTAGTCGTCGAGCCGGTCGGTGGTCATCACGGTCGTCACCCCCGCCTGCTCGAGCGCCTGGGCCAGCTGGAACAGCGCCTGGCGAGCCGGGTAGACGTGCTCGAACTGCGCCACAAGGGCGCCGATCGAGTCGAGCGCCACCCGACGGGCACCGACGGAGGCGACGGCCGTGGCGATGCGGGCGAGCAACGGCCCGAGGTCGAAGTCCGACCCGGTGAACACCGTGTCGATCTGGTGGCGCGGCGAGGCGTCGACGAACGCCCACCGACCCTCGGCCTCCCAGGCAGCGATGTCCCAGCCGAGCGACGCCATGTTGCGCCGGATCGCCTCAGGTCGCTCCTCCAAGGTGACGTACACCCCGGCGTCGCCCGCCCCGGTGATACCAGAGGCGAGGAACTGGGAGGCGAACACGGTCTTGCCGCTACCGGCCGTGCCGGCAACCAGGCTCAGCCGGTTGCGCGGGAGCCCTCCGCCGGTGACGAGCTCGAGCCCGGGGATACCGACCGCCAGGCGTTCCACCTGGGGCGGGTGTGGGAGGGACAAGGCTCAAGCCTCCTCGTCGAGCGGCAGCTGCAGGGCACGGGCGAGCTCCTCGGCGTCGCGGGCGCAGCCGATGACGCGGATGCGCGGCAGCGGGGCGGCCCGCACGATCGTCGGCGAGGCGAGCACGCCGTCGGTCTCGACGTCGACGCCGGGCACGGCGATGTCGACCACCTCGGCCCGCACGTCGAGGTCACGTCGTGCCCGGAGCACGAGCTCGTTGACCACCGACTCGGTCCGCATGGAGCGGAGGTCACGGGGATCGAGGTAGACGCGCAGCACCACCTGCTGGCGGGCCGGGCCGATCGCCGCCACCGGTCCGCCACCGCGGCGGACGCCCTCGGGCAGGAAGCGGACCGACACGACGGTGGCGTCGTCGGCGGGCTGTCCGAGCCGACCGGTCGCACGGCGGGCGAGCTCGGCGGCCGATGCTGCCGAGCCGTGCAGGCCCCGCGCCACCTCGACCAGCGTGGCGAGCGCCCCGTCGAGGCGCTCGCCGCGCCGCTCGACAAGGCCGTCGGTGTACAGGAACAGTGCGGCGTCGCCCGGCACGGCATAGCCGACCGACCGCCGCTCGCCCGCCAACCCGAGCGGCGGCTGCACCGGCCCGTCGAGCAAGCGCGCCTCGAAGCGGTCGGCGAAAAGGATGGGTGGGTGACCGGCATTTGCCACCTCGACCGTCCGGGTCGCCGGGTCGAGCACGGCGCAGGCCATCGTGGCGAACAGCTCGCCGGTGGCGTCCATCCGCTCGTCGAGCGCGCCGAGCACCCGCTCGGGCCGGTCGGTGCGGCGGAAGGCGACGGCGATCGCCCCGCGTAGGTCCTCGGCGCGCTCGGCCGCCACCGGACCGAACCCTGCGACGTCGCCGACGACGAGGCCGATGCGGCCGTCTCGCAGGTCGAGCACGTCGTGGAAGTCGCCGGCAACATCGCCCACCATCGGACGCCAACAGGCCTCGACGAGAAGGGACTGGACGTTGATCGACTGCGATCGCCAGCGGCCGGGCACCTAGCGCGCTCCCCTGCCTGCCCGGACGGGCCACGAACGTCCGGGGGCCGCCGAAGGGTGGCCGGCCGGCACCGGCCGCCCGGGCGCCGCGCCGGCCGCCCGAGCGGTGCCGACCACTTGCATGCCTCTGGTGCCTCCCTCGACCCGCCCGAACCCGCCTGAGCACCGTGCCCGGTCGGTCCCTACCCGCAGCGGCGTGCCGCCTACCACAGGGTGCCCCTCGGGGCAGCGCCGCAGCACGGCAGAGCGGGCGCGACCGCCCCCGGGGCGCGGGAGCTGGCAGACTGTGGCCATGGCTCGCACGAGCGTCCAGCAGCGGCGGTGGTTCCCCTCTGGCCAGCCGCAGACCCTGCAGATCGCCGTGGCGCTCCTCTACTGGAACGCCGCCCTCGGCCTCATCTTCGGGATCGGCGCCGGCGGCATCGGCCTGCTCCTCGAGCTGGCCCTGCTCGCCCTCGACGCCGTCGGCGGCTTCGGCATCGCCAACGAGCGCAAGTGGGGCTACGTGGTCGCCCTGGCTGCGGCGTTCGCCCCGCTCGTCCTCCTCGTGGTCGTCACCGGCAGCCTGTTCGCCGGGGGCCTGCTCAACCTGATCTTCCAGGTGGCCCTCGTCGCCCTGCTCCTGCACCCGATGAGCCGGAACTACTACAAGCTCTGGTTCCGCTGAGCACGACGGGCACCGATCGGGCAGCGCTGCCGGTCGGGGACGACAAGGTGGCGATGGTCCGGGACATGTTCGACCGGATCGCGCCCCGCTACGACCTCGTCAACCGGCTGATGACCTTCGGCCTGGACCAGGGTTGGCGGCGGCACGCCGTCGCCTGCCTCGGCCTGCCGGCGAGGTCGCTCGTGCTCGACCTCGCCTGCGGCACCGGCGACCTCGTGGCGGCCGCCCGCAGCGCCGGGCACCGCCCGGTCGGGGCCGACCTGTCGTTCGGCATGCTCGCCGCTGCCCCCCCCGGCCACGGTCCGGCCGTCCAGGCCGACGCCGTCCGCCTCCCGTTCGGCGACGGCAGCCTCGACGGCGTGGTCAGCGGGTTCGGCCTGCGCAACCTCGCCGACCTCCCCGCCACGCTCGCCGAGGTGGCGCGGGTGGTGCGGCCCGGCGGCCGGCTGTCCATCCTCGAGGTCGACACGCCGGCCAGCCCGCTGCTCCGGATCGGCCACGCCGTGTGGTTCCGGTCGGTCGTCCCCCGCCTCGGCGCGCTCCTCTCCGACGGGCCTGCCTACGGGTACCTCCCTCGCTCCGTCGCCTACCTGCCGACGGCCGAGCGGCTCGCCGCGCTGCTCGAGGCGGCCGGCTTCCGGGCGGTGGCCCACCAGCGCCTCACCGGCGGCGTCGCCCAGCTCGTCTGCGCCACCCGCGCCGACGACCGGTCGTGACGGCCAACGCCACCCCTGGCGGCACCCTCCTTCCCGCCACCTTGGACCGGCCCTCGCCGGCCGGGTCGGCGCCGCTCGTCGCCGCCAGCGTGCCGGTCGGCGACGCCGCCGTGGCCGCCGTGCGCCGCCTCGCCCGGCGAGCCGGCCGGCTGGTGGAAGGCGACTCCTTCGCCCTCCTCGGGTGCGGCGTCGCCGCGCACCTCGAGCTCCCGGACGGGCTCGGCGCCCCCGGGGCCGCCACCGAGGCCAGCCGGCTGCTCGCCGAGCTCGGTCCGTCGGCCATCGCCGTCGGCGCCCTCCCCTTCGACCCGTCGGCGCCGGGCCGCCTCACCGTCCCGGTGGTCACCGTCACCATGGGCACTGCGACGGCGGCGCCGCGCCTCGTCGTCGTCGCCAGCCCGGCGACCGCCGAGCTGCTCGCCGCCCGGCTTGCCGGCTGCTCCCCCGGACCGGAGCTCGAGCGGCTGCTCGCCGAGATCGCCGGTTCCGAGGTCGCCGGTTCCGAGGACGACGGCGCGGGGGCAACCAGGGAGGGGGCAGCCGGGGACGCCGGGACCCCGCCGGACGGCTTCGAGCTGTCGTCGGCGCGGCCCCATGCCGACTTCTCCCGCCGCGTCGCCGGGGCGGTGGCGGCGATCCGCGCCGGGTGGGGCGGGCTCGAGAAGGTGGTGCTCGCCCGCGAGGTCTCGATCGTGGCCAACCGCCCGCTGCGCCAGCACGACCTCGTCGAGCGGCTGCGAGCGCTCCACCCGTCGTGCGCCACCTTTGCCGTCGACGGCTTCGTCGGGGCCAGCCCGGAGCTGCTGTGCGCCCGCAGCGGCGACGCCGTGCGGTCGGTGCCGCTCGCCGGGACGGTCGCCCGCAGCGGCGACCCGGACGAGGACGACCGGCTCGCCGACGGGCTGCGGTCGTCGGGCAAGGACCGCGCCGAGCACGCCGTCGTCGTCCGGGCGATCCTTGCCGATCTTGGCACGTACTGCCACGAGCTGGCGGCCTCCGACGAGCCGACGCTGGTCGAGCTGCGCAACGTGTCGCACCTCGCCAGCACCATCTCCGGGCGCCTCGTCGCGCCGGCGAGCGCCCTGGAGCTCGCCGCCACCCTCCATCCGACGCCGGCCGTCGGGGGCTGGCCGCGGGAAGCCGCGTTGGCCTACCTGGCCGCCCACGAGGGCATCGACCGCGACCGCTACGCCGGCCCGGTCGGCTACCTCGAGGGGAGCGGCGACGGCGCCTTCTGGGTGGGCATCCGCAGTGCCCTCGTCGAGGGCACTCGCGCCCGGCTGCTCGCCGGCGTCGGCATCGTCGACGGGTCGGACCCGGCCGCCGAGCTGGCCGAGACGCAGCTCAAGCTGCAGGCGCTCCTCGCCGCCGCCGTGCGGCCCTGAGGAGCCGGCGGGCGGCGAGCCCGGTGACGATCAGCAGCGCCTCGGTGACGGTGTGGCGCGACATCTTCGAGTCGCCCTCGACCCGGTCGACGAACCGGATCGGCACCTCGGCCACCTTCGCGCCGGCAAGGATCGAGAAGTAGGTCATCTCGATCTGGAAACCGTACGAGTCGGCCCGGACCGACGCGAAGTCGATCCGCTCGAGGAGCGTCCGTGCGTAGGCCCGGTAGCCCGCCGTCGAGTCCTCGACGCCGAGCCCGAGGGCGTGCTTGGCGTAGAGGTTGCCGCAGCGCGACAGCAGGCGCCGGCTGACCGACCAGTTGGGGATCGCGCCGCCCGGGACGTAGCGGGAGCCGATCGCCAGCTCCGCCTGGCCCGCCTCGAGCGGCGCCAGCAGGCGGGGCAGGTCGGCCGGGTCGTGCGAGAAGTCGCTGTCCATCTCGACGAACGCCTCGTAGCCGTGCTCGAGCCCCCAACCGAACCCGGCCTTGTAGGCATTGCCCAGGCCGGCCTTGGCCGGTCGCACCAACAGGTCGATCCCGCCGAGATCCTCGGCGGCGTGCTTCACGAGGTCGGCCGTGCCGTCGGGGCTCGAGTCGTCGACGACGAGAACGCCGGCCTGCGGGCAGGCGTGCCGCACCGACTCGAGGATCCGGGTGATGTTCGCCGCCTCGTTGTAGGTCGGGAGGACGACCAGGCTCCGCACACGCTTACCCTAGTCGGCGTACCACCAGCCGCCGGTTCGGGCGTGCCACCATGGCGGGATGCGGCCGGAGCCTGTCGACGGCGCGCCCGTCGCGCCACCGGTTGCGCCACCGGCCGGGGCGCCGGAGCCGCGTGCGGCTGGGGACGAACGAGCCTCGTGGCGCTCGCGCATCCCGAAGCCGCTCCGGCACGGTCTCACGCTGTTCCTGGTGGCACTCGTCGTCGAGTACCTCGTCGTCCCCGAGCTGGTCGGGGCCAGCCACCACCTGTCGATCCTGTCGCAGCTCGACGTCGGCTGGCTGGTCGCCGGCGTCCTGCTCGAGGCGGCGGCGCTCCTCGCCTACTCGCTGCTCACCAAGGTGCTCCTGCCACCGGACGCCCCGGGGCTGTGGACGCTGCTGCGCATCGACCTCGCCGGCAACGCCATCTCCCACGTGGTGCCGGGCGGCTCGGCGGCGAGCGCCGGGCTCGGCTACCGGCTCACCACCTCGTACGGCGTCGAGGGGCGCACGGCCGCGTTCGCCATGGCCACCCAGGGCATGGGCTCGGCGATCGTGCTCAACGTGCTGCTGTGGTGCGCCCTCGTCGTGTCGATCCCGCTCGCCGGGTTCCACCCGATCTACGTGGTGGTGGCGCTCGTCGGGATGCTCGCCATCCTGCTCATCGGCGTCGTCGTCCTCGCCTTCACCCGGGGCGAGGAGCACGCCGTTCGCCTCGTGGGGGCCATCGGCGACCGGATCCCGCTCGTCGGCGGAAGCCGCCTCGAGCGTCTCGTCCGGCACCTGGCGGCGTCGTTGCGCCAGCTCGCCACCCAGCCGGCCGTGCTGCGGCGGGCGATCCTGTGGGCGGCGCTCAACTGGCTGCTCGACGCCGGCTCCCTCTGGGCCTTCGTGGCCGCCCTCGGCAAGGTGGTCGACCCGATCGAGCTGTTCGCCGCCTACGGCATCGCCAACGTGCTCGCCGTCCTGCCGGTGTTCCCGGGCGGTCTCGGCATCATCGACAGCGTCGCCCCGGCCCTGCTCGTCAGCTCGGGAGTCACCCGCGGGCTCGCGACCCTCGCCGTGATCGGCTGGCGGCTGGTCAATTTCTGGCTGCCCATCCCGATCGGGACGGCCGCCTACGTCTCGCTGCGCGTGCCCCGAGGTGCCGGCCTGCGGGCCCGGCGCCAGGCCCTGCACGACATGGCGGTGGAGGCCCAGCCGACCGAGGACGAGCCGGACGAGCCAGCCGGGGAACGGTCCGGAGGCGGTCCGCCCACCGACCCTCCCGGCGGGGGCGCCTGACCGGTTCGGGCCGGGACCGCCCGGCCTGCAGCCGTCCGGCCGGCTGGCTGCTCGGCGGCAGGACCGGTCCTCAGGCGAGCCCGGAGGCGTCCTCGTGGAGCAGGTCGATCACGTGCGAGCCGTGCTCGTCGAGCCGGAGGCGCAGCTCGACGCCGAAGTGACGCTCGAACAGGTCCTTCTTGCGCCAGAACATCCACTGCTCGAGCTCGGCGTCCCCGCGGGCGGCCACGGCGAGCTCGAGGGCGTCGCCGGCGCTGCCGATCTCGCAGTGCTCGACGCGGGCGGCGTGCGAGGCGTCGAGGGCGTCGGCCAGGCGGAGCAGGGCGGTGAGCCCCGTGGCGCGCAGCCGGTCGGGGCGGGACAGACCGCCGAACGCCCCGAACGACGCCTTGGGGGTGCCGCGGATGTGGTAGCGGGCGAGCACCGACAGGATCTTGATCTCGTCGGGTGAAAAGCCGCGCAGGCCGCCGTTCTCGATCAGGTAGGCACTGTGGCGGTCGTGGCCGGTCCGGGCGACGTGCTCGCCGATGTCGTGGAGCAGGGCGCCCAGCTCGAGCAGCTCCCGGTCGTCCGGCCCGAGCCCGTGGCGGTCGGAAAGGGCGTCGAACAGCTCGACGGCGACGGCGGCGACCTGGCGGGCGTGCCGGGGCCGCCAGTTGCAGCGGCGGCACAGGGAGAGCACCGAGAAGCGCCGCAACGCCCGCGGGTCGTCCCCCAGCTCGGCCCGGTCGTGGGCGCCGATCGCCTCGAGGACCGCGCCCTCGCGCAGCGCCCACTCGCTGAGGGTCAGCTCGTCGAGGCCGCTCGCCGCGAACAGCTCCTCGAGCACCACCAGGCCGGCCGGCACCAGCTCGGCCCGGCGGACGTCGCAGCCGGGCATCCGCTGGCGGTCGTCGGCGGTCGTGCCGGCGAGGCGGCGGCCGAGCGCCTCGAAGGCGGCCGACGGCACGGTCAGCTGGTTGAGCGCGTCCGGCAGCTGGCCGTCGCGCTCGGCGATCGCCATGCGGGCGAGCGACAGGAACGTGCCGGACGACCCGACGAGCAGCTTGGGCGCGAGGTCGGCGATCTCGCCGCGCATCGCCGGGGCGAGCTCGGCGGCAACCCGCTCGTGGAGCCGGGCGAGGTCCCGGCGCGACAGCGGGTCGGTGTGCACCAGCTCGGCCGTCAGCCGGCCCACGCCGAGGCGGAGGCTCGCGGCGAAGGCCAGCCCGGAGCGGTCGCCGACCATCAGCTCGAGGCTGCCCCCGCCGAGGTCGGCGGCGAGGGCCGGCGCCGGCTCGATGAGCACGCTCGAGCGGACCGCCCGGAAGACGAGCTCGGCCTCGCGCAGCCCGTCCACCACCTCGATCTCGATCCCGGTCGCCTCGCGGATGCGGTCGGCGAGCTCGACGCCGTCGCGCGCCTCGCGCAGGGCGGCCGTGCCGAGCGCCACCACCTCGTCGGCCCGCTGGGCGTCGGCCACCGCCTTCATCCGGCGCACGACGTCGACGGCGGCGGCGATGGCCTCGCTGCCGAGCTCGCCGTCGCGCGCGACCCGGTCGCCGAGGCGGAGCATCTCGCGCTCGCGGGCGAGCGGGACGAAGCTGCCGTCGAGACGCGCCTCGACGACGAGCAGGTGGAACGAGTTGCTCCCGAGGTCCAGGGCGGCCAGGCGCATCCGGGGTCAGTCGAGGCTCTCGGGCAGCCGCCGGCGGCGATGCCGCTCGACGGCCAGCTCCTGGAGCCGGCGCTGGGCCGACACGCCACGTACCTCGGCCACTCGACGCCAACCACCGTCCGCCCCGAGCTCCCAGGTGGCGGTGTCGTCCTCCAGCACGAGGGTCAGCACGTCCTCCAGCCGCTGGCACAGCTCCGGGTCCCGCACCGGCGCCAGCGCCTCGATCCGCCGGTCGAGGTTGCGCTCCATCAGGTCGCCCGAGCCGATGAAGTACCGGGCATCGGGCGGGTTGCCGAATCGGTAGAGCCGGGAGTGCTCGAGGAACCGGCCGACGAGCGAGCGGACCCGGATCGTCTCCGACAGCCCGGGCACGCCCGGACGGAGCGAGCAGACGCTCCGGACGGCCAGGTCGATCGGCACGCCCGCCTGGGAGGCGCTGTACAGGGCGTCGATCACCCCCGGATCGGTCAGCCCGTTGCACTTGACGACGATCCGCCCGTCGCGCCCCTTGTCGGCCTCGGCTGCCACCTGCTCGACGAACCACGGGCGGAACCGCTCCGGGGCCACGACGAGCAAGCGGGAACGGGTCGGCCGGGAGAAGCCGGTCAGGTGGTTGAACAGGTCGATCAGGTCCTCGCCGAGCGCCGGGTCGGTCGACAGCAGCCCGATGTCCTCGTAGGCCCGGGCCGTGTCGGCGTTGTAATTGCCGGTGCCCACGTGGCAGTAGCAGCGCATGCCGTCCTCCTCGCGGCGCACCACGAGGATCACCTTGGCGTGGGTCTTCAGGCCGACCACCCCGTACACGACGTGGACGCCGGCCTGCTCCAGCTGGCGTGCCCAGACGATGTTGCGCTGCTCGTCGAAGCGGGCCTTGACCTCGACGAGGGCCGCCACCTGCTTTCCCGCCTCGGCTGCCCGCGCCAGGGCGGCCACGATCGTGGCATCGCCGGAGGTGCGGTACAGGGTCTGCTTGATGGCCAGCACGTCCGGGTCGTCGGCCGCCTGCTGGAGGAACGCCTCGACGGAGGTGGCGAACGAGTCGTAGGGGTGGTGGACGAGCACGTCCCGCTCGCGGAGCGCCGCGAACAGGTCCACCGGCTCGTCGCCCGCCGTGGCGAGCCGGGGCGGGGTCATCGGCGCCCACGGCGGCTCCTGCAGGTCGGGCCGGTCGAGCGAGGCGATCTGCCACAGCTGGCCGAGGTCGAGCGGTGCCGCCGTGGCGTAGACGTCCTCGGGGGACAGCTCGAGCTCGTCGAGCAGCAGCTCCAGCACCTCCCGGCTCACCCCGGGCTCGACCTCGAGGCGGACGGCACGCCCGAAGCGGCGCCGGCGGAGCTCGACCTCGACGGCGGCCAACAGGTCGTCGGCCTCGCCCTCCTCGAGGTCGAGGTCGGCGTTGCGGGTGACCCGGAACGTGTAGTGGTCGCCGACCGTCATGTCGGGGAACAGGTGGGCGATGTTGCCGGCGATCACCTGCTCGAGCGGCACGAGGTCGCCACCCTCGGGGATGGTCACGAAGCGGGGCAGCAAGGTGGGGATCTTGACCCGGGCGAAGCGCCGGTCGTCCCGACGCGGATCCTCCACCAGCACGGCCAGGTTGAGCGACAGGTTGGAGATGTACGGGAACGGGTGGCCCGGGTCGACGGCGAGCGGGGTGAGGACCGGGTAGATCTCCCGCTCGAAGACCATGGCGAAGCGGCGCCGCGACGCCTCGTCGAGCTGGTCGTAGTCGGTGACGCGGATGCCGGCCGCCTGCAGGGCCGGCCGGACCTCGTCGACGAAGATGGCCGACTGCCGCTCGACGAGGGCAGCCGCCTTCTCGCGCAGCACCTTGAGCTGCTCCGAGGCGCTCCGGCCGTCGGCCGACCGCTTGCGCAGCCCGGCAGCCACCTGGTCGTGCAGCCCGGCCACCCGGACCTGGAAGAACTCGTCGCAGCCCGTCGAGAAGATGGCCAGGAACTTCACCCGTTCGAGCAGCGGGCGCCGCGGGTCGCTCGCCAGGTCGAGCAGCCGGTCGGCGAATTCCAGCCAGGAGAGCTCCCGGTTGAGGAACCGGTCGGGCCCGAAGCCCGCAGGCCCGGGCGGGTCGCTCGACGCACAAAGCTGCTGGGCCATCTCCGCCTCCTGCGTCACCTCCACGAGGCTAGAGGAGCGCCAACCCCGTTCGGGCGGATGGCACCTGTATCCTCGTCGCCGTGATCCTCGCCCGGAGCGCGCGTGGCGGGGTGCCGAGGCGGCGGGGCGAGCTCGGCCTGCTGTTCGTCGCCGGCGTCGCCGTGCTCCTCGCCGACCTCCTCCTATCGCTGGCCCTCACCGACCGGCTGCCGTCCCACGTCCTCGACTTCGTCGTGGCGCTCGCCGCCTTCGGGGTGGGCGTGCAGCTGGTCAACCGTGTGCTGGTCCCCGACGCCGACCCGGTGCTCATGCCGGTGGCGCTCTTCCTGAACGGGCTCGGCTACGTCTTCCTGACCGAGATCACCTACCGCAACCCGGCCAACTACAACTACGTCAACAACCCGCGTGGCCAGCTCCTGTGGACGGTCGTCGGCCTCGTCCTGTACCTGGTCACCCTGCTCGTCGTCCGGCGCTCCCGTGACCTCGAGCGCTACCGCTACCTGACCCTGGTCGCCGCCTTCGCCCTCCTCGTGTCGCCGATGATCCCGAAGCTCGGCCTGAGCGTCGGCGGGGCGCGCCTCTGGGTCCACTTCCACTCGTTCGAGTTCCAGCCGGTCGAGGTGGCAAAGCTGCTGCTCGTCCTGTTCTTCGCCTCCTACTTCGTCGAGAAGCGGGAGCTGCTCACCCTGCGCACCCGGCGCGTCGGCAACCACCTGCTGCCCGACCTGCGGGCGTTCGGGCCGATCGCCGTCGCCGGGGTGATGTCGCTGCTCATCATCCTCGTCGAGCACGACATCGGGTTCTCGCTCATCTTGTTCTGCGCCTTCCTCACCATGATCTGGGTGACGACCGGGCGGTGGACCTACGTGCTCATCGGCCTGGTCGTGTTCGCCGTGGTCACCTTCCTGGCCAGCCACGTGCTGGGCCAGGTCAACCAGCGCATCGAGGTGTGGCTGAACCCGTGGAAGTACTACGACAACGGCAACGGCATCGGCCTCCAGCCGGTCCAGGGCGAGCTGGCCCTCGGCCGGGGCGGCTGGTTCGGCACCGGGCTCGGCCTCGGCACGGCCGCCCAGGTGGTGCCGGTCGCCAACAGCGACTTCATCTTCTCGGTGATCGGCGAGGAGCTCGGCCTCGTCGGGACGTCCGCCGTCGCCATCGCCTTCCTGGTCATGGTGATGAGCGGCCTCCGGGCCGCCGTGCGGGCACGATCGGAGTTCGCCAAGCTGACCGCTGTCGGCCTCGCCGCCATCCTCGGCTTCCAGGGCTTCTTCATCATGGCCGGCGTGACCCGGCTGCTCCCGCTGACCGGGGTCACCCTGCCGTTCGTCTCCTACGGTGGCTCGTCGCTCGTCGCCAACTACATCCTGCTGGCCGTCCTGATGCGGATCTCGAACGAGGCCAATCAGCTGCCCGACGCCGGCGGGGCGTCCCGGGTGCTCACCTCGTCGACCTCCGGCCCGTCCGGCCCGGTCTCCCCCGCCGGCGCCACGCCGGCCGCCTCGAGGACGGCCACGGCTGCGACGACCGGCACGAACAGCCGCTGACGAAGCGCCAGGGCGATCCCGTCGGACGGCCGGCAGTCCAGCGTCCGGGTACCGCCCGGGCCCGAGGCGACGAGCTCCGCCGTGAACGACGTCCCGCGTACCCCGGTGATCCGCACCACCTCGAGCACCAGCCCGAACGACTCGAGGAGCGACGTCACGAGGTCGTGGGTGAGCGGGCGGGGGGTCGACATGGACCGGGCGGCGTAGGCGATCGAAACCCCCTCGGGCAGCCCGATCGGGATGTGCAGGCGTCGACCCGGCGGGTCCACCTCCTCGAGCACGACCACCGGGTTGGTGCTCGGCAGCGGCACCACCACGTCGGCGAAGCGCACCGGCACGTACGCCTCCGGTGGTGCAGCCGACACGGCGTCCTCCTCGGCGACCTGCTCGGCGACCTCTTCGGGTGGGGGCACCACTAACGCCCCCGCAGCCGGCGCATCTCGACGTTGACGACGAGGCCGACCATGGCGAAGAACGCCAGCATCGCCGACCCGCCGTAGGAGACGAACGGCAGTGGGATGCCGGTGATCGGCATGATGCCGACGTTCATGCCGACGTTCTGGAAGACGGAGAACACGAGGAAGACGAGCGCCCCCCCGCAGATCATCCTGCCGAGCGTGTCCCGCGCCAGCTGCATCGCCCGGAAGATGCGCAGGGACATCACGGCGTACAGCCCGAGCAGGATGACGCCGCCGATGAAGCCGCCCTGCTCGCCGACCGCCGAGAAGATGAAGTCGGCGTACTGCTCGGGCACGTACTGCAGGTTGGTCACCGCCCCCTTGAACAGCCCGGTGCCGTGCAGCCCGCCGGCGCCGATGGCCTCCTTCACGACGTTCAGCTCGTAGCAGGCTCCCGACACGTTCTGGTTGGGGTGGAGGAAGCAGCTGAAGCGCTGCAGCTCGTAGCCGTGGAGCAGGTGGAGCCCGAACAGCGCGGCGATGCCGCCTCCGGCCAGCAGGGCGAAGCCGAGCAGGTAGCGGGCCCGCACCCCGGCGAAGACGAGCAGGCCGGCGAAGACGATGGCGATGATCACCGTCGTGCCGACGTCGGGCTGCTTGAACACGAGCACCATCGGTACCGCCGCCAGGCCGGTGATGGCGGCGAGCCGCTTGAGGGTCAGCTCCTTCTCGTGGCGGTGGACGTACAGGCCGATGGCGACGATCACCCCGAGCACCCCGAACTCGGACGGCTGGAACTGGAACGGGCCGAGCGGGATCTCCCGGACGGTCGTGGCCGAGCTCGCCGCCCCCGAGCCGGCCCCGATGCTGCGGCCCACGGCGAACACGGCGACCAGCGACAGGACGATCGCCCCGTACAGCACGTACCCGAGCTCCTCGAGCCGGCGGTAGTCGACGACGGCGCACCCGACGCCGAGGGCCACGCCGACGACGAGGTAGAGGATCTGGCGCTTCACGTAGTAGGTCGGCTCGAGCGGGAACACCGACCGGGTCGCCGAGTACACCATCACCACGCCGATCAGCGCCACGGCAAAGGTGGCGCCGACGAGCACGAGGTCGATGTGGCGCAGCAGCGACAGCGCCCCGCGCTCCTCGCGCCGGGCGCGTACGCGGCCGCCCCGGTCGAGCAGGTGGGCCGCCACGGCCGACCACGATACCGGTCCACCCATGCGCCTGGACGGCGGGCGCCGGACCTGCTCGGATGCAGTGCCGTGAAGGTCCTCCTCATCGAAGACGAGGAACGCCTGCGCGACGCGCTGGCCCGGGGCCTGCGGGCCGAGGGCCACGTGGCGCTCGAGGCGGCCGACGGCGCCGACGGGCTCGTCCTCGCCGCCGACCCGTCGCTCGACGTGATCGTGTGCGACATCCTGCTCCCCAAGGTCAACGGGTTCCGCATCTGCCAGGAGCTGCGCGCCGCCGGGGTCCGCACGCCGATCCTGATGCTGACGGCCAAGGACGGCGAGTGGGACCAGGCCGAGGCGCTGGACGCAGGGGCGGACGATTACCTGACCAAGCCGTTCTCCTACATCGTCCTGCACGCGCACCTGCGGGCATTGGTCCGCCGATCGCCGGGTGACGCCGGCGTCGTCCAGGCGGGCGTCCTGCGCCTCGACTACCGAACCGGGAACTGCCGGCTCGGCGACGAGGTCATCTCGCTGTCGCGGCGCGAGCTTGCCCTGCTAGGCGCCCTCGTCGCCCGGAGCGGACGGGTGGCCAGCAAGGCGGAGCTCCTCGACGAGGTGTGGGGCAAGGGGTTCGAGGGCGACCCGAACCTGGTCGAGGTGTACGTCGGCTACCTCCGGCGCAAGATCGACGCCCCGTTCGGCACCCACTCGATCCAGACGGTGCGCGGGGCCGGCTACCGCTTCGTCGCCGTGCCGTGATCGCCCCCGTGGCGCCGCCCGAACGGCCGCCCGGCCTGCGCACCCACCTGACGCGGCTGCTCGCCTCCGTCCGGCTGCGGGCCGCCGCCGCCGCCGTCGTCATCGTCGGCACCGTGCTCGGCCTCGGCGGTCTGGGCCTCGTCGCCCTGCTCCAGCGCTCCCTCACCGAGAGCGTGACGAGCACGGCGACCGCCGAGGCGCTCGACATCGCCTCGTTCATCCAGCTGCGCGGCCACCTGCCCCGGCGCCTCCCGGTGTCGGTGGAGGAGATGGCCGCACAGGTGATCGGGCCGGGTGGTGCCGTGCTGGCAGCCAGCCCGAACGTCGCCGGCCAGGCCGTCATGGTGCCGCTTCGACCGGCCCCGGGCCAGCGCCTGACGGCGACCAACGTGCTGCTCCACCTGCGCCGCCGCCGCCACCCGCACCTGTCCCTGCCGAGCGACTCCCGCTTCGCCGTGGCCGCCGTCGGCCTCCGCCAGTCCGGTGCACCGCGCACCGTGCTCGTCGCCGACTCGCTCGGGGTGAGCGACCATGCCGTCGACACGGCGAGCCTCGCCCTCACCGTGCTGCTCCCGGTCGTGCTCCTCGTGGTCGGCGGGCTCGTCGCCGTGCTCGCCGGCTGGGCGCTCCGACCGGTGGAGGCGATCCGCTCCGAGGTGGAGGCGCTCGTGCCGACCGAGCTCCACCGCAGGGTGCCCGAGCCGGCCGGGCGCGACGAGATCGGCCGGCTGGCCCACACCATGAACGCCATGCTGGGTCGGCTGGAGGCCGCCGCCGAGCGCCAGCGCCAGCTGGTCGCCGACGTCTCCCACGAGCTGCGCAACCCGCTTGCCTCGCTGCGCACCCAGCTGGAGGTGGCCGCCGCCCACCCCGGACCGGACACGCCGGCGCTGCTCGGCGGTGCCGTCGCCGAGATCGGGCGGCTCACCTCGCTCGTCGCCGACCTGCTGACCCTGGCCCGATTCGACGAGGGGCTCGTTCCGTTGCACGTCGACGAGGTGGACGTCGACGAGGTGGTGCTGGCCGAGGCCGACCGCCTGCGGCGCCACGGCCGCGTCGACGTCTCGGTCCGTGGCGTCGGGGCCGGGCGGGTGCTCGGCGACGGGCACCAGCTGAGCCGCCTCGTCGCCAACCTTGCCGACAACGCCGAGCGCCACGCGGCCCGTACCGTGTCCTTCGGCGTGCGCCACGACGGTGGCACGGTCGTCGTCGAGGTCGCCGACGACGGGCCGGGCGTGCCGGAGCCGTGGCGGGAACGGATCTTCGAGCGCTTCGTCCGCCTCGACGCCGCCCGCCCGTTCGGCTCGGCCGGCGCCGGCCTCGGGCTGGCCATCGTCCGCGAGATCGCCCGGGCCCACGGTGGCTCGGTCACCGTCACCGACGGCGACCCCGGTGCCCGCTTCGTCGTCCAGCTGCCCGTCACCCGGGGAGACGCTGCCGGCGACGCCGGTCAGCCCGCCGTGCCGTCCGTGCCGTCCGTGCCGTCCGTGCCGCTCCCCGGGGTGTCGGGAGCGCCGGGAGGGCCGGAGGGCCTGCCGGAGTCGGCACCGGCCCGCAGCGCCTCGAGGCGCTCGCCGAGCGGGCCCTCGGCGCCGTGGCCCGACGGGACGTAGTAGCGCCGCCCGACGAGGTCGGCGGGCAGGTAGACGGCGTCCACCCAGCCGCGCGGGTCGTCGTGGGGGTAGCGGTAGCCGCGCCCGTGGCCGAGGGCGTCGGCGCCGGGATAGTGCGAATCGCGCAGCTCGGCCGGGACGGAACCGGCCGGCCGCGCTCGCACGTCGGCCTGCGCCGCCCACCAGGCGGCTGCCGCCCGGTTCGACTTCGGGGCGAGCGCCAGGTGGACGACCGCCTGGGCGAGGTTGAGCCCGGCTTCGGGAAGGCCGACCCGGTCGAGGGCGGCCGCCGCCGCCTCGGCGACGAGCAGACCCGTCGGATCGGCCATCCCGACGTCCTCGCTGGCGAGGATGACCAGGCGGCGGGCCACGAAGCGGGGGTCCTCGCCGGACTCGAGCAGGCGTGCCAGCCAGTAGAGCCCGGCGTCCGGGTCGGAGCCACGGATCGACTTGATGAAGGCGCTCGTGACGTCGTAGTGCTCGTCGCGCCCGAAGCGGATCGCTCGGGTCGTGCGGGCCGCCTCGACCTCGGCGAGGCCGACGCGCGCCGGCACCTCGCTCCCGCGAGCGGCGCCCCGCCGGCTGACGGCGACGGCGATCGCCACCTCGAGCGTGGTGAGCAGCGCCCGGGCGTCCCCCTCGGCGAGGGCTGCCGCCACCTCGGCCGCCCCCTCGTCGAGGTCCACCCCCTCGAGCTCGGCGGCGGCGTGCGCGAGCGAGGCCAGCTCGGGAGCCGAGAGCAGCTCGAAGCGCCAAAGGGTCGACCGGCTGAGCAACGGGGCGTTGAGCGAGAAGAACGGGTTCTCGGTGGTCGCACCGATCAGCACCACGGTCCCGTCCTCGACACCGTGCAGCAGGGCGTCCTGCTGGGCCCTCGAGAACCGGTGGATCTCGTCGAGGAACAGGATCGTCCCGCGCCCCTCCTCGCCGAGGCGCCGGCGTGCCGACTCGAGCACGTCACGCACCTCCTTCACCCCGGCGCTCACGGCCGACAGCGGGACGAACGCCTTGGCGGACGCCTCGGCGACGAGGTGCGCCACGGTCGTCTTGCCGGTCCCGGGAGGTCCGAACAGCACCGCCGACGACAGCCGGTCGGTCTCGACGAGGGAACGGAACGGGGCGCCCGCGGACAGCAGCTGGCGCTGCCCGACGACGTCCTCGAGGCGCCGTGGGCGCAGCCGGGACG
The DNA here is from genome assembly GCA_021809425.1 of Actinomycetes bacterium. Taxonomy (GTDB): domain Bacteria; phylum Actinomycetota; class Acidimicrobiia; order Acidimicrobiales; family Bog-793; genus JAKBAA01. The sequence continues at coordinate 22,917 of JAKBAA010000010.1, read as the reverse complement.
CCAGCGGGGCGTGCCGGGCCAGCTCCTCGGCGGCCGCGGCGTCGAACAGGCTCGCTCCCTCCGGTCCCCGCCCGCTGCGTGGTCGTTCGGCCATCCCTGCCATCCTGACCGCCCCGCCCCCTGGCTGCTCAGCGGACACCAGCCGGGCGAAGCTGGATGCTGCAGCGAGGCCCGACCGGTCGCGCCGTCTTCGGCACGGCGTGCTCGAACGTGCGCTGGCAGCTGCCCCCCATCACCAGCAGGTCGCCGGAGCCGAGCTCGAACCGCCGGGTCGGGCCGCCGCCGCGGGGTCGCACCAGGAAGCGCCGGGTGGCCCCGAGCGACACGATCGCCACGAGCGTGTCCTCCGTCGCCCCCCGCCCGATCCGGTCGCCGTGCCAGGCGACGCTGTCACGGCCGTCCCGGTACAGGCACAGCCCCACCGTGGCCACCGGTCCGCCCGAGCAGCTGCCGTAGTGGTCGACGACCGCGGCGCGCATGGACGAGAGGGCGGCGTCGGGCAGCTCGCTGTGCGCATCGTAGAAGGCGAGCAGCCGGGGCACGTCGACCATCCGCTCGTACATGCGCCGCCGCTCCTCCCGCCAAGGCACGGCCGCCACCAGCCGCTCGAGCAGGCCGCTGGCACCCGAGCAGAAGCTGCGCCGCAGGTCCAGCCAGGCGCCACGACCGAGGTCGACGTGCTCGACGCCCTCCGACAGCCGGCCGAGGGCGACCCGGTCGCCTGCGTCGAGGTCGAGGTCGAGGAACGTCCCCTGGACGGCACCCACCCCGAAAGGCTAGCGCGCCGGGCGAACGTGTGTTCGTCTCGTCCCGGCCACTGCCGGTGGGCGGCAGCCATCGGCAACGACGGCGAACGCCGCTGCCAGCACGTCGCCGATCGCTGCGCCCCCGAAGCGGCCGTCGCGAGGATAGGCACGGACGTGGCGCATCGAGCTGCGGGTGGCGGCGACGGCCGCCCGGGCGATCACGGCGGCCCGCAGCTGGACCTCCGGGGCGGTCGGATCGGCCCCCTCGGCGACGAAGCGGCCGACGAGGATCCTGCTCAGCCGGTCCTCCCACTCCATGAACACCCGGACGAGACGAGCCGGGTTGGACGGGAGGGTCCACGACGGGGCGGCGGCGATGGCGGCCAGGCCGCCGTCACGGCCGGGGAGGGCGGCGGACCGGATCGACTGGTGGATGGCCTCGAGCGGCGCCTCGCCGAGCGGGCGGAGGGCGAGGCACGTGGCCGCCTCGGTGAGCATGGCGACGAGGTCGGTCAGGAGGAGGTCCTCCTTCGACTCGAAGTAACGGAAGAAGGTCCGCTCGGACACCTGGGCGGCCTCGGCGATCTGCTGGACGGTCGTCGCCTGGAACCCCTGTGCATCGAACAGGCGCAGCGCCGACGACACGATGGCGGCCCGGGTGACCTCCTTGCGGCGCGCCCATCGCCCCTCCGAGCCGCTCGCCTCCTCGTCCTGTTCCGCCAACGTCGGCCCCCTTGCCCTTTTCACGGCATTGTACTGAACGGCACGTCCGCCGAGACCAGCCAGATCATCTGCATTGCCGTGCCAGCTTCATGGCAGGAACGGCAGCCGGGCGGCCAGGCGGGCGGCGTCAGCGCCGGTCGGAAGGGGGGATCGCCGACCCCACCGGGGACGCCGCCTCTCCGACGGCGGCCCACAGGGCGTCGAGCGGCGGCGCCTCCCCCGTCCACCAGGCCACCTGGAGGGCTGCCTGGTGGACGAGCATGCCGAGCCCGTTGCGCACCGTGGCGCCGGCTGCCGCCGCTGCCTCGAGGAACGGGGTGCGGGGGGGGTGGTAGACGAGGTCGACGACGAGCTGGCCCGGCCGGCAGCGCCCCCCGAGCGACGCCCCGGCGTCGGCCGCCGGGGCACTGCTCGGTCCACCGCCCGGTCGGTCGCCGGCGGGCGCGCCGAGCGGCATGCCGACCGGGGTCGCCTTGACGACGAGGGCGGCGTCGCCGATGGCCTCGGCACCGGCGAGCACGCCGGCGTCGCCCGCCAGCGCGACCGCCGCCTGGGCCCGGTCCTCGGTGCGGTTGACGACGACGACCTGGCGGGCACCGGCACCGGCGAGCGCCAGGATGGCTGCACGCGCGGCACCGCCGGCGCCAAGCACGACGGTGGTGGCGCCCGACGGCTCGAAGCCGGCCGCCCGCAGGTCGGCAACGAGCCCCTCGCCGTCGGTCGACGCCGCCGCCACCTGGCCGCGCTCGAAGCGCAGCGTGTTGGCGGCGCCGAGCTGCCGGACCACCGGCGTCACCTGGTCGGCTCGGCGCAGCACGGCCTCCTTGTGGGGCATCGTGACCGACAGCCCGACGAAGCCGAGCGCCGCGGCCCCTGCGACGGCGTCGTCGACCTGCCAGGGCGCCACCGGGAACGCCCCGTAGGCCCAGTCGAGACCGAGGGCGGCATAGGCGGCGTTGTGGAGCGCCGGCGAGAGCGAGTGGCGCACCGGGTCGCCGATCACCCCGGCGAAGCGGGTGGCGCCCCCCGGCCACCGGCCCGGTGCCACCTGGATCACGACGGGTCGGGCCACGTCGGGTCGGGCAGCGTCGGGTCGGGCAGCGTCGGGTCGGGCAGCGACCGGTCGAGCCACGACTGGAGGAACACGGCGGCCGCCACGTGGTCGACCACCGGCCGGCGACCGGCACTGCGACCGGGCGTCCCGGCGCGCCCGCCACGGCCGCCACGGCGGGCGGCGTCACGGGCACGCAGCTGCTCGACACGCCGCCGGTGCGCCTCGACGGTGCTGAGCCGCTCGTCGGCCGTGACCACCTCGACGCCGAGCCGCGCGCCGAGGTCGGCACGGAGGCGGTCCACCACGGCGAGCGCAGCGGCGGCGGCCGTGCCGACGCGCCCGTCGAGCTGGACCGGGAGGCCGACGACGACGGTGGTGGCGCCGACCTCCTCGACCAGACGTGCGATCGCCTGGTTGTCGCTCGCCTCGTCCCCGGTGCGGGCGAGCACCTCGTAGGGGGAGGCCACCCGTCGCCGACCGTCCGAGACGGCGACGCCGATCCGTGCCGCCCCGAGGTCGAGGGCCACGACCCGGCCGCCGCGAGCGGGCGGTGCTGGCTCAGTGGCGCCCAAGGCCGGCGCGCAGCGCCTCGAGGGCGGCGTCGATGCCACCCGGGTCCCGCCCGCCGGCGGTCGCCAGCTCGGGCGAGCCGCCGCCGCCGCCGCCGACGGCGCGCGCAGCCGCCGTCGCCACGGGCCGGGCATCGAGCCCGGCCTCCTTGCGCAGGGCGACCACGACCGCCACCTTGGCCTCCGACGGCGCCCCCACGAGCCCGACGGCCTGCACCCCGTCCCGGGAGCGCACCTCGAGCGCCAGCTCGCGCAGCGCCGCCGCTTCCAGGCCGTCGCGGCGCGCCACCACCACGCCGGCGTCCGCCCCGGCGGCGAGCGCCGCCGCGTCGTCCCGCAGCTGTCGCCCGAGCGTCTCGGCGGCGGCAGCCTCGAGCTCCTTCACCCGGTCGCCCAGACGGGTGGCGGCCGGGACGAGGTCGCCCGGGGACACGTGCAGCGCCGCCGCCGCCTCGGCAACGAGCCGCTCGACCCGCCGCAGCTCGTCGATGGTGGCACGCCCGGTCGTGGCGAACAGCCGGCGGGTGTTGGCGCCGATCGACGACTCGGCAACGATCCGGAAGGCGCCGATCTGGCCGAGGGCGTGGACGTGGGTGCCGCCGCACAGCTCGACCGAGGACGACCCGGCCTCGATGACGCGGACCACGTCGCCGTACTTGTCGCCGAAGAAGGCGATGGCGCCGGCCGCCTCGGCCTCGTCCCGAGCGGCCTCGTACGCACGCACCGGGGCGTCCGAGAGGATCTGGTCGTTGACCAGGTCCTCGACCGTCGCCAGCTCGGCGCCAGTGAGCGGGCCGAAGTGGCTGAAGTCGAACCGCAGCCGGTCCGGTGCCACGAGCGAGCCCTGCTGCTGGACGTGCTCGCCGAGCACCTGGCGCAGCGCCCAGTGGACGAGGTGGGTCCCGGTGTGGTTGCGCCGGATGGCCGACCGGCGGTCGGCGTCGACCACCGCCTCGGCCTCCTCGCCCTCGAGCAGCTCGCCGGCCTCGACGATGCCGACGTGGCGCGTCAGCCCCTCGGCCGCCCGGTTCGTGTCGAGCACGAGGAAGCGCCCGGTCGGCCCCACCAGCTCGCCGGTGTCGCCCACCTGGCCGCCGCCCTCGGCGTAGAACGGGGTGCGGTCGAGCACCACGTCGAGCAGCGCGCCGGGCGGCACCCGGTCGCCCACCTCCGGAGGAGGGCCGACGTGGGGCACCACCGACAGCACCCGTGCCGTCGTCGAGGTTGCCTCGTAGCCCACGAACCGGGTCGGCCCGAACTGCTCGAGCAGCGCCCGCCACGGACCGGCGTCCTCCTCCGGGCCGCCCTCGCCGCGGGCCGCCGCACGGGCGCGGGCGCGTTGGGCGGCCATCTCGGCCTCGAACCCGGACCGGTCGACGTCCACGCCGCGGTCGTGGCTGAGCTCGGTCGTGAGGTCGATCGGGAACCCGAACGTGTCGTGCAGCCGGAAGGCCACCGCGCCGGAGAGCGTGGGGGCGCCGCCGGCCAGCTCCTCCTCGAGGAGCGCCGTCCCCTGCCGCAGCGTCCTTCGGAACGCCTCCTCCTCGTGCGCCACCACCTTCTCGACGAGGCCGGCGTCGGCGGCGAGCTTCGGGTAGGCGTCGCCCATCTCGGCGACCACCTGCTCGAGCAGGGGCGGCAGGACCACCTCGGACGAGCCGTGCTGGTATGCACGCAGCACCGCTCGGCGGATGATCCGGCGCAGCACGTAGCCGCGGCCCTCGTTCGACGGGAACACGCCGTCGGACACGAGGAACGCCATCGACCGGGCGTGGTCGGCCAGGATGCGCAGGGCGACGTCGACCTCGGCGTCCTCGCCGTAGCGCCGGCCGGTGAGCGCCTCGGCACGCCCGATGAGCGCCCGCAAGACGTTGGTCTCCCAGACCGAGGGTGCCTCCTGCAGGACGGTGAGCAGCCGCTCGAGACCGGCCCCGGTGTCGATGTTCGGGCGCGGCAGCGGCGAGAGGTTGCCCTCGCCGTCGCGGTCGTACTGCATGAACACGAGGTTCCAGATCTCGACGAAGCGCTCCTCGCCGCCCCCCACCGGGCCGCCGGGCGCGCCGAAGGGCTCGCCCCGGTCGTAGTACAGCTCGGAGCACGGGCCGCACGGCCCGGTGTCGCCCATCATCCAGAAGTTGTCGTCACCCATCCGCTGGATGCGCTCGTCCGGGACGCCGATCCGGTCGCGCCACAGCTCGGCCGCCTCGTCGTCCTCCTCGTACACCGTCACCCACAGCCGCTCCGGGTCGAGCCCCAGCTCGCCGGTGAGGAACGACCAGGCGAACGAGATGGCATCCGGCTTGAAGTAGTCGCCGAAGCTGAAGTTGCCGAGCATCTCGAAGAACGTGAGGTGCCGCGAGGTGCGGCCGATCAGCTCGATGTCGTCGTGCTTCCCCCGGACCCGGACGCAGCGCTGCACGGTCGTGGCCCGCTGGTAGGCCGCCGGCTCCTCGCCGAGGAAGTACGGGATGAACTGGTTCATCCCGGCGTTCGTGAACATCGGCGCCCGCGGATCGTGCGGGATGAGGCCGGCCGAGGGCACCGACGTGTGGCCGCGGTCGACGAAGAAGGCCGTGAAGGCACGGCGCAGCCGGTCGGCGTCCCAGCTCGTCACGTCGCTCCCCTCGTCCTTGCTCCGGCACACGACCGGCTCGTCACGGGGAACCCGGGGAACCGACGACCACGCCCCGTCACCCGACGGGCGCGACCGCAGGGACCCTGGGTTCGGGCATCCTGGCCAGGATACCCAACGCCGGCGACCCCCTCCGAGCGGGCCGGGCCCGAACGGCGGCCGGTAGCGTCGGGCCATGGACCACACCCGCCTCGGACGGACCGGCCTGCAGGTTTCGCGGCTGTGCCTCGGCACGATGACCTTCGGCCTGCAGTGCGACGAGGCGACGTCGGTCGCCGTCCTCGACCGCGCCGCCGAAGGAGGCGTCGACTTCGTCGACACCTCCGACGTCTACCCGCTCGGCGGGGACCTGACGACGGTGGGGCGCACCGAGGAGTTCCTCGGCCGGTGGCTCAAGGGCAAGCGGGACCGGTTCGTCGTCGCCACGAAGTGCTTCGGCCGCACCGGACCGGCCCCGTTCGACGGCGGCAACTCGCGCCAGCACATCGTCGCTGCCGTCGACGCCTCGCTCCGCCGGCTGCAGACCGATCACCTGGACCTCTACCAGCTCCACGGGTACGACCCGGCCACCCCGATCGACGAGACCCTCCGTGCGCTCGACGACCTCGTTCGCCTCGGAAAGGTCCGCTACGTGGGCTGCTCCAACTTCCTCGCCTTCCAGCTCGCCCGGGCCGTCGGCCGCAGCGACACGCTCCGGCTCGAGCGGTTCGCCTCGGTCCAGCCGCGCTACAACCTGCTCTTCCGCCAGATCGAGCGTGAGCTGCTCCCCTACTGCGAAGAGGAGGGGATCGGCGTGATCCCCTACAACCCGCTCGCCGGTGGCCTGCTGTCGGGAAAGCACGACCGCTCGGCGCCGCCACCCGCGGACAGCCGCTTCACCCTCGGCACCGCTGCCAGTCGCTACCAGGACCGCTACTGGCACGACCGGGAGTTCGACACGGTCGAGCAGCTCACCGCCCTCGCGGCCGAGGCCGGCATGCCGCTCGTCACCCTCGCCGTCGCCTGGGTGCTGGCCAACCCGTTGGTCACCGCCCCCATCATCGGCGCCAGCCGACCCGACCAGCTGGACGCCTCGCTGGCTGCCGTCGACGTGCGCCTCGACGGCGACCTGCGGTCCCGGCTGGACGACCTCACGCATGGCTACCGCATGGGTGACACCCCCCGCTAACCATCGACCTCTACCTGAGGTTTATGGCATTCAGGCCGCTGAGCTGCGCCGGCGCGGTAACTCTCGATCAATGCTTGAGTCTTGTCCCCACACGGTCGGGCAGCTGCCGGTCGGTGGCGACGTCGGGCAGATGGTCGACACCCGTGACGCAGCGCCACCGGGAATCCCGGCTGACACCGGGAAGCCCGGCCGGCCGCGCGGTTGCCGGCTGGCGAAGGGGGTAGAGAGGGCGCGTGTCGGTGCTCGTGGTGGACGTGTCGTCGAACAACGCCCACCCCATCGACTACGCCGCCGTCAAGGCCGCAGGGGTCGGTGGGGCCATCGTCAAGCTGACGGAGGGGGGTGCCGCTACGGCGTACGTCAACCCGTTCGCCGCCGGCGACCTCGCCGGGTTCCGCGGCGTCGGGCTGCCGGTGGCCGGCTACCACTTCCTCCATCCGGCGACGCCGGTGGTCGCCCAGCTGACCCTGCTGCAGCACCACCTCGACGCCGTCGGGTTCGTCTGGGTGGACAGCGAGCTCGACGAGGGGCCGTGGCCGGGGGTGGCCACGGCGACTCGGGCCATGTGCGAGGCGATCGCCGGGCTCGGCCTGTCGACCGGGCTGTACTCGAGCCCCAGCTTCCTCTCCCACCTCCCCGGCGCCCCGTGGGGCTACCCGCTCTGGCTGGCCGACTACGGCGTGGCCTCGCCCCCAGGGGTCCCGACGCTGTGGCAGTACACCGACGCCGGCAGCATCGCCGGCATCTCGGGCGCCGTCGACCTCTCCCGCTTCGACGGTACCGGCGCCCAGCTGGCGGCGCTGTTCGCCCGCCACGTCCCCGGCCCGACGACGCACCAGCCCCACCCCCGACCGCTCCCCGAGGAGGAGGACATGATCTGGCTCGACGCCGACCCCAACAACGAAGACGCCATCCTCGTCGTACCGGCGCGCGGCGGCTGGTTCGGGATCGCCGCCGACAAGCTTGCCTACTACCGGGCGAACGGCGTCCCCGAGGCGCGCTCCCACATCACGAAGGCGGTGTTCGACACCCTCCAGAAGCTCGGTTGACCGAACCGCCCCGGGGGCCCCGGGGCGGCCCCGTCAGTCTGCCGCCCGGCGCGCCTGGGCGAACTGGAAGCCGAAGCGGCCCTTCACGCACAGGTTGCCCGACGTCACCTCGTGGTCGAGCGGCGAGGTCACCTTGACGATCGTGTTGTCCTGGACGTGCAGCTCGAGGTTGCACCCGACGCCGCAGTACGGGCACACGGTCCGGGTCACCTGCTGGCGGTCCTCGTCCCAGGCGCCCTCGGCTCGCAGGTCGGCCTCGGAGGTGAACATGAGGGCACCGGTGGGGCACACGGCGATGCAGTTGCCGCAGTACACGCACGCCGAGTCGGGCAGGCCGACGTCGAACTCGGTCGAGATCCGGGCGTCGAAGCCGCGCCCGGCAACCGCGATGGCGAAGGTGTTCTGGGCGTCCTCGCCGCACGCCTCGACGCACTTGTAGCAGAGGATGCAGCGGGAGTAGTCACGCTGGTACAGCTCGTTGTCCCGCTTGGCCGGCTGGTGGACGGTGGCCGCCGACAAGCCGTCCCCGACGTGGTGGTGGCCAGGGCGTGCCCGATCCCGCTCGCCGGCCGCCGCCGGCGCCGCAGCCGGGCCGTGACGGTCGGCACGGGCGCCGTACTCGGCGATCCAGCGTTGGACGTCGTCGCCGGCAAGCGACAGGTCGACCGACGAGGCGAGCAGCTCGAGCACCATGCGGCGGCTCGTCCGGACCCGGTCGGAGGCCGTCTGGACGGACATGCCAGGCTCTGCCTTGCGCGAGCACGACGGCACGAGGGTCCGGGACCCTTCGACCTCGACGACGCACACCCGGCACACGTTGACCGGGGCGAGCGTCTCGAGGAAGCAGAGGGTCGGCACCTCGACGCCGACCTGGCGACAGGCGTCGAGGAGGGTGTCGCCCTCGTGCACCGTCACCGGCTGGCCGTCGACCGACAGCTCGATCCGGCGCCGGAGCGACACCGGGGTCGGGTCGGCCGCCGTGGGGCTGGTGATGGTCACGATCCCTCCTGGAGGCCGGCGACGAGACCTCGGCGCACCGCCGAGGTGACCGCCGCGCTGGCCGTCTGGCCGAGCCCGCAGATCGAGGCGTCCCGCAGCACGGCGTCGAGGTCGGCGAGCAGCGCCCGCTCGCCGGCGAGGACGCCGCCCGCCCGCCCGGCGAGCAGGCGGGCGAGCACCTCCTCCTGACGCTGGGTGCCGACCCGGCACGGCACGCACTGGCCGCACGACTCGTCCCGGAAGAACTGGGCGATCCGGCGGAGCAGCACGGTCAGGTCGACCGTGTCGTCGAGCACGACGACGACGCCCGATCCGAGCGTGGCCCCCGCGGCCCGGGCGCCCTCGAACGACAGCTCGAGGTCCAGCTCGTCCGGCCCGACGAACCCGCCGGCGGCACCGCCGAGCAGGATCGCCTGCAGCGGCCGGCCGTCGGCCACTCCGCCGGCCTGCTCCAGCAGCGACCGCAGCGACGTGCCGAGCGGCACCTCGTACAGTCCCGGGCTCGCCACCTTGCCGGACAGGCAGAACAGCCGGGTGCCGGTCGACTGGGGCGTGCCCGTGGAAGCGAACGCTGCCGATCCCCCGGTCAGGACGTCGAGCACGCACAGCAGCGTCTCGACGTTGTTGATCCCGGTTGGTCGGTCGAACAGGCCGTGGTCGGCCGGGAACGGCGGCTTGTTGCGCGGCTCCGGCCGGCGGCCCTCGATCGAGTTGAGCAGGGCCGTCTCCTCCCCGGCGATGTACGCCCCGGCGCCCCGGCGCAGCTCGAGGTCGAAGCGCAGCCCCGACCCCATCACGTCCTCCCCGAGCAGCCCCCGCCGGCGGGCCGCTTCGGCGGCGTGGGTGAGCCGCTGCTCGGCGAGCGGGTACTCGCCTCGCAGGTACAGGAACCCCTGCTCGGCACCCATCGTCAGCCCGGCGATGGTGAGCGCCTCGACCAGCGCGAACGGATCGTGCTCGAGCAGCACCCGGTCCTTGAACGTGCCGGGCTCCGACTCGTCGGCGTTGGCCACGACGTAGTGCGGGCGGCGCGGGTTTCGGGCGACCGTCTCCCACTTGACCCCGGTCGGGAACGCAGCGCCGCCGCGGCCGAGCAGCTTGGCATCCTTCAGCTCGGCGATCACCCCGGCCGGGCCGAGCTCGACCGCGCGCCGCAGCGCCTCGTAGCCGCCGGCCGCCCGGTAGGCGTCGATCGAGGCCACGTCCACCCGCCCGACCCGGCGCAGCAGCCGGACCGACGGGTCGCCCCGCTCGAGCTGAGGCACCAGGGCGAGCGGCGTCGGAAGCGCCTGCACGTCGAGGCGGTCGCCGAGCGCTACCAGCTCGCCCTGGCGGGCGACGTCGAACGGGGCGACCGTCGCCCGCCCACCGTCGGTGCCCGCCCGGAGCACGAGCGCCGCCGAGCCGTGCTCGCAGTAGCCCAGGCACGGGCTCGGCTGCCAGCTCACCGGTCCGGTCCCGCCGGTCGGGCCGAGGTTCGCCTCGAGCAGCGGCGCCGGGTCCCCCGTGGCCGCCCGGCAAGCGACGTCGTCGCACACGTGCAGCACGACCTGGCCGGCCGGCTCGGTCGCCAACAGGGCGTAGGCGCTGGCCACGCCATAGGCGACCGCCGGGGCCAGGTCCAGTCGGGTGCACACGTAGCCGAGGCCGCCCTCGCTGACCCAGCCGACCCGGTCCTGCAGGGCATGGAGCGCCGGCAGCAGCAGGTGGCGGCGTTCCTCGGCACGCCGCAGCCCGCCGAAGGCGACGTGCCCGTCGACCGCCGCCCGCTCGCCGCCGGCCCACCCCGACTCGGGCTCCCCGAGCACCGCGTCCACCGCCGACCGCTCGTCCGCCGTCGCCGGCACCCTGGTCACGCGCAGGTCCATCAGCCGACCACCTCGGCGGCCAGCCGCTCGACGCGGATCGCCGTCGCCTTGAACTCGGCCGTCCCCGACTTGGGGTCCCAGTCGTCGCGCGTCAACACGTTGGTCTCCGTCTCGTCCGGGAAGTGGAACGTCATGAACGCCAGCCCCGGCCGCAGCGCCGGGTCGGCGTGGACGGGCGCCGTGATGGCGCCCCGGCGCGACGTGATGCGCACGACGTCACCCTCCTTCACGCCCAGCCGCCCCATGTCCTCGGGCGACAGGTCGAGCGTCTCGGGGCGCCGCAGCGGGCTGCGGTAGCCACCCGTCTGGACACCCGTGTTGTACGAGTCGAGCCGCCGACCGGTCGTGAGCCGCATCGGGAACTCGTCGGTCAGCTCGTCGATCGGCGGCACCCACTCGACGGCGAAGAAGGGCGCCGGTGGCCCCTCGCGCGGCTCGGCCCACAGCCGGCCGTGCAGGAACTTGTCACCCGGATGCTCCTCGTCCCAGCACGGCCACTGGATCCCGCCGAGCTCCTCGAGGCGGCGGTAGCTCATGCCGGCGTGCATCGGCGACAGCGACCGCAGCTCGTCCCACACCTCCTCCGCCGTCGGCCGGCCCCAGTCGTGGCCGAGGCGGGCAGCCAGGGCGCACAGGATGTCGAGGTCCTCCCGGGCGTCGCCCGGCAGGGCGAGGGCGCGCCGGGTCCGCTGGACGCGACGCTCGCTCGAGGTGACGGTGCCGTCCGACTCGAACGTGCTCACCGATGCCGGCAGCACCACGTCGGCCAGCTCGGCGGTGCGGGTGAGGAAGATGTCCTGGACAACCAGGTGGTCGAGCTCGCCGAGGGCCGCGCTCGCCCTGCGGGTGTCCGCCTCGGAGTCGATCGGGTTCTCGCCGAGCACGTACAGCGCCCGCAGCTCCCGCCGCTCGATCGCCTCGAACATCTGGGCGAGGTGCCAGCCGCGCTCACGGTGCAGCGTCCGCCCCCACCGCGCCTCGAACTTCGCCCGGATCTCCTCCGACTCGACGTCCTGGAACCCGGGGAACTTGTTCGGCAGCGCACCCATGTCGCCGCCGCCCTGGACGTTGTTCTGGCCGCGCAGCGGCACAAGGCCCGACCCGTACCGGCCCACGTGGCCGGTCAGCAACGACAGGTTGCACAAGGCGAGGACGTTGTCGGTCGCCGTGTGGTGCTCGGTGATGCCCAGCGTCCAGCACAGCTGGGCGCGCCCGGCCCGCGCGTAGTCGTGGGCCAACGCCGCGATCACCTCGGCCGGCACGCCGGTCACCCGCTCCCCCTCGTCGAGCGTCCACCGCTCGACGTCGGCGGCGTACTCGTCGAAACCCGTCGTGGCCCGCGCCACGAACTCGGTGTTCACCAGGCCGGCGTGGATGATCTCACGAGCGATCGTGTTGGCCAGGGCGATGTCCGAGCCCACGTCGAGGCCGAGCCAGGCGTCCGCCCACTGGGCCGACGACGTCCGCCGCGGGTCGACGGCGTACATCTTCGCCCCGTTGCGCAACCCCTTCAGCAGGTGATGGAAGAAGATCGGGTGCGCCTCACGGGCATTCGACCCCCACAGCACGATCAGGTCGGCGTGCTCGATCTCCTCGTACGAGCTCGTCCCGCCGCCTGCCCCGAACACTGCCGCCAGACCGGCGACGCTCGGAGCGTGTCAGGTGCGGTTACAGCTGTCGATGTTGTTGCTGCCCATCACCGACCGGGTGAACTTCTGGGCGAGGTAGTTGACCTCGTTGGTCGACTTCGAGCAGCTGAACATGCCGAAGGCGGCCGGGGTCCCCTGGTGACGGGCGAAGCCGGCGGCCGCCCGCCCGAGGGCCTCGTCCCAGCTGGCCGGACGGAGGGTGCCACCGTCCCGAACGAGCGGCTCGGTAAGCCGGGTGTAGCTGCGACCCATGTGACCCACTCCCTGTGGTCCGCGACCCTTGCCGGGCCGGCAGGTTGCTTGCGATTCGACGCGGCGCAAGCGTAGTGCAGCGGGGCCCGCCCGCCCCGGCGATCGGGCAACGTCCGCCCGTCTGCCGCCGTGGCCCACCCCTAGACTGCCGCCCTGTGCAGCACCGCCGCCCCGGTCGTCGCCCGATCTCCCGCCTGGCTACGACGCTCGCCGGCGCCGCCTTCCTCGCCGGGCTCCCGGCGGTGGCCCTCGCCGCCCGGCCGTCGGTGGCCCTCGCCGCCCGGCCGTCGGTGGCCCTCGCCGCCCGGCCGTCGGTGGCACCGGCAGCTGTGGCGGCACCGGCGCTGGCGCTGGCGCTGGCGGCGCGCAGCGAGCACGGCACGAGCCCGGCCCCGTGGCAGGCCAGCATCGAGGTCCCGGTGCTCCGCGGGGGCACCGCGGCGGGGACCGCCCGGGTGGACGCCGCCCTTGCAGCCATGGCCAACCGGGAGGTGGCCGCCTTCCGCCACCAGCTCGGCGACGGACCGGTGCCGAAGGGGTTGCCGCCGGTGTCGACCCTGAGCGTCCGCTTCGACACCAGCCTCGTGTCGTCCGGCTACGTGGCCTTCACCGAACGCTCCACCACCTTCGACGCCGGCGCCGCCCACCCGTACGACACGGTCGCCACCATCACGTTCGACGCCCCGACCGGGAGCAGGCTGACGCTCGCCTCCCTGTTCCGGCCGGGCGCGGGCTACCTGGGGGTCCTGTCACGGCTGACCCGTGCCCATCTCGCCGTCCAGTACCCGCCGGCCGCCCTCCCTGCGGCGATGGTCGACCCCGGAACGGCCCCGCGAGCAGCCAACTTCGCCGGCTGGGCGCTCACGCCGTTCGGGCTGGAGGTCGCCTTCGGGGACGACGCCGTCGGCCCGTACGTGATCGGGGCGCCGACCGTCGTCCTTCCCTTCGCCGACCTCGCCGGCGTCGCCCGGCCCGCCGGCCCGCTTGCATACGCCGCCCGGCTCGCCCACGTCCGGATGCCGCTCCTGCCGGCGACCGTGCCGTCGAGCGTCGACGAGTGCTACCAGACGGCCACGGCAACCGCTCCAGCGGCCATGTCGTGCGCCGACGGCCGGCTCAATGCCGCCGCCTGGTACGGGCTGGGCGGCTACGGCGACGTCCTTCTCGGCGCCGGCCCGGCGGCGACGCCGGCGACGGTGCGGTCGGCACTCTGCCTGCTCGGCGCCACCTTCGCGCTGCCGACGGCCGACGCCCGGAGCTGGGTGGGGCTGGTCGACCGCTACTACGGCTGGCCGTTCCCGGCCGCCACCGCCCTCGCCGGCTGGCCGGCCCGCTGTCCGCCGTCGCGCGGGCTGCCGGTGGGCTGAGGTGGGCCGGCGCCCCCCCGTCCTCGCCGGGGTCCTCGCCGGGGTCCTCGCCGGGCTGCTCGCCGGGGTCGGCGTCGGCACCGCCGCCGCCACGCCGGCCGCCACGCCGGCCGCCACACCGGCCGCAACACCGGCCATACGGGAGGCGCGCATCTCCGAGCACGGAAGCCGCCCGTCCCCCTGGCGGGCCGACGTCGCCTACGCGGTGGTGGTCGGCCGTACCGCCGCCGCTCGCCGGATCGACGCGACGTTGCGCGGCGAGGCCGACGCCATGGTGGCCGGGTTCGTCCGCCAGCTGCCCGCCGGACCCCTCCCGAAGGGGACGGGGGCGTCGACCATCGAGGCAACCGTCCAGACCGACATCGTGACGCCCGACGTCGTGGGCTTCACCGAGCGCACGTCGACCTTCCCGGCAGGCGCCGCCCACAGCGTGTCACTCGTGACGACCGACACCTTCGACATGGCCAACGGCGCCCGGTGGCACCTGCCGGGCATCTTCCGGACCGGCGACCGGTACCTGCCGTTCCTGTCGAGGGAGAGCCGGCAGCTGCTGCGACGCCAGCTCGGGGTCGCTCTCGACCCGACGACCATGCTCGACGCCGGCACGGAGGCGCGGCTCGTCAACTTCCAGGCGTGGGCCGTCACCCCGTTCGGCCTGCAGCTCACCTTCTCGAGCTACCAGGTCGGGCCCTACGGGGTCGGAACGCCGTCGGTCCTCGTCCCGTTCGCCCCGCTCGCTCGCCTCACCCGGCCGGGCGGCCCGCTCGCCCTGGCCGAGGCGGACCGGGTGGCCCGCACGCCGCTGCTGCCGGCCACCGGACTGCCGGCCGTCGACGAGTGCTGGGCGGCGGCAGCCACCAACGAGGCGTTCCCCCGACCGGTCTGCGCCGGCGGCAGGGTCAACGTGGCCGCCTGGGACCTGTACGCCAGCTTCGACAGCCGCCTGCTCCGGCTCGGCGCCGCCGCCCGACCGGCCACCGTCGTGGCAGCCGCATGCGCCGACGAGGCGCGCCTCGACGACCCGGCAGCCGTCCGCGGCGCCGAGCGGGTGGCCGCCGCCTACTTCGGCTGGCGCTTCCTTACCTCGCCGCTGGCAACGTTCCCGGCTGACTGCCGCCCGAGACGTTGACCCCGGCACGGGGGCGGTCGGGCGGCTACCGTGCCGCCATGACCGACGCCGCGTCGGCGACGACGCCCGCTCAGCTGACGGCTCGTGCGGCAGCCAGCTTCGCCCGAACGCCCGACGACCGGCTCCGGTTCCTGCTCGAGGAGCTCGTCCGCCACCTCCACGGCTACGTCACCGAGACGGGCCTCACCGTCGACGAGTGGGCGGCCGCCGTCGACTTCCTCACCCGGGCGGGCCAGACGTGCACGGCGCACCGCCAGGAGCTGATCCTGCTGTCCGACACCCTCGGCGTGTCGATGCTCGTCGACCTGCTCGACCACACCGGCGCACCCGGTACGACCGAGTCGACCGTGCTCGGGCCGTTCTACGTGCCCGACGCCCCCGAGCGCCCGCTCGGCAGCTCGATCGTGGAGGTGGCCGGACCGGGACGGCCGGCTCGCATCGCCGGTCGGGTGCTCTCCTCCGACGGCCGACCGGTGGCCGGCGCCCTGCTCGACGTGTGGCAGAACGCCGCCAACGGCCGGTACGCCGTCGAGGACCCCGACCAGCCCGACACCAACCTGCGCGGGCGCTTCCACACCGACAGCGGCGGGAACTTCTCGTTCTGGACGCTCCGACCGACCGACTACACCGTCCCCGACGACGGCCCGGTCGGCGCCCTGCTCCGCGCTGCTGCCCGCCACCCGTGGCGGCCAGCCCACGTCCACCTCATCGTGTCGGCCCCCGGCTACCGGACGGTCACCACCCACTGGTTCGACGACGAGAGCGCCTACCTCGACAGCGACGCCGTGTTCGGGGTGAAGGACTCGCTCATCTGTCACTTCGAACCGCACCCTGCCAGCCAGACGGGCGGGGCCAGCCAGACGGGCGGGGCCAGCCAGACGGGCGGGGCCAGCGGACTGGACGAGCCGGGCGCGCCGATCGGGGCGGGCGGCACCTGGTACTCGGTGGAACGCGACGTCGTCCTCGCCCCGGCCGGCAGCTGAGGCTCAGCCGCCCTCGGCATCCGGCCCGCCCGGCGACCAGCGCAGCACCGGGTGGCGGTCGCCGGCGACGTTGTCGACTCGGGCCACCGGCGGCCAGTACTTGTCCGCCCCGTCACCGAGCGGGAAGGCGGCACGGCGGCGGTCGTACGGGCGGTCCCACCGGTCGTCGGTGACGGCGGCCGCCGTGTGGGGGGCGCGGCGGAGGGCGCTCTGCTCGAGCGCCACCGACCCCGAGGCGATCTCGTCGATCTCGTGCCGGATGGCGATCATCGCCCGGCAGAACCGGTCGAGCTCGGCCTTCGGCTCCGACTCGGTCGGCTCGACCATCAGGCAGCCGGCGATCGGGAACGACATGGTCGGGGCGTGGAACCCGTAGTCGACGAGCCGCTTGGCGACGTCCTCGTTGGTCACCCCGGTGCGCGCCGTCAGCTCGGCAAGGTCGAGCACACACTCGTGGGCGACCAGGCCGTTGCGGCCGGTGTAGCGGACCCGGTAGTGCGGGGCCAGCCGGCGTGCCACGTAGTTGGCCGCCAGCACGGCCCCGGCCGTAGCGGCCGCCAGACCTTCGGCACCCATCAGCCGGAGGTAGGCCCACGAGATCGACAGCACGCCGGGCGACCCGAACGGGGCGCCGGCGACCGCTCCCCCCCTTCGGCCCTCCAGCAGCCCGGCGAAGCCAGCCGAGCCAGGCAGGAACGGGGACAGGTGGGCCTTGACCCCGATCGGCCCGACGCCCGGACCGCCGCCGCCGTGCGGGATGCAGAACGTCTTGTGCAGGTTGACGTGCGACACGTCACCCCCGAGCTCGCCGAGGCGCGACCAGCCGGCGAGCGCGTTCAGGTTTGCCCCGTCCAGGTACACCTGGCCGCCTGCGGCATGGACGCGGGAGCAGATCTCGACGATCGCCTCCTCGTACACCCCGCTGGTCGACGGGTACGTCAGCATGGCCGCCGCCACGGCGCCGGGGTTGGCCGCCAGCTTGCTGTCGAGGTCGTCGAGGTCGACGTTGCCGTCGGCGTCGCAGGCCACCGGCACCACCCGTAGCCCGGCCATGGCGGCGCTCGCCGCGTTGGTGCCGTGGGCTGACGTCGGCAGCAGGCACAGGTCGCGACCGCCGTCGCCCTGCGCCGCCAGGTAGGCCCGGATCGCCAGCAGGCCGGCCAGCTCTCCCTGGGAGCCCGCATTGGGCTGCACCGACACGGTGTCGTAGCCGGTGATCTCCGCCAGCCACCCCTCGAGCTCGCCGATCATCCGCCGGTAGCCGGCCGCCTGGTCGGGCGGGGCGAACGGGTGGAGGTCGGCGAAGCCGGGAAGCGACAGGGCGCTCAGCTCGGCAGCCCCGTTCAGCTTCATCGTGCACGACCCGAGCGGGATCATCGCCCGGTCGAGCGCCAGGTCGCGGTCGGCCAGCCGGCGAAGGTAGCGAACCATCGCCGTCTCCGACCGGTAGGCGTGGAAGACGGGCGCCTCCAGGTACGGGCTGGTCCGCAGGTGACGACCGAGCGGGCTCTCGGCGACCTGGTCGAGCTGTGCCAGGTCGACGCCGGCGGCGTCGAAGCAGTCGAGCAGCTGGCCGACGAGCTCCTCCGTCGACGTCTCGTCCAGGCTGATCCCGAGGCGCCCGTCGGGGTGCCGGCGAAGGTTGATCCGCCGGGCGGCGGCGGCAGCGACGACCGCCTCGGCCCGCTCGCCGGCGTCGACGGCGACCGTGTCGAAGTAGGCCGCCGGCGCTACCGTCCAGCCGGCCCGGCGGAGCCCCTCGGCGAGGAGCACCGTCAGGCGGTGCACCCGGGCGGCGATCGCCCGCAGACCGTCCGGGCCGTGGTAGACGGCGTACGACCCGGCCATCACCGCCAGCAGCGCCTGGGCGGTGCAGATGTTGCTGGTGGCCCGCTCGCGCCGGATGTGCTGCTCGCGCGTCTGCAGCGCCAGGCGCAACGCCGGGCGCCCCTCGGCGTCACGCGACCGACCGACCAGACGGCCGGGCACCAGCCGCAGCAGGTCGGGGCGGGCCGCCAGGTAGGCGGCGTGCGGGCCCCCGTAGAAGAGCGGCACGCCGAAGCGCTGGGTCGACCCCACCGCCAGGTCGGCCCCCAGCTCGCCGGGGGGCACCACCAGGGTGCAGGCGAGCAGGTCGGCGGCGACGGCGACCAGGGCGCCGCGGGCATGGGCTGCCGCCACGACCGGAGCCAGGTCGCGTACCTCGCCGGCCGTGCCGGGGTGCTGCAGCAGCACGCCGAACGGCGCCGGACCCTCGCCCAGATCGACCTCCGGATCGCCGACCACCACCGTCACCCGGCGCGCCGCGGCGCGGGTCCGCACCACCTCGATGGTCGGCGGGTGACAGGCGGCGTCGACGAAGCACACGCCGCCCTCCCCCGCCCGCGCCGCCGCCCGGCACATCTCCATCGCCTCGGCGGCGGCGCTCGCCTCGTCGAGCAGGGAGGCGTTGGCCACCTCCAGCCCGGTCAGGTCGCCGACCATCGTCTGGAACGTCAGCAACGCCTCCAGGCGCCCCTGACTGATCTCCGCCTGGTAGGGGGTGTAGGCGCTGTACCAGGCCGGGTTCTCGAGCACGTTCCGGCGGAGCACCGCCGGGGTGATCGTGCCGGCGTAGCCCATCCCGATGAGCGACGTCCACGTGGCGTTCTCCCCGGCCAGCGCTCGAAGCTCGGCGACCACCTCTCCCTCGGACACCGGCGGCGGCAGGGCGAGGGGGCGGGCCAGCCGGATCGCCGGCGGAAGGGCGGCATCGAGCAGCGCCGACAGGCTCGCCAGTCCCAGCTCGGCCAGCATCGCCGCCGAGTCGGCCCCGCCCGGCCCGACGTGGCGATCGACGAAGGGCGGTCGGCCACCGACCAGGTCGCTGAGCCGGGGAAGGGCGCGCTCGACGTCGGTCATCGTTACGCTCCGTCTGCGCCACGGCGCCGGTAGAAGGGAAGGGGTGTCACCTCGACCTCGGCCCGGTCGCCACGCACGTCGATCTCCAGCTGCGTCCCGAGTGCGGCCTGACCTGCGTCCACGTAGGCCATGGCGATCGGCCGTCCGAGCGTCGGCGACAGCGCACCGCTCGTCACCCGGCCGACCGGCTGGTCCGGACGGTCGGCGGCGACCACGGCGTACCCGTGCCGGCCGGCCCTCCGGCCGTTGCCGGCCAGGCCGACCAGGCGACGCCGGGGACCTGCCGGATCGGCCAGCCGGCGCTCCAGCGCCGGCCGGCCCGGGAACGCCGCCGGCTTGTCCAGCCGGACCAGCCGGCCCAACCCCGCCTCGTCGGGGTGGACGTCCCGGGACAGCTCGTTGCCGTACAGGGCCATCCCCGCCTCCAGCCGTAGCGAGTCGCGAGCTGCCAGGCCGGCCGGCACGACGCCGTCGTCCCGGCCGGCGGCGAGCACCGCCTCGAACAGGGCGGCGCCGGCCGGGGCCGCCACGAAGCATTCGAACCCGTCCTCCCCGGTGTACCCGGTTCGGCCGACCAGCGCCGGCACCCCGGCCAGCTCGACCTCGGCGCACCCGTACCCGGCCAGCCCGCCCACACGGGCGGCCCCCGCCGGGGTCGCCAACCGGCGGACCACCTCGGCGGCACGTGGCCCCTGAACGGCGACGAGGGCCAGCTCGTCGGTCCGGTCCACCACGGCCGCCGGGCGGCCAACCGCTGCCGCCTCGAGCGCCTCGGCGACCGGCTGCCGGTTGCCGGCGTTGGCCACCACCAGGAAGCGGTCGGTGGCGGTCCGGTAGACCACCACGTCGTCCACCACGCCCCCTCCCTCTTCGCAGCACAACGAGTAGCGGGCCCGCCCGATCGCCAGCTCGGCGAAGGACCCCACCAAGGTGGCGTCGACCACCGTCGCCGCAGCCGCCCCCTCGACGACCAGCTCGGCCATGTGGGACAGGTCGAACACCCCGGCTGCACGGCGCACCGCATGGTGCTCGGCGAGCTCGCTCCCGTAGCGCACCGGGAGCCGCCAGCCGGCGAACGCCGTGAAGCGGGCACCCAACCGTTCGTGGACCGCCTCGAGCGGCGTGTGGCGCAGCGGCGGGTCGCTGACCATGGGCGGAACCTCGCGTCCGATCCGTCCCCGCCTGTCCGGCGACCGGCGCCGTCCAGCGTCTGTCGGCCGCCACGGTCCTTCCGCCTGAGAGATTCCGGGGAGGTTGCCCCTTCGGCGCCCCGCTCGTGGCGGGGGCTCTCCCGTGGTGGTCGCCTTCGATCGCTCCGCCCATGCTGGTCGCCGGCCCGGCCGGGCGTCAAGGGCTGCCGAGCGCGACCATGGGCGCACCACCACGACGACAGGGGGGCCACGTGGCACGCATCAACCTGCTCTTGTCCAAGGACGACCTGCCGGCCGACCAGCACGCCGAGCTCGACGCCATCCTCGACGTGCTCCACCACGTCGCCGGTCCGTTCGCCGTGCTGCTCCATTCCCCCGGCCTCGCCGAGAAGGTGATGCGGGCCGGAGCCCAGGTCCGGCTCGGCTCGACCCTCACCAAGGCCGAGCGGGAGCTGGCCATCCTGTCGGTCGCCCGTGAGAAGGACGGCCCGTTCGAATGGGCCGCCCACGTCGGCCTCGCCCGAGACGCCGGTGTCAGCGAGGCTGCCATCACGGCGATCCGCGACCGTGCCGACACCGACCACCTCGTCGACGACGAGCGCCGGGTCGTCGACTTCGTCCGCGAGCTGCTCCGCACCAACCGGGTGGCCGACGACCGTTTCGCTGCTCTCGTCGCCGCCCGCAGCGATCGCTGGCTCGTCGAGCTGACGGCCACCGTCGGCCAGTACCAGTACATCGCCGCCGTCAACAACGTGTTCGAGGTCGATCTCCCCGACGGCGCCGAGGTGCTCCCGGTGGGCTAGCTGCTCCGGCCGGCGGTCACTGCCGGCGCGCCGGCCACCAGCATCGCCTCGACCGAGCCCGGCTCCACCGGCTCGGAGAACAGGAAGCCCTGGCCTACCTCCACCTGCTCGCGCTCGAACCAGCTGAGCTGTGCCCGCTCCTCGATTCCCTCGGCCACCGTCTGCAGCCCGAGGGCGCGCGCCAGCTCGACCAGGGCATGCACCACGGCGGCCGACTCGTTCGAGGTCGCCACGTCAGCCACGAAGGACCGGTCGATCTTCAGGATGTCCACCGGGAACCGGTGCAGGTAGGCGAGCGACGAGTAGCCGGTGCCAAAGTCGTCCACCGCGACGCGCACCCCCAGCTCCCGCAGGCCGGTCAGCTGCGAGCGGGTCTCCGGCCGGTCGCCGATCACCGCCGACTCCGTCAGCTCGAGCACCAGCCGGGCCGGGTCGAGCCCGCTGCGCCCGAGGGCGGCCACCACGTCGTCGTACAGCCGGTCCTGGGCCAGCTGCTCGGCCGACACGTTGACGGCCATCGCGCAGCGATGCCCCGCCGCCTGCCAGATGGCCGCCTGGCGGCAGGCCGACTCGAGCACGAAGGCTCCGACTGCCCCGATCATCCCGGTCCGCTCGAGCTCGCCGACGAAGTCGGCCGGCGCCACCACGCCTCGCTCGGGGTGGCGCCAGCGCAGCAGGGCCTCGACCCCGGTGACCGACTTCGACGACAGGTCGATGATCGGCTGGTACAGCAGGAAGAACTCGTCGCGCTCCAAGGCGACCTCGAGGTCGAGCACCAGCTGGCGTCGCTGCTGGACGGCCGAGTTCATGGTCGGGGCGAACAGCACCGCCCGGCGCTTCCCGGTCGCCTTTGCCCGGTACAGGGCGACGTCGGCCTGGCGCAACAGCTCGGCCGGCTCCTGCCCGGCCACCTCGGCGATCCCGATGCTGGCCGACACCGCCACCGGCTGGTCGGCGGCGTCGAGCGGGAACGGGCGGTGCAACGCCTCCAGGAACCGTGGCCCCACCTGCTCGACCGCCGTCCCTTCTGGGTCCCCGTCGACCAGCACCACGAACTCGTCTCCGCCGAGACGCCCGACCGTGTCGCTCGCCCGCACCACCTCGGCAAGGCGACGGCCGACGGCAACGAGCAGCTGGTCGCCCGCCTGATGGCCCAGGCTGTCGTTGATCTCCTTGAAGTCGTCCAGGTCGAGGAACAGCACGGCGCTCCGCAGATCGTTGCGGCGCGCACGCGCCACCATCTGGCTGATCCGGTCCAGGATGAGCGCCCGGTTGGGCAGCCCGGTCAGCGGGTCGTGGAGCGCCAGGTGCTCGAGCGCCCGCTCGGCGCGCACCTGGGCGGTCAGGTCCTTCGTGATCCCGAACGTCCCGATGATGCGACCGGCCCGATCCCGCAGCGGCATCTTGGTGGTCTGCACCCACATCTCGCCGTGACCCGGCACGTCCACGCTGCGGACCTTGCGCACGATCGTCTCGCCGGTCTCGAGGATCCGCCGGTCGTCCGCCGCTGCCGCCTCGGCGAAGTCGCCGTTGAACAGCTCGACGTCGGTCATGCCGATCACCTCGTCCGGCCGACCACCCCGCGCCAGGCCCGCCAACGAGCCGGCGCTCACGAGGATGCGCCTGCCGCGACGGTCCTTGAAGAACACACGCTCCTCTCCGCAAGCGAGCAGGTTCTCGACGCACAGCTCGCGCAGCTCGGAAAGCGACCGCTCGGTCGACTCCGGTGGCTCGGTTCGAAGCTCCCTCAAGGTGACCTCGTCGACACGGGCGGACTACACGGGCGGACTGCGTTCCTATCGACCGCAACGAGGTGAGAGTTGAGCGAACCGGCCGCCCCCGGCAGCCATCACCGCCCGGGCACTGCGCCGGAA
>JAKBAA010000009.1 GCA_021809425.1 Actinomycetes bacterium | reverse complement strand
CTGATACGCGTACTTGTCCGCCACTTCCCGCGGGCAAACGGGAGGTACGCCGCCCCGGTCGGCGGGCCTGGCGGGTGGAGGCGACCTCAGGCCGGTGGAGGCGACCGCAGGCGGGTGGAGGCGACCGCAGGCGGGTGGAGGCGACCTCAGGCGGGTGCGAGCAGGCCGACCGCCTCGCGGGCGCGCCCGAGGGTGTGCTCGGCCTCGGCCCGCGCCGCGGCGGCACCGGCCGCGAGCAGCTTGTGCACCTCGCCGGCGTCGGCCCGCCAGGCGGCGAGGCGAGCCTGGAACGGCTCGAGCAGGGCCACGACGGCGTCGGCCACGTCGGCCTTGAGGGCACCGTAGGAGGCGTAGCGCTCGGCCAGCACGGCCGGCGAGCCGCCGTCGTCGAGGGCGGCGGCGAGGATGTCGAGCAGGTTGGCGATCCCGGGCTTGCGGTCCGGGTCGTAGGCGACCTCGGCGGCCGTGTCGGTGACGGCCCGGCGGACCTTGCGGCGGATCTCGTCGGGCGTGTCGGTGAGGTCGATCCGGCCGGCCGGCGACGGGATGGACTTGGACATCTTCCGGTCGGGCTGCTGCAGGTCCATGATGCGGGCGGCCACCGGGGCGATGTCGGCGTCGGGGACGACGAACACGTCGCCGTAGCGGGCGTTGAACCGGGTGGCCACGGTGCGGGCCAGCTCGATGTGCTGTCGCTGGTCGTCGCCCACCGGCACCTTCTCGGTTCGGTAGGCGAGGATGTCGGCGGCCATCAGCACCGGGTAGGTGAGCAGGCTCGCCCGCACCAGCTCCTGATGGCTGCCACCGCGTGCCGCCTTGTCTTTGAATTGGGTCATCCGGGCGAGCTCGCCGTAGGAGGCGGTGCACTCGAGGAGCCAGGTGAGCTCGGCGTGGGCCGGCACGTGGCTCTGGACGAACAGCACCGCCCGGGCGGGGTCGAGGCCGGCGGCGAGGTAGGCGAGGGCGGTGTCGAGCGTCTGGGCACGAAGCGCCGCCGGCTCGATGTCGAGGGTGAGGGCGTGGAGGTCGACGATGCAGAACCGGGTGTCGTCGCTGTCCTGGTAGGGCACCCACCGGCGGAGGGCGCCCAGGTAATTGCCGAGGTGCAGCGTGCCGGACGGCTGGATGCCCGAGAAGACGCGCGCCATGCCGCCAGAGGCTAGCCGGGGCCAGGTAGCCTCCTCCCGATGCCCTACGAGGTCCACCTGGACGTGTTCGACGGACCCTTCGCCGTGCTGCTGGAGCTGATCACGGCGCAGCGGGTCGACCTGTACGAGGTCCGCCTGACCGACATCGTGGACGGCTTCCTGGCCGAGCTCGCCCGCCGGGAGGCGCTCGACCTCGAGGCGGCCACCGAGTTCCTGCTGATCGCCGCCACCCTCGTCGAGCTCAAGTGCCGGCGGTTGCTGCCCGGCGGCGACGACGTCGACCTGGACGAGGAGCTGGCGCTGTTCGAGGCGCGCGACTACTTGCTGGCGCGGCTCGTCGAGTGCAAGACGTTCCAGTCGGCCGCCGAGGTGCTCGCCGCCCTGGAGCAGGCGGCGGCCCGCAGCTTCCCTCGCCGGTCGGGGCCGGACGAGCGGCTGTCGCCGCCGGCGGTCGACCTGCTTGCCGGGGTCACCGCCGAGCAGGTGCGGGCGGCCGCCCGGAAGGCGCTGGCGCCCCGCCCGGTCGAGCGGGTCGCGGTCGGCCACGTCCACGACGACGTGGTGAGCATGCACGCGGTGTACGACGAGCTGTGCCGGCGCCTGCCGGGGGAGGGGCGGACGAGCTTCGCCGCCCTCACTGCCGGGGCCCCGACGACGGCGCACGTGGTGGCCTGCTTCCTGGCGCTGCTCGAGCTGTACAAGCAGGAGCTCGTCGAGCTGGAGCAGCTGACCACCTTCGGGGAGCTCGCCGTCGTGTGGCAGGGCGGTGCCGCGGCGCCGGCCGGCGGGACGGCGATGGACGACTACGACGAGCTCGCCACGTCGTCGCCCGGGCCCGGGCGGTGAGCGGCCTTCCCGAGGACCTGCGGGCGGAGGCGGCCGCCCTCGAGGCGGTGCTCACCGTGGCCACCGAGCCGGTCCCCCCCGGCGTGCTCGCCGAGCTGCTCGAGGTGCCCGTCGAGCGGGTCGAGCAGCTCGGGGCGGCGCTCGCCGCGAGCTACGAGGCGGACGAGCGCGGCTTCCAGCTGGCCCGTGTGGCCGGTGGCTTCCGGCTGCAGAGCCACCCGGCCTACCAGGGCTACGTGGAGCGCTTCGTGTTCGACGAGGCACCGAGCAAGCTGTCGCCGGCCGCCCTCGAGACACTGGCGATCGTCGCCTACAAGCAGCCGATCTCGCGTGCCCAGATCGCGGCGGTGCGCGGGGTCAACGCCGACGGGGTGCTCCGGGTGCTCGTCCAGCGCGGCTACGTGGAGCCGGTCGGGCGGGACGACGGCCCGGGCCAGGCGGTCCTTTTCGGGACGACCGCCGAGTTCCTGGAGCGGCTCGGGCTGGACCGAGTGGAGGACCTCCCACCGCTCGAGGGGTTCGTCCCCGACGTCGCCACGGTGGAGGCGCTGGAGCACGTGCTGCGCCCCGATGGCGGCCCGTGAGCACCCTCCCGCCGGAGGGTGAGGGGGAACGGCTGCAGAAGGTGCTGGCACGGGCCGGCTACGGGTCGCGCCGGGCCTGCGACGAGCTGGTGGCCGAGGGGCGGGTCACGGTCAACGGGGTGCCGGCCGAGCCCGGCCGGCGGGTCGCTCCCGGGCGCGACCTCGTCGCCGTCGACGGCGCCCCGGTCGGGATCCTGCCCGATCACGTCGTCTACCTCCTCAACAAGCCGGCCGGCGTGATCACGACGGCGTCGGATCCCGAGGGTCGCCCGACGGTGCTGGGGCTGGTGCCGCCCGAGCCGCGCGTGTTCCCGGTCGGGCGGCTCGACGTGCCGACCGAGGGCCTCCTCCTGATGACCAACGACGGCCAGCTCGCCCAGCTGCTCGCCCATCCGAGCCACGGGGTCGAGAAGGAGTACCTGGCCGAGCTGGAGGGCGACCCGACCCCTGCGGCGCTGCGACGCCTGCGCGAGGGGGTCGAGATCGAGCCGGGCGTCGTCACGGCGCCCGCCCGGGTGGCCCGGCGGGCGCCGGGGGTCGTGCGGATCGTCATCCACGAGGGCCGCTACCGGCAGGTGCGCCGGATGTGCGCCGCCGTCGGGTTCCCGGTGCGCCGGCTGGTCCGCACGCGCATCGGCCCGCTCGTCGACCCGCACCTTCCCCCCGGCCAGTACCGGCGCCTCGACGCCGGCGAGGTGCGCGCCCTCGCCGAGGCGGCGGCCGCCGGGCCGGGACGGCCGGCGGCGAAGGGGCGCCGGGCGCGCCGCGCCGCAGCCTCGCCGGTGCCTGCAGCGGGCCGGTAGGCTGCCCGCCCATGGGCGGGGACGAGCGGGCCGTGCGGGCGATCCGGGGGGCGACCACGGTCGACGAGGACACCCGCGACCAGGTCGAGGGTAGGACGCGTGCCCTCATCGAGGCGCTGCTCGAGCGCAACGACCTGGACGCCGACGACCTCGTCAGCATCGTGTTCACGACGACGAGCGACATCCGCAGCCAGTTCCCGGCGACGGCGGCGCGCGGCCTCGGCCTCGACCAGGTGCCGCTGCTCGGCGCCATGGAGGCCGACGTGGACGGCGGGCTGGCGCGCTGCATCCGTGTCCTCGTCACCTGCTACACCGCCCGGGCCCGCAAGGAGCTCCGCCACGTCTACCTCGAGGGGGCGACGGTGCTCCGCCGGGACCTGGCCGACGACCAGCCGCAGTGACGTCGACCGCCGACCGGGCCGTGGTGGTCGGCCTCGGGCTCATCGGCAGCTCGGTCGCCCTCGGCTTGCGCAAGGCGGGCTGGCACGTCACCGGGACCGACGCCGCGCCGGAGCGGGCCGAGCGGGCGCGCCAGCTCGGCGTCGTCGACGTCCTCGGCCGGGACCCTTCCGCCCGGCTCGCCGTCGTGGCGACGCCGGTCGCCGCCGTCCCCGAGGCGGCCCGGGCCCTGCTCGAGGCCGACGAGAGCGGGGCGCTCGTCGTCACCGACGTCGGGTCGGTGAAGGCCGGGATCGTGAAGGCGGTCGACCACCCGCGCTTCGTCGGCGGCCACCCGATGGCCGGCTCCGAGCAGGAGGGCCCCGACGGGGCCGACCCGGACCTGTTCGTCGGGTCCACCTGGGTGCTCACCCCGACGGCGGCGACGGCCGAGACGAGCTTCTCCGTCGTCGCCGGTGTGGCACGCGACCTGGGCGCCGACGTGGTGGCGCTCGCCCCGGACCGCCACGACGAGCTCGTGGCGGTCGTCTCGCACGTACCCCACCTGACGGCGGCCACCCTCATGGCGCTCGCCGCCGACGCCTCGGAGGAGCAGGGGGCCCTGCTGCGCCTCGCCGCCGGAGGGTTCCGGGACATGACCCGGATCGCCGCGGGCGACCCGACGATCTGGCCGGACATCTTCCGGGACAACGCGTCGGCGGTGCTCGGGGTGCTCGACGCCTTGCGTGACCGCCTGGACGAGGCGCGCCGGATCGTCGCCGAGGGCGACCGGCAGGCGCTCGTGTCGCTGCTCGAGCGGGCCCGCCACGCCCGCCGCAACCTGCCTGCACGGGCGCCCCGACCGGAGGAGGTGGTGGAGCTGCGCGTGCCGGTTCCGGACCGGCCGGGCGTGCTGGCCGAGGTGACCACCCTGCTCGGCGAGCAGGGTGTCAACGTGCGTGACCTCGAGATCGCCCACTCGGTGGAGGGGGACCGGGGTGTCCTGGTGCTCGTCGTCGACGCCACCACCGCCGCCGTGGCGCGCGCCACCCTCGCAGCGCGCGGCTACCGGCCGGCGGCGCGGTCGCTCGAATGACCCGGCAGCTGCCCGACCAGGCGGTCTTCTCGGCGGCCGGCCCGCTGCGGGGCACGGCGCACCTGCCGGGCGACAAGTCGGTGTCGCACCGTGCCCTGCTCTACGCCGGCCTCGCCGAGGGAACCTCACGGGTGCGCGGCCTGTCCGACGGCGACGACGTGGCGCGCACCCGGTCCGCCCTCGTGGCGCTCGGCGTCGAGATGGACGGCGACCACGTGCGTGGCGGACGCTCCCGTCTGGCCGAGGCCGAGCGGTCGATCGACCTCGGCAACTCGGGCACCGGGCTGCGCCTGCTCGCCGGGCTGGCCGCCGGGCTGCCGTTCCTGACGATCCTCGAGGGCGACCGCTCGATCCACCGCCGCCCGATGGGGCGGGTGGTCGAGCCGCTGCGGGCGATGGGAGCGGCGGTCGACGGGCGTGACGGCGGGCGGCTCGCCCCGCTGGTCGTGCGCGGTGGGGACCTGCACGGGATCGACTACGCCCCGCCCGTTCCGAGCGCCCAGGTGAAAGGGGCCATCCTGCTCGCCGGCCTGGCCGCCGACGGGGTGACGACGGTGCGCGAGCCGGTCGTCACCCGCCGTCACAGCGAGGAGCTGCTCGCCCGGTTCGGTGCGACGGTCGAGACCGAGGCGACGACAGGGGGCGGCCAGGTGGTGCGGGTGCGCCCCGGTGCGCTCGCCCCGACCGAGCTCGACGTGCCGGCCGACCCCTCCCAGGCGGCCTTCCTGGCGGTGGCCGCCTGCCTGGTGCCCGGCTCGCAGGTGCGCCTCGAGCGCGTCTACGTCGGCCCCGGCCGGGCCGGGTTCGTCGAGGTGCTCCGCCGGATGGGCGCCGCCGTCGAGGTGGTCGCCCGGGATGCCACCACGGCCGACCTCGTCGTCGGCCACGCCCCGCTCACCGCCACCACGGTCGGCGGCGCCGAGGTGCCCGACTGCATCGACGAGATCCCGGTGCTCGCCGTGGCGGCCGCCTTCGCCGAGGGGACCACCCGGTTCGTCGACGCCGCCGAGCTGCGCGTCAAGGAGAGCGACCGCGTGGCCGCCGTGGTGGCCGGCCTTCGGGCGATCGGCGCACGGGCCGAGGAGCTGCCGGACGGTCTCGTCGTCGAGGGCGACCCCACGCTGTCGCCGCAGGGTCGGGTCGACGCCCACGGCGACCACCGGGTGGCCATGGCGTTCGCCGTTGCGGCGCTGCGCGGTGGCCCGGTGACGGTCGACGGCTTCGCCTCCGTGGCGACCAGCTGGCCGGGCTTCGCCGACACGCTGGCGGCGCTGCGGTGACGACCATCGCCATCGACGGCCCCGGCGGCGCCGGCAAGTCGACCCTCGCCCGCAACCTCGCCGCCGCCCTCGGGCTCGACTGGCTGGACACCGGCGCCATGTACCGTGCCGTCGCCCTGCTCTCCCTGCGTCGAGGCGTGGACAGCGCCGACGCCGCCGCCCTCGGGGCGCTCGCCGCGTCGATGCAGCTCGAGGTGGGCACCGCGGTGCGCCTAGACGGCGAGGACGTCACCGGGGCGATCCGCTCGACGGCCGTCGACGGGATCGTCTCCAAGGTGGCGGCCCACCCGGAGGTCCGTCGCCAGCTCGTCGAGCGCCAGCGCGCCTGGGTGGCGGCCCGCCGGGGCGGGATCGTCGAGGGCCGTGACATCACGAGCGTCGTGCTCCCCGACGCCGACGTCCGCATCTACCTGACCGCCGGTGGCGACGAGCGGGCCAGCCGGCGGGCCGTGGAGCGGGGCGACGCCGACCCGTCGGCCGCGCGCGCCTCGATCGCCGCCCGCGACGCCCTCGACTCGTCCCGGCCGGCCTCGCCCCTCGTCGTGGCCGACGGCGCGGTCGTCCTCGACTCGACCGGCCGCAGCCCGGCCGACGTGCTCGAGGAGGCGCTCGGCCTCGTGCGGGCCGCCGGCGTCGCCCCAGGGCCCGTCCCGGCGCCGCCGGCGCCGCGGCCGGTTGCCGGACGCGTGGTCCGGCCGCCGTCGCCGGCCGAGCTGCGCTTCTACGCCGTCTGCCGGGCGATCACGGTCGGGGCGAGCGAGCGGTTCCACCCCGGCCCGGTGGTCGGCGCCGAGCGGCTGCCGGCGTCCGGCGCCTACGTGCTGGCGCCGGTCCACCGGACGAACCTCGACTGGCTGACGGTGGCGCGGGTGACCCGCCGGCGCCTGCGGTACCTGGTGAAGGACGAGGTGTGGCGGCGGTCCAAGCTGGCCGGGCGGCTGATCGAGGCGCTCGGTGCGTTCCCGGTCGACCGTTCGGCGCCCGACCGGGAGGCGCTGGCGAAGGCGCTCGAGGTGCTTGCCGCCGGCGAGCCGCTCGTGATCTTCCCCGAGGGGACGCGCCGGTCGGGGCCGACCGTCGACGACGTGCGCGACGGCGCCGCCTACCTGGCACTGCGCTCCGGCGCCCCCATCTACCCGGTGGGGCTCGGCGGGATGGAGGCGTCGATGCCGCGCGGGGCCCGGCTGCCGCGCCCGCGGCGGGTGGTGGTGGTCGTGGGGGAGCCGCTCCTTCCGGCGACGTTCCTGGCCACCGCCGGCACCGCAAGCGCCGGGGGCCGGCCGAGCCGGGTGCCGCGCTCGGTGACCAAGGCCCTGTCGGAGGCCCTGCGGGCAGCGCTGCAGGAGGTGCACGACGCCGCCGAGGCGGCCGTCGGTGGTGGCTGAGCGGACGGGCCAGGGCGGCTAGGGTCTCGCCGTCCGGTCCGGCGGTGGTCCGGAAGGGCGAGGAGGGATGTGACCGTGCACGTGCTCGTCACCGGCGGTGCCGGGTTCATCGGGAGCCACCTCGTCGCGCGGCTGCTCGAGCGGGGCGACACGGTGCGGGTGGTCGACCTGCGCCCGTTCGCCGCCACCGGGGTGGAGGCGGTGGAGGGGGACCTGCGCGAGCGGTCGGTGGTCGACGAGGTGGTCACCGCCGACGTCGACGCCGTGGTCCACCTGGCGGCGATCACCTCGGTGCTGCAGTCGATCAACGACCCGATGGGCGTGTTCCTGACCAACGTGGTCGGGACCGAGCACCTGCTGGAGCGGTGCCGCGAGGTGGGTGTGGGGCGGTTCGTGCTCGCCTCGTCGAACGCCGTCGTCGGAGACGTCGGCCGGCGGACCATCGACGAGACGATCGCACCGCGGCCGCTCACCGCCTACGGAGCGACCAAGGCGGCCGGGGAGATGCTGCTGTCGTGCTACGCCGCCAGCTACGGGTTGCGGGCGGTGGCGCTGCGCTTCACCAACATCTATGGCGCCGGGATGCAGGCGAAGGACTCGGTGGTCGCCCGGATGATGCGGGCGGCGCTGCAGGGGGGCGGCATCGACATCTACGGCGACGGCGAGCAGCTGCGTGACTACCTGTACGTGAGCGACGCCGTGGCGGCGATCGAGCTGGCGCTCGGGCTCGACGAGTCGGACGCCCTGACCATCGGGGCGGGGACGTCGGTGTCGATGAACCAGCTGTACCGGCTCGCCTGCGAGGTGACCGGGGTGGCGATCGGCGCTCGCCACGTGGCGGCCAAGCCGGGGGAGATGCCGGCGGTCGTCGTCGACATCGCCCACGCCCGCTCGGCCGGGTTCGCCCCGCGCTACACCTTGCGCGACGGGCTGGCGGCCACCTGGGAGGACTTCCAGGCCTCCTCCTGACCGGCGCCGCCGGCCGGCGCCGGCGCCAACGGCCGGCCGGTCCGCTCCCGCCACCAGGTGCCGAAGAACACCTTGCCGTAGCGGTAGCCGTAGACCAGGTTGCCGCCCTTCTTCGAGCGGCCCGAGGCCCGTGCGCGCATCGTGACCGGCCGCTCGGCGTAGCGGGCGCCGCGCATGATGGCGCCGATGAGCAGCTCGGACGCCTGGTACTGCGGCTCGTCGAGGACGAGCTGGCCGGACAGCTCGGCGCGGAAGGCCCGGATGGGGTTGGCCGTGTCGGTGACCCGGGTACCGGTGAGCAGGGTGACGGCAAGGCCGAACACGCGGACGCCCACGTTGCGGACGAGACCGGTCGAGTGGGTGACGCCGAGGCGGCGCGAGCCGTTGACGAAGTCGGCCGTGCCCTCGACGACCGGACCGAGAACGACCTCGAGGTCCTCGGGGCGCACCTGGCCGTCACCGTCGGCCGTGACGACGTAGTCGGCCCCGTGCTCCCGGGCGATCCGGTAGCCGAGGCGCAGGGCGGCGCCCTGGCCCCGGTTGACCGGGGCGACGGCGGCGTAGTGGCCGGCCTCCCGGACGATGGCGGCCGTGCCGTCGTCCTCGCCGTCCACGACCACCACCACCGACCGCTCGAGCCCGCACAGCAGCTTCGGGACGGCCGACACCACCGAGGCGATGTTGTCGGCCTCGCGGTAGGCGGCCACGACGACGGCCACCGGGGCGAGGCGTACCTCGCCGTGGGCCTCGGCCATCTCGGCCAGGGCGACGTCGTCGACGAGGGCGTCGAGGGCGCGCCGACGCCGGCGCTCGCGCTCGGTCATCACGCTACGAGGCCAGCGCGCCGGGGCCTGCGGCGAGCATCCGGGCGGCCGGGACGGCGCGGTCGTCGGCGGCGGGCGCCGGGCCGTGCGGCGGGACGCCGAGGACGACGGCGGCGGCGGCGGTGACCGCCCGCAGCAGGTCGCGCAGGTCGCGCGGTGGCGGGAAGTACTCGTCCTCCTCGATCGTCTGCACCCGCTCGACCCCCTCGGCGGGGGCGAGGTGCGCCAGCACCTCGTCGACCAGCCACTCGGGCGCCGAGGCGCCGGCGGTGACGCCGACCACGCCCGACAGGTCGCCGGGGAGCTCGGCGGCAGAGTTGACCCGCAGCACCCGGTCGCAGCCGGCGGCGGTGGCGACCCGGGTGAGCGACACCGTGTTGGACGAGTTGGCCGAGCCGATCACGACGACGGCGTCGCAGCTGCCGGCGATCGCCTTGAGGGCGGCCTGGCGGTTGGTGGTGGCGTAGCACAGGTCGGACCGGCCGGGCATCCACAGGTCGGGGAAGCGCTCCCTGGCCCGGGCGGCGACGCCCGACCACTCGTCGTGGGGCAGGGTCGTCTGGGCGAGCAGGGCCACCGGGGAGTCGATCGGCGCCAGGGCATCGACGTCCGCCTCGGACTCGACCAGGCGGACGGCGGAGGGCGCCACCGCCATCGTCCCGATCGCCTCCTCGTGGCCGGCGTGGCCCACGTAGAGGACCGTGTACCCCTTCTGGGTCCGCACCTTCATCTCGTGGTGGACCTTGGTGACGAGCGGGCAGACGGCGTTGACGACGACCCCTGCCTGCTCGGCGGCGGCCGCCTCCACCTCGGGGGCGGAGCCGTGGGCGGACAGCATGAGCGGGGCGCCGGCCGGCACGGCGGCGACGTCGTCGACGAACACGACGCCCTGGCGCTCGAAGGCCTCGACCACCAGCCGGTTGTGGACGATCTCGTGGTAGCAGTACACCGGCGGCTCGAAGATCCGGACCATCCAGGCCAGCGCCTTGATGGCCATCTCGACGCCGGCGCAGAAGCCGCGTGGCTCGGCGAGCAGGACCTTCCTCACAGCGGGCACGGGGCACAAGGCTAGCGAGTCGGGGGTGCCCGCCGACGGCGGATCGGCCGGCGGTGGTCCGACAACGGGGTGACCCGGGCCGTCCGGTAGACTGTCCGGATGGCATCGCCGCAGGTCGTTGCCGTCGCGGCGCGCTCCGCGGCCGGCCTTGCCGGCGTGGTGGTGGGCGACGAGATCCGGGCCATGAACGGCCGGGTCCCCCGTGACGTCATCGAGTTCCGTCTCCTCGCCGACGAGGCGGTCGTCGAGCTCGACCTCGCCCGGGGCGGCCTAGAGCGCCAGATCGTCGTCCACAAGCACGCCGGCGAGCCGCTCGGCGTGGAGGTGGCCTCGCCCGTGTTCGACCGGGTGCGCACCTGCGACAACCACTGCGCCTTCTGCTTCATCTACCAGCTGCCGAAGGGGATGCGGCGCAGCCTGTACGTGAAGGACGACGACTACCGGCTGTCGTTCCTGTACGGCAACTTCACGACCCTCACCCGCTTCACCGAGCTCGACCTCGAGCGGGTCGTCACCGAGCGGCTGTCCCCGCTCAACGTGTCGATCCACACGACCGACCCCGAGCTTCGCGCCCGGATGCTGCGCAATCGCCGCGGTGCCATGAGCCTGCGGTGGCTCCGCCAGCTGCTCGACCACGGGATCGAGGTGCACGGCCAGATCGTCGTCTGCCCGGGGGTCAACGACGGCGTGCATCTGCACGAGACCTTCGCCGGCATCCTCGAGCGGTTCCCCGAGCTCGCCTCGGCGGCCGCCGTGCCGCTCGGCGTCAGCCGGTTCAGCCGCGAGCCGGAGCTGCGACCGCACTCCACCGCCGAGGCCGTCGCCGTGGTCGAGGCGGTCGAGGAGTGGCAGGGCCGCTTCCTCGCCGCCACCGGCCGCCGGGTGGTGGCGGCGGCCGACGAGTACTACCTGCTCGCCGGGCGCCCCTTCCCGGATGCAGCCACCTACGAGGGCTTCGCCCAGCACGAGAACGGGATCGGGATGGTACAGAGCTTCGCTGCCGACTTCCTTGCCGGGGGCGCCGCCGGCACGGCGGCACGGCGGCATGGCGGCTTCTTCCAGTCGGTCGACGGCGCACCGGCCGCCGGCTACCGGGCGCCCCGCCTGGCGCCGGGCGCGTCACGGCTGGCGCCGGCGACGTCCGGCACGGCCGGTCGGCCGTCGAGCGAGGGCGCGCCCGTCACCATCGTGACCGGCCGGTACGGCGCCGCCGTCCTTCGGCCGCTGCTGTCGGGCGCCGGGTTCGAGGACGTGGCGGTCCTGGAGGTGGCCAACGACTACTTCGGTGGAACCACCGCCGTGACCGGGCTGCTCACCGGGACCGACGTGCGCCGGGCGCTCGACCACGCCGAGCCGGCGGGTCGGATCCTGCTGCCCGACGTGTGCCTGTCCGAGGGCCGCTTCCTGGACGGCGTCCGCCTCGACGAGCTTCCAGCGGCTGTCGAGGTGGTCGAGACCGACGGTGCCGCCCTCCGACGTGCCCTGTCGGGTCGCCGGTCCGGGCGGCGCCGGGTGGCGGTGCTCGCCGGTGCCCCGTCCGCCGGTGCTCCAGCCGTCAGTGCCCCACCCGTCTGGGTGGCCGAAGGGGCGGGTGCCTGATGGAGCCCGACACGACGACCGGCTCGGCGGTCGCCGGTCGCCCGGTGGCGACGGCGACGGCGCCGGCTGCGGCGACGGCGGCGACGGCCGCGACGGCCGCCCTTCCGGTCGTCGCCATCGCCGGCCGACCGAACGTCGGCAAGTCGACCCTCGTCAACCGCATCTTCGGGCGGCGGGCGGCCATCGTCGAGGAGAGGCCGGGGGTGACCCGTGACCGGCTCGAGCTGCGCGCCGACTGGCGGGGGCGCGACTTCCTCGTCGTCGACACCGGCGGGATGGTGGAGCGCGGTGACGCGCTGGACGCCAAGGTGACCGCCCAGGCGCTCCGGGCGGTCCAGGCGGCCGACCTGGTGCTGCTCGTGCTGGACGCCGTCACCGGACCGACCGCCGAGGACGAGGTGGTCGTCCAGCTGCTCCGCCGGCAGGCGGACAAGGTGCTGGTCGTGGCCAACAAGGTCGACTCGTCCCGCCAGGAGGCGGACGCCTGGGAGCTGATGCGCCTCGGCTTCGGCGAGCCGCTGCTCGTGTCGGCCCTGCACGGCCGGGGCGTCGGCGACCTGCTCGACGTGGTGGTCGAGCGGCTGCCGCCCCTGGTCGAGCTGCATGCCGCCGAGGGTGGTGCCGCCGAGGGTGGCGGGGCGGCCGGACGGCCCGTCGGGACGGACGGGAGTGACGGGACGGCCGGGGCGGACCGGGACGCAGCCGGTGGGCTGCTGGCGGCGACCGCAGAGGCACCGGCGGTTGCCATCGTCGGCCGGCCGAACGTCGGCAAGTCGACGCTGTTCAACCGGCTCGTCGGCGACGAGCGGAGCGTGGTGCACGACATCGCCGGCACGACCCGCGACGCCATCGACACGCTGGTCGACACCGAGGACGGCCCGCTCCGCTTCATCGACACGGCCGGGCTTCGCCGCAAGGCGCGCATCGGCGAGGCGAGCGAGTACTACTCGCTCGTCCGCTCGCTCGCCGCCATCGACCGGGCGGACGTGGCGCTGCTCGTGCTCGACGCCGACCAGGGGGTGACCCACCAGGAGCAGCGGCTCGCCGAGCGCGTCGACGCCGCCGGCAGCCCGGTGGTGATCGTGCTGAACAAGTGGGACCTGCTCGACACCGAGGCCCGCCTGGCGCTCGCTCGGGACGTGGAGGACCGGCTGGGCTTCCTCGACTACGCCCCCGTGCTGCGCATCTCGGCAGCGACCGGGCTCGGGGTGCACCGGCTGCTGCCGGCGATCCGGGCCGCCATCGAGGCGTACCACCGGCGGATCCCGACGGGCCGGCTGAACGAGGCCATGAAGGCGATCCAGTCGGCCCACCCGCCGGCCGGCTCCCGCATCCTGTACGCCGTCCAGGGTGCCGTCGACCCGCCGACGATCACGCTGTTCGCGTCGAAGCGGCTCCAGCCGGCCTATCTTCGTTACGTGGAACGTGCGCTGCGCGAGCGGTTCGCCCTCGGGCCGACCCCCCTCAAGCTGCGCGTCAGGCTCCGGGGCAGCTCGTGAGCCGACCGGAGCGCCCGGCGGCCGGTCGGCGTCCTGCGGACCGGCCGGCGCGGGGACCGGCCCGGCCCGCCCGCCCGGCGCTCGAGGGGTCCGAGGCGCGGCACGTCACGAACCCCCCGGATGGCAGCCGGACGGGGGTCGCCGTGGCCGAGGCCGAGGACGAGGCGCCCCCGGCGCCCTGGCACTTCAAGGTGCTGCTGTTCGCGACGGCCGGCTACCTCGTGTACCGGCTGATCTGGCTGGTCTTCTGGCTGACCGGCCACGCCTGGCACGGCTAGGGCGAGGGGCGCGCGAGGGGCTCAGCCGCAGCCGCACCCACCGCCGCAGCACCCACCGCCACCGCCACCGCCAGCCATCACCGGTGCGGCGCCGGCGCCGACGCCCGCCTTGGCGGCCGTGGCGAAGACCGAGAGCAGCCGGCGAGCCCGGGGGTGGCCGTTCGGGCACGTCGCCGGCTCGCCCGACTCGCTGAGCTGGCGTCGCAGCTCGAAGCGGGTGTCGCAGAGCTCGCAGCGGTACTCGTAGAGCGGCACGGCAGCCTCCCCTTCGGTCGCATCCGGTCGTCTGCCGGCGGGGCTGATCCTACCGGCGGCGCGTGCCGGCGAGCAGCCGGGCGGTCGCCGGCGGCGGTGGGCGGTAGGGTGCGACGATGGGCTGGTTC
Source organism: Actinomycetes bacterium (assembly GCA_021809425.1). Lineage (GTDB taxonomy): Bacteria > Actinomycetota > Acidimicrobiia > Acidimicrobiales > Bog-793 > JAKBAA01. Next base: position 43,303 of record JAKBAA010000009.1, on the reverse strand, counting down.
CGGCGACGCCACGAGGTGCCTGACGACGACGAGTGGGGCTTCGAGGACCGGTCCCTGCTCGACATCGAGCGCGACCCGGAGATGCAGGTGGCCCAGGCCGACGCCGACGCCGACCCGCTCACCCCCCGCAGCCCGCGCCGGGCCGACGACGGCCTCGCCTGGTGAGCGGGCCGGCTGGCCGAAGCGGCCGCCTCGACGAGGCCGAAGGGTGCCCGGACGACGCACCTTGGTGAAGGCGCGCGGATGACGGCGTTCCGGTGAGGCGGGCGGCAGGGCAGTGGGTGGCGCTCGGGATCCTTTTGACGGGCGCCTTCATGAACGTGTTCGACTTCTTCGTGGTCAACGTGGCCGTGCCGACCCTCCACCACGACCTGCACGCCGACCCGGCGGCCCTCGAGCTGGTCGTCGGTGGCTACGGCCTCACCTACGCCCTGGGGCTGGTGACGGGCGGCCGCCTCGGCGACCGCTACGGCCGCCGGCGGATGTTCCGGGTGGGGATGGTCGCCTTCGCCCTCACGTCGCTCGCCTCGGGGCTGGCCCCGACGGCGACGACCCTCGTCGTCTTCCGCCTCGCCCAGGGGCTGTCGGCGGCCGTGATGATGCCGCAGGTGCTCGCCATGATCCGGGTCACCTTCGACCCGGCGCGCCGGCGGGTGGCGCTCGGCATGTACGGCATGACGATCGCCCTTGGCCAGGTGAGCGGGCAGATCCTCGGCGGGCTGCTCCTGTCGGCCGACGTGGCCCATCTCGGGTGGCGGCCGATCTTCCTCGTGAACGTGCCGATCGCCGCCGTCGGCCTCGTCCTCGGCCGGCGGACGCTCGTCGAGACCCGGGCCCCGGAGCGGCCGGGGCTCGACCTATGGGGGGTCGCCACGCTCAGCCTGGCGGTCACGCTGCTCGTGGTGCCGCTCCTGGTCGGCCGCGAGCTCGGCTGGCCGGCGTGGTGCTTCGCCCTGCTCGTCGCCGTCGTTCCGGTCGGCGGCCTGTTCGTCCGCCTCGAGCGCCGGCCGCGGCCCGGGGTGACCCCGCTCGTCGACCTCGAGCTGTTCGCGACGCGCCAGTTCCGTGTCGGGATGCTCCTCAACGTCAGCCTGTTCGCCACGATCACGGCCTTCTTCTTCCTGCTCAGCCTGTACCTGCAGGACGGACGTGGCGATTCGGCGCTCGTTGCCGGGCTGTCGTTCGCCCCGATCGCCGCCGGCAACCTCCTCGGCAGCATGTCGAGCAGCAGCCTCGTCCGGCGGCTCGGCGTCGGCGTGCTGACCGCCGGGGCGCTCGCCCAGGGGGTCGGGCTCTCGCTCGTCCTCGTCGACCTGCACCGGACCCATGGCATCGACGCCCTGCTGTTCGCCGGCCTTGCCGTCTTCGGCTTCGGCCAGGGCCTCCTGATCCCGCCGATCCTCGGGCTCATCCTCGCCCGTGTCCGCTCGGCCAGCTCGGGGGCGGCGAGCGGGATGCTCGTGATGACCCAGCAGCTGTCGGGCACGATCGGCCTCGTCGTCGTGACCCTGCTCTTCTACGGCGCCCTCGGCACTGCCACGGCGCGGGCCCGCTACGCCGGCGCCTTCCGCTTCTCGGTGGTCATCGAGCTCGGCCTCGTCGCCTGCACCCTGCTGGCCAGCCTCGGCCTGCGCCACCCCGCTCCGGTGGCCGAGGCGGGAGCTGCAGCCGCGCCGTCCGGCTGGCCGGCCCGGGACCGGGTGCGGGCGGCGCTTGCGGGACGGAGCCCACTTGCGGGAGGCCCACTTGCGGGAGGCCCACTTGCGGGAGGCCCACTTGCGGGAGGCCCACTTGCGGGAGGCCCACTTGCGGGAGGCCCACTTGCGGGAGGCCCACTTGCGGGAGGCGAGGAGTCGAAGGGGGACGGCTAGCGCTGCGAGGGCGCCCCGACGGCGGCCGGCGGCTTGACGCGTACCCGGTAGAAGGTGTGCGTCTGGGCGGATATCGAGGGCCAGACGACGGCGGCGAGGGCGATCCCGGCTCCGATGGCGGCGACGAGCAGGGCGGGCCGCAGGCGCCGCCCTGGCGGGCTGGCCCGCCGGTAGGCGCGTCGCGCGCTGAGGTCGCGCCGCAGCAGGCCAGGCACCTGCCAGACGTAGTAGAGGACGTGCACGGTGAGCACGCCGAACCAGACCACGAAAGCCCCCTTGTGCAGGCCGTCGAGCAGTCCGGGCGGGTGGTGGAGGGCGACGAGGGCGATGCCGGAGGCGAACAGCACCACCGTCGACACCACGAGGATCGGGGCCAGCGCTCGAAGGAGCGCCTTCGGGGGACCCTTTCGCACGTAGTCGGGGTGGCGCGTGTAGTAGCGGAGGAAGCGCCAACCGGTGCTTGCCAGCTTGACGAGCAGCGGTGGCACGAGGACGAGCCCGAGGATGACGTGCTCGGGGAGGACGCTGCCGATGCGCACCAGGGTGAGCCCCTCGAAGAAGAGCAGCACGAGCAGCACGGCCGCCGCCGCCGCCGTCAGCCGCTCGTTCCCGGCAGCGCCGTGCGCCTCGCCCGGACCTGCCCCAGGCTCGGCCAGGTGGCGGATGAGCTCGACCAGCTCGTCGCGTGGGGGGACCAGGCCGGGGGCGCCGCCCGGGGTGGTGGCACCGAGGGGCGCGCCGGTCGCGGAGACGGCGCCGGTCGCGCCACCCGGTGCGGCAGCCGCGGCGATCTGCGCCCGGTACGACCGCCAGCGGTGGGCGATGACGAGGGCGAGGGCCACGACGACCAGCGCGCCGAGCACGTAGCCGGCGTCGCTGAACCCGTGGACGATGGCATGCCAGCGGTTGCCGACGCCGTAGCCGATGCCGGCCATCGCCCCGTCCCAGAGCAGGCTGCCGAGCAGGGTCAGCACGCCGAAGCGGACCGCCGGCACCTCGGCGACCCCGGCCGGTAGGGCCACGAAATTTCGGATCACCGGCACGAGGCGGCCACCGAGGACGCCCCACCGGCCGTGCCGGTCGTACCAGGCCTCCGCCCGGTCGAGGTCGTGGTGGGTGAGCAGCAGGTACCGGCCGTAGCGGTCGACGACGGCCCGACCGGCGGTCCGGCCGATCAGCCACGCCAGGTAGGCCCCGACGAGCTCGCCGCCGGCGCCGGCGGCGATGGCGCCGGGCAGGCTCATCCGGCCGGTCGCCGCCAGCGCGCCGGCAAAGCCCATGGTGAGCTCGGACGACGTGGGGACGCAGCAGGACTGCGCCACCGAGAGCAGGAAGACGGCCAGGTAGCCGAACGAGCTGACCAGGCTCGTCGGGTTGCCGATGAGGGCCAGCATGGTCCCCCCATTTTGATCGCTCCGGCGGCCTCCGGCGACGCAGGGCGGCCGGCCCGACCCAGCCCTCGTCGAATCCTTAGCGAATCTGAAGAAACGCTGGCGGCGCCGAGCTCCTCCGGTGGCGCCAGGCTGACCCCGGCTGTCCGCCGCCCTCTCCGTCGAGCTGGCCGAACCCGGACGGCGGCCAATCGCAGTCCACCTTCGCCGATGTGGCGTTGGTCGGGGAGGTGCTTCCGGGCCCGGTGGTGAGCGTCCGAGGTGCAACGCACGGCTCCGTCGGCCGTCGCCTCCACTGCGCTGGCGGCGGCGTCCGGAGGGAGCGCTCCAGGGTCGGCGCAGCCGCGAGCCCAGCTCAACGGCGCCACCAGTGGGGCTTCCGTCGCTCCCAGCCGGCTACGATGGCCGGGCCGGGTGCGCTTCCGGACACGGTCGTGGCTGTCCAGCTCCTGTCCGGCACCCCCTGCCCCCAGCAGGGTCCGGCCGGGCGGCAACGGCGTGACCGGAAGCGCTTCGGTCAGGTGGATGCCCCGAACGACGGGGAGATTGACATGACGGGCTGTGGCGCAGCTTGGTTAGCGCGCTTGACTGGGGGTCAAGAGGTCCCGGGTTCGAATCCCGGCAGCCCGACACAAAGCCGCAGGCCAGAGCGTTGCGCTCCCTGTGGATTGTCACCGACACAACCCCGTCAGAATCCGAAGAGCCCGATAGGGTGCTCCGGTGACCGCGGGCGGCGCTCGGGGCAGTCTCGAGATGGGTCCGAGGGGGCGCCGTTGCTGTTGGACGGTGCTCGATCGACTCCATCCCGATCCGGCTCCGCGGCAGTGGCGGAGGCGGCTCGGTCGCGCTTCGAGCTGACCTCGACCCACTCGACGTCCTTCTCCCGCGCCGCCGAACGGATCATCCGGATGAGCTCCGCCGGGCGCACATCCGAGGTCTAGATGGATAGACAGAAGATGGCCACCAGATGAGGAGGCGTTACGTCGCTGCAACTGTGGAGGGCGCACGGCGCCCACCGCGCGCGCGGGCGCCCGGGCCGCGCCCAGGGTCGCGAGCGGGTTGTAGCCGGCCCACCCCGAGCCGCGAAGCGCCCACACGGTCACGGTCAGCTGTCCGGAGGGGCTGCGTGCGTCGCAGCTCACGAGCCTGCCGACGCCGTTTCCTCCCCGATCGGGGGTTGAGAGCAACCGGTCGTCGGCGTATGGTTCGTTGCAGGGCAGATGCAGAAGAAGTCCAGGGAGGCGTTCCATGGCGCGTATCGTCAGCAAGAGCTTCGACTCGCCGGACGAGGTGCGCAAGCTCGACGGGGGAATGGGTGAGATCGAGCTGGTGAACATCGATAGCGGGATGGTGGGCCGCGCCACGTTCCAGCCTGGCTGGCGGTGGTCGGAGCACGTGAAGCCGATCGTCGGGACCGAGAGCTGTCAAGTTGCACACGCCGGCTACCAGGTGTCTGGTCGGATGGGCGTCCGGATGGACGATGGCGAGGAGATGGAGTTCGCCCCAGGTGATGTCATGCGCATCCCCCCGGGTCACGACGGCTGGGTGATCGGCGACGAGCCATCGGTGATGATCGACTGGGAAGGCATGACGGATTACGCCACGCCGTGACCGGCGAGCCGGTCGAGTGCCCGATGCGAGCCGCCTAGCGACTCTGGGTCGATGGCCTGGGCCTCGAGGTTCTCGGCTGGCTCGGGCCGGACGCTGAGGGCGGTCACTTCCTCCTCATGGTGGGCTGGCGGGGGGCCGTCAGACACCTTGAGCTCGTCGACGACCCGGGCGGTGACACGCCCCCGTCGCCGACCGAGGAGGACATGCTCGTCCTCTCCCTTGACGGCCCGCTTGACGACGACGTGGTCCTGCGACTGAAGGAGGCCGGCGGCAGGAGGGTGCCGTCCTGCAATCCCTACGGGGACCGCTCGGGGGCGACGTTCGAGGACCCCGACGGTTACCGGCCGGCGCTCCGCACGTGTGGCTGGCGGTAGGCGGGCCCTGGCCTTGCCGTCGGTGTGGCGTGACCGCGCAACGACCGTTTCCATCGTTGCTGGTATGGGGCGCGCCGCGCGACGGCCGGCGGTGTCTTACTCCAGCGCCATGCGACCCACGAGGACACCCGCGAGGCCTTGCCGCGAGGACGGCCGGGACCGGTCGCCCTCCGAACGGAGCCCCTGCCGGAAGCAGCGATGGCGCCGGCATGGCCGGGGTGCGCCACCGGTGACCATCACCTCGTCGCCCTCCCAGGTGTTCGCCGGACCGCCGAGGTGCGCTCGCCCGTCGAGCTCGGCGCCGACGCCGCTGCCGTCGGCGGCAAGGCGGCGAGCTTCGGCACGTTGTCCCGTCCCGCAAGGGTGCGTGTGCCACTCGGCTTCTGTGTCACCGCCAGCGAGCTCCGGCAGACCGGCGGCTCCCTGCCCGCGCCGTCACCTCGAGCGGGGCGACCTGCGGCCTCGCCGGTGCGCTCGTGGCAGGTCGAGCCCAGCCGGACGTCTTCGGTGTTCGAGCTGGCCACATCGGGACCCGCCGCAGGACGTCGAGTGGTGCCACACCGACGCCGGGCTGCACGTCGCCCGGAGCCGACGGCCCCCCAGGCTCGAGGCCGCCGACCGGCTGCTCTTCGACGTCGCCGCAGCACGGCGGGGCGCCGGCACTGGCTGCGCCGGCACCCGACCTGCTCGAGCCGACCTGGCCATCGTGCTCGCTCGAGGACCACCTGGAGGCATGGCTCGTCGAGCTGCTCGTCCCGCCGACCCGGCGGACCAGGCGGCGGCCGGCTGGGCTGCATGCACAGGGCCCGACGTACAGGGCCCGACGTACAGGGCCCGACGTACAGGGCCCGACGTACAGGGCCCGACGTACAGGGCCGAAGGTCCCTGACAGAGCGGGCCGAAGGACCCCAGGTGGGCAAATCGCTAAAGTTGGCGACCTGGGATGCCGCTACAGGTGCTGACCCACGGCCTGGTCATGGACGGTCAGCCGGGGTTGCACAGGGAGGCGGGATCCAATGCAGACAGCCGCGCTTGACGACAACGTGCGACCGCTCGGAGGCGGCCACGTGGTGCCGTCCCGTCCGAGGGCCGCACGCGAGAGCGGCGCCCTCGCCGAGGTGGTCGCGCCCCGGACGCACCGGCGCTTCCGCTTCGCCAACCTGCGGATCTCGGCGCGGCTCGGGGCCGGCTTCGGCGTCGTGGCGGTGCTCCTCGTGCTGATGAGCGCGCTCGGCTGGACGAGCGCCTCCTCGTGGAGCTCGTCGGCCGCGCAGAGCCACACGAGCCTTCTCAAGGTGCGAACCGCGGGCAACCTGCAGCAGGACGCCCTGTCGCTGGCGCTCGCCGAGAACTCGGTCGCCGCCGACTTCACCGGCCACGTCTCGGCGAGCGCCGACCTGGCGTCGTTCCGGAGCGCGCGCACGACCTTCCTCGCCGACGAGCGGGTGCTCGCGGCGCTGCCGCTGAGCGCCGAGCACGCCGCCCTGCTCCACCAGGCGATGACGGCCTTCGACGGCTACGTCGCCCTGTCCGACCAGATCAACGCCCTGTTCACCGCCGGAACCCGCGCCGACGTCCGCCAGGCCCTCAACGACGTGGCGGCGCTCGCCGCCTCGAAGATCACCCAGCCCCTCCAGCAGCTGGCTGCCGGCGTGGTCTCCCACAGCCAGGGCAGCGTGAAGAGCACCCAGTCGTCGGCCAACTCGACCCGGATGCTCACGCTCCTCGGCGGGGTGCTGGCGCTGGTGCTCTCCCTCGGCATCGTCCTGCTGGTCGAGCGGTCGGTGAAGAAGCCGATCGACGAGACCGTCGCCGTGCTGAAGCGGGTCGCCGGCGGCGACCTCACCGTCACGGCCGGCATCGACACGACCGACGAGATCGGCCAGATGGCGAGCGCCCTCGACGAGGCGCTCGTCCGCCTCCGTGACACCATGGGCTCGATCGGCGAGCACTCCCGGTCGCTGGCCAGCGCCTCGGAGGAGCTGTCGTCGGTCTCGACCCAGATGGCCGGCAGCGCCGACGAGACCTCGGCGCAGGCCGGCGTCGTCTCCGCCACGGCCGAGCAGCTGTCGAGCGGGGTCCAGACGATCGCCACGGGTACCGAGGAGATGTCGGCCTCCATCAAGGAGATCTCCCGCTCGGCCAACGAGGCGACTCGCATCGCCAGCGAGGGTGTCGTGGTGGCCCAGGCGACCAACGAGACGGTCTCGAGGCTCGGCGGCTCGATGGCCGAGGTCGGCGACATCGTCAAGGTGATCACGACGATCGCCGAGCAGACCAACCTGCTCGCCCTGAACGCCACGATCGAGGCGGCCCGCGCCGGAGAGGCCGGCAAGGGCTTCGCCATCGTGGCCAACGAGGTGAAGGACCTCGCCCGCCAGACCGCCGGGGCGACCGACGACATCGCCGTCAAGATCGAGGCCATCCAGACCGGCTCGCTGGCCGTCGCCGAGTCGATGGGCGACATCTCCCGGATCATGGAGCAGATCAACGAGGCCCAGGCCACCATCGCCTCGGCGGTCGAGGAGCAGGCGGCGACGACCGGCGAGATCGGCCGTACCCTCTCCGAGGCGGCCACCGGCACGGGCGACATCGCCCGCAACATCGCCGGGTTCGCCAGCGCGGCGCGCGACACCACCTCGGGGGCCGCCGACACCCAGCGGGCCGCCGCCGAGCTCGCCCGCATGGCCGGCGAGCTCGACCGGCTCGTCGGCCAGTTCAGCTACTGAGGCCGGGCCATGGACGAGATCGTGCAGGAGTTCCTCGTCGAGACGACGGAGAACCTCGACCAGCTGGACCGGGTCCTCGTCGAGCTCGAGCGGAACCCGGGCTCGAAGGAGCTCCTGGCGAGCGTCTTCCGGACGATCCACACCATCAAGGGGGCGACCGGCTTCCTCGGCTTCGAGCGCCTCGAGCGCCTCTCCCACGTCGCCGAGAACCTCCTCAGCCGTCTTCGCGACGGCAAGCTCGTGCTCACCCGGCGCCGCGCCGACGTGCTGCTCGAGGTGGTCGACGCCGTCCGGGGTCTCCTGCGCGCCATCGAGACGACCGGCGGCGAGGCAGACAGCGACCCGTCTGCCCTCATCGACACGCTGACCGCCTTGCTCGACGACGAGCCGGCCGAGCAGCAGGCCGGCACGGCGGCGCCCGCTCCCGCTCCGGACACCGCCGAGGAACGGGCAGCCGCCGAGGAACCGGCAGCCGCCCCGGCGGCGCGTCGCCCGATACGGATCCCACCGCCACCGCCGGCCCGCCGGCGCCCGCCGGCACCCCGGCAGACGACCCAGGACGACCCGTTGCCGCCGCCAGCCGAGGCGGCTGCCCCGGCGCCGCCCGCCGAGTCGGGCGACGCGCCGCCACCGGTCGAGACGGCCGCCCGGCCGACCAAGGCGGGGTTGGTGCCGCCGCCTGCCGAGACGGCCGCCCGCGAGGACGAGCGGGCACGCACCGGGGACGCCCACCTGAGCGCCAGCGAGCGGACGGTGCGGGTGGACGTGGACGTGCTCGACCTGCTGATGCGCCAGGTCGGCGAGCTGGTGCTGGCGCGCAACCAGCTGATCTCGCACGCCGGCCAGCTCGAGCACCACCTGCTCCACCAGACGGTGCAGCACCTCAGCCTGATCGTGTCCGAGCTGCAAGAGGGCGTGATGAAGACGCGGATGCAGCCGATCGACCGGGTGTGGGCGCGCTTCCCGCGGGTGGTGCGCGACGTCGCGGCGCAGTTCTCGAAGCAGGTGAAGCTCGAGATGGAGGGTGGCGAGACCGAGCTCGACCGGTCGCTGCTCGAGGCGGTCAAGGACCCGTTCGTCCACCTCGTCCGCAACGCCGTCGACCACGGCATCGAGCGGCCCGAGGTGCGCCTCGCGGCGGGCAAGCCGGAGGCCGGCGTGCTGTCGCTGCGGGCCTTCCACGAAGGTGGGCAGGTGGTGCTCTCGGTGAGCGACGACGGAGCCGGCATCGACCCGGCCCGGCTCGGCGCACGTGCCGTCGAGCGGGGCATCGTGACCGCCGAGCGGCTGGCACAGATGAGCCCGCGGGAGGTGACCGACCTGATCTTCCAGCCGGGCTTCTCGACGGCGGCCGTCGTCACCAACGTGTCAGGGCGCGGCGTCGGGATGGACGTGGTCCGCACGAGCATCGAGCGCATCGGCGGCACCGTCGACGTGTCGAGCGTGCTGGGCCAGGGGACCACCTTCCGGATCAAGATCCCGCTCACCCTCGCCATCATCCCGGCGTTGCTGGTCGGCTGCGGCGGGCAGCGCTTCGCCATCCCGCAGGCCAGCCTGCTCGAGCTGGTGCGCCTCGACCCCACGCAGGCGGCCACGGCGATCGAGCACATCAACGGCGCCGACTTCTACCGGTTGCGGGGGCGGCTGCTGCCGCTCATCCGCCTCGACGCCCTCCTCGGCCAGACCGTCGAGCGTCCAGCCGGCGCGGCGGTGACCGTGATGGTGCTCCAGTCCGACGACGAGCTGTTCGGCCTGGTCGTCGACGCCGTGTACGAGTCGCAGGAGATCGTCGTCAAGCCGCTCGGCCGCCACGTCATGCAGATCCCGCTCTTCGCCGGCGCAACGATCCTCGGCGACGGGGACGTGGCGCTCATCCTCGACGTCGTCGGGCTCGCCTCGGCGGCCGCCGTGCGCGACGCCGGCGCTGCCCGTGCGACCCCGGCCGCGACCGGGTCGGCGACCGGCGACGACGGGGCGGCCGTCGACGAGGCGCTCGTCATCCTGCGGGTCGGCGCCCGCCGGCGGGTGGCGCTGCCCCTGCGCGAGGTCGCCCGCCTCGAGGACGTGGGGCGTGAGGCGATCGAGTGGGCCGGGGGCCGCCCGGTGCTGCAGTACCGGGGCCAGCTGCTCCCGCTCGTCCGCCTCGCCGAGGCGCTCGGCGAGGAGGACACGGACGTCGACCCCGACGAGCCCGGCACGGCCCGTGACCGCAGGACGACGCCGGTCGTCGTGCTGGCGATCGGCGAGCGACCGTGCGGGCTCGTGGCGAGCGAGATCGTGGACATCGTCGAGGGCAGGTTCGACCTTCGCATCGACCGCGCCGGCGGGGGCATCGTCGGCTCGGCGGTCGTCCAGGGCCAGGTCACCGACCTGCTCGACACGCGCGCCGCGGCGCGCCTTGCCCAGCGGGAGGAGCTGGCCGATGTCTCCTGATGCCGGGGCCGCCGCCGCCCGGGCCGGCCGCACCAGGCGCTACTGCGCCTTCGTCGTCGACGGGCTGCTCGTCGGCATCGAGGTCCACTGGGTCGCCGAGGTGATCCGGCCGCAGCCGATGACCCCGGTGCCACACGCCGGCACCGGGGTCCGCGGCCTCATCAACCTACGTGGCCAGATCGTCACGGCCGTCGACCTGCGCCACCGGCTCGGCCTGCCGCCCGCCTCCGTCGACGTGCCGCAGCGACACGTCGTGGTCCGTGTCGGTGACGAGGCGGTCAGCCTCCTCGTCGACGAGGCGCGCGATGTCGTCGAGGTCGACGAGGCGTCGTTCGAGCTGGTGCCGGCGACGGTGTGCCCGGCGACGCGCCGCTACCTCGTCGGCGCCCACCAGCTGAGCGAGGGGCTGCTCCTCGTGCTCGACACCGAGGCGGTGGTCGCCGCCGACGACGAGCCGGTGGCCGTCGGCGCCGCCGGCGGCCGGCGGCCGGCATGACCGGGCCCAGCGTTCGGGTGCTCGTGGTCGACGACTCGGTCGTCGTCCGCCGGGTCGTCCAGGACGTGCTCCAGGCCGAGCGCGACTTCGAGGTCGTGGCGACGGCGGTCGACGGGGAGGCCGCCCTCGAGGTGCTCGAGCGCCTGCCCGTCGACGTCGTCATCCTCGACGTCGAGATGCCCCGCCTCGACGGGCTCGAGACGCTCCGCCGGCTGCGGCCGCGCTGGCCGTCCCTGCCGGTCATCATGTTCTCGACCCTCACCGAGCGCGGCGCCTCGGCGACGCTCGACGCCCTGGCGCTCGGGGCGAGCGACTACCTGACGAAGCCGACCCGCCTGCAGGGCCCCGACGCTGCCCGGGCCGCCGTCGCCGACCAGCTGGTGCCGCTCGTGCGCACCTGGGGCCGGATCGGTCGCCGCTCGGCGGCTCCGTCCGCTGCCGCTGCGCCGACCCCGGCGCGCCGCCCGCGGCCGGACCCCCCCTCCAGACCTTCCGGGGCCGGCCGCCGCCGGGCGCCGATCTCGGCCGTGCTCATCGGGTCGTCGACCGGTGGCCCGAGCGCGCTCGCCGAGATCGTCCCGGCGCTGCCGGCCACGCTCGGCGTGCCGGTCCTCGTCGTCCAGCACATGCCACCCATGTTCACCCGGATGCTCGCCGAACGGCTCGACCAACGCAGCGCCCTGCGTGTCGTCGAGGGCGCCGCCGGCACCCCGGTGCGGCCCGGCACCGTCTACGTGGCACCCGGCGGGGTGCACATGGTGGCCAACCGCACCCGCGAGGGCGTGCGGATCGAGGTGGACGACGGGCCGCCGGAGCACTCGGTGAAGCCGGCCGTCGACGTCCTGCTGCGCAGCGGCGTGGACGCCTGGGGCGGCGAGGTCCTCACGGTGATCCTCACCGGGATGGGCTACGACGGCCTCGCCGGCGCCCGGCGGGTCGTCGACGCCGGAGGCGTCGTGCTCGCCCAGGACGAGCAGAGCTCGGTGGTGTGGGGCATGCCGGGCGCCGTCGTCACGGCCGGGATGGCCGAGCAGGTCCTCCCGCTCGGCGAGGTCGCCGCCGCCATCGGCCGCTATCTGGAGCGCCCCGGCGTGGCGGCGCGCCCGTGACGAGCACGGCGACCGACTTCGCCTTCCTGCGCGCCCTGCTGTACGACCGGGCGGCGATCGCCCTCGGCGAGGACAAGGAGTACCTGCTCGAGGCCCGCCTTCGCCCGGTCGCCCGCGACCTCGGCCTCGGCTCGGTGACCGAGCTGCTCGACCAGCTCCGGCGGGCGTCCAACGGGACGGTCGAGCGCCGGGTGGTCGACGCCATGACGACGAACGAGACCTCCTGGTTTCGCGACGTCCACCCCTTCGAGGCGCTTCGCCGCCACGTCCTTCCCGACCGGATCGCCCGCAACGCCGCCCGCCGGCAGCTCGCGATCTGGAGCGCCGCCTGCTCGTCGGGCCAGGAGCTCTACAGCGTCGCCATGCTCCTCGACAGCGGCTTCCCCGAGCTCGACGGCTGGAGCGTGGAGCTGGTCGGCACCGACCTGTCCTCCGAGATGGTCGAGCGGGCCCGCCTCGGACGCTTCAGCGGGCTCGAGATCAACCGTGGCCTGCCGGCCGCCTCGCTCGTCCGGTACTTCGAGCGCGACGGGGCCGGCCACCGGGTCCGCGAGGAGCTGCGCCGGCGGTGCCGGTTCGACACGTTCAACCTGGCTCGCCCGTGGCCGCTGATGGTGCGCTTCGACGTCATCTTGTTGCGCAACGTGCTCATCTACTTCGACAACGAAACCAAGCGGCGCGTGCTCGACTGGGCACGTCGCCAGCTCGCCCCGGGCGGCTACCTGATGCTCGGCAGCGGCGAGTCGCCGCTCGGCCTGACCGACGGCTACCAGCCGGTCACCGTGGCGTCGACGATCGTCTACCAGGCCAAGGAGGAGTGATGCGCGCCCTCGTCGTGGACGACTCGAGGACCATGCGGTCCATCCTGTCGCGAAGCCTCGCCGTCCTCGGCGCCGAGGTGGAGGAGGCCGAGGACGGTGCCGTGGCCCTCAGCCGCCTCGAGGCCGGCGCCCTGCCCGACCTCGCCCTCGTCGACTGGAACATGCCGGTGATGGACGGCCTCACCTTCGTGCGCGAGGCGCGGCGCCGCCCGGAGTGGCGGTCGCTCACCATCATGATGGTCACCACCGAGGGCGAGTACGACCAGATCGCACGGGCCATGGCGGCCGGTGCCCACGAGTACCTCGTCAAGCCGTTCACCGCCGAGGCGTTGTTCGACAAGCTGGAGCTGCTCGGTCTCGCAGGAAGTGCCGATGGAAGTAACGACGCCGGGGCCAACCTGGCCGGCGGCGAGGAGAGCGGAGGGGGACGATGAGCTCGGCGACAGAGCTGGTCAGCACGGAGAGCCTCGAGGAGATCCTGCAGGAGGTCTGGTCGGCCTACCTCGCGGCCCTCGAGCCCGGGGCGCCACGGCCGGACGAGCGGGTCCACGAGCTGACGGTCACCGTGGCCGTCCGCGGTGCCTGGAACGGCTACGTCGAGCTCACCTTCCCGCAGCCGGCAGCCCGGCTGGCGGCGGCCGCCATGCTGCTGTTCGGCGCCGACGAGCTGAGCGAGCGCGACGTGCAGGACGCCATCGGCGAGCTCGTCAACATCGTCGGCGGCAACGTGAAGAGCCTGCTCCCGTCGCCCACCAAGCTGTCGCTCCCGGCGGTCACCACGCGCCTCGAGCACGACGGCGACGAGGGGCTCCGCCTGCTCGCCGAGGTCGCCTACGGCCCCTCCGACACCCCCGTCGTCGCGCGGGTCTGGCGGGCGACCGCCGTCGACGGGCAGGAGGGGCAGGAGGGGCAGCAGGCGCAGTAGCGGGGTCCTCGCCATCGGCTGCCGCCCCGGCTGCCGCCCCGGGCTCCTCGTGGCGCGCCCGGTTGCCGGCGCGGGTACCGTGCGCCACATGGCCCGGCCAGCCTCGACACGGTGAGGGGCGCCCCGGCAGCCGCACGCGCCCTGCGGCGGGGCCTCTTCCCGACCCTCCACGGCTACCACCGCCGGGACCTCGGTGCCGACCTCCTGTCGGCGCTCACCCTGCTCGCCATCGCCCTCCCCGAGCAGCTCGCAACGGCCCGCCTCGCCGGCATGCCGCCGCTCACCGGGCTCTACGCCTTCGTGGCCGGAAGCGCCGCCTTCGCGCTCCTCGGGACCCACCGCCAGCTGTCGGTCGGCGCCGACTCGACGATCGCCCCCCTGTTCGCCGTCGGCATCGCCGGGATCGCCGCGGCGGGCTCCCCCCGCTCCATCGAGCTGGCCGGCATCCTGGCGGTGTGCGTCGGGGTCATCGTGGCCGCCGTCGGCCTGCTCCGCCTCGGCTGGATCGCCGAATTCCTGTCGACGCCGATCATCACCGGGTTCCTCGCCGGCGTCGCCGCCATCATCGTGGTCCACCAGCTGCCCGACCTCCTCGGCATCGCCGCCCCCGGCGGCGGGATGCTCCACCGCATCGCCTTCGTCGGCCGCCACCTCGCCGACGTGCACCCGTGGTCGCTCGGCATCGGGCTCGGCGTGCTCGCCGCCGTCGTGCTCGCCGAGCGGGTCGACCGGCGCCTCCCGGCGGCCCTCGTGGCCCTCGTCGTCTCGGCTGCCCTCGTCGCCGGCCTCCACCTGGAGCGCCACGGGGTCGCCGTCCTCGGCGCCGTCGCCGCGACCGCCCCGCGCCTCGGCTTGTTCGGGGTCGCCCCCGGCGTGCTCGGGCGACTGCTCCCGCTCGCCGGAGTCGTCGCCCTGGTCGTCGTCAGCCAGTCGGCGGCGACCATCCGGGCGTTCCCGGCGCCTGCCGAGCCCAGTGGCGGGCCCGGTGGCGAGCGGGGTGAGCAGGTGAGCCGGGACTTCGTCGGGGTCGGTGCCGGCAGCATCCTCGCCGGTGTGCTCGGCTCGTTCCCGGTCGATGCCAGCCCGCCGCGGACCGCCGCCGTCGTGGCGACCGGCGGGCGAAGCCAGCTCACCTCGCTCGCCGCCGCCGCCGCCATGGTGGCGATCGTTCCGGCGGCCGGCCTGCTGCGCGACGTGCCGGCGGCGACCCTCGCTGCCGTCCTGCTGTTCGTCGCCTCCCGCATCGTGCACGGGCGCGACCTCGTCGCCATCGCACGCTTCAGCACCTTCGAGCTCGCCCTCGTCCTCGTCGGGGCGCTCACGGTTGCCCTCGTGGGGGTCGAGCAGGGGGTCGCCGTGGCCGTCGCTCTCGCCATCCTCGACCGGGCGCGGCGCAGCGCCCGCCCGACCCTGCACGTGCTGGGCCAGGTGCCGGGCACGACGAGCTTCGCCCCGCTCAGCAGCAGCGAGCACGCGGTCGAGGTCCCGGGCGTGCTCGTCGTCCTGTTCGCCACGCCCCTCTGGTACGCCAACGCCGAGCATTTCCGGGCCGAGATGGCCGACGCCCTCCACCGGAGCGGCGGCACGGCGCAGGCGGTCGTGCTGGACGCCCTCGGGATGAGCGACGTCGACTACACCGGAGCGGCGGCGCTCGCGTCGGTTCTCGACGTGCTCGAGCGGCGCGGCATCGTCCTCTGCCTGGCCCGCGCCGGCGCCCGCACCCGCCAGAGCCTGCGGCGGGCCGGCGTCCTCCGGCGGATCGGGGAGGACCGCTGCTTCGGGACGGTCGGCGAGGCGGTGGCGGCCGTGCGCGTCGGCGGCCCTCCCGGCGGCCCCAGCGGCGGGGAAGGGGTGCCGCAGCCGTCGGCGGCAGGCAGGTGAGCGCTCGGGCCGGCCGCCGGCCGGTCGGGCGGCAGCGATCTCGCGACCAAGGAGGCAGGAGCCGTGCGACTGGAGCGTCATGTCGTCGACGAGCTGATGGTGCAGCCCGGGCACCCCGCCCGGCTGTCGGCGCGCAGCACGGCCGAGACGAGGGCCGACTGGATCGGCCCCCTCGGCCACGCCCGTGCGAAGGAGGTTGCCGAGCGGGACCTGGCGTCGTTCCGGGGCGAGCTCGAGCGCGCCCAGGAGCTGCTCTACGCCGACCGTAGCTGGGCCGTCCTCCTCGTCCTCCAGGCGCTCGACGCCGCAGGCAAGGACGGCACCATCAAGCACGTCATGTCCGGGGTGAACCCGCAGGGCTGCGAGGTGGTCGCCTTCAAGCAGCCGTCGGCCACCGAGCTCGGCCACGACTTCCTGTGGCGCGCCGCCAGGGCGCTGCCCGAGCGCGGCCGGATCGGCATCTTCAACCGCTCCTACTACGAGGACGTGCTCGTCACCCGTGTCCACCCCGACCTCGTCGCCGCCCAGCACCTGCCCGGCGCCGGCGCCCCCGACGAGCGGCTGTGGCAGCAGCGCTACGAGGACATCAACGCCTTCGAGCGCCACCTCGTGCGCAACGGCACCCGCATCGTCAAGCTGTTCCTGCACCTGTCGAAGGAGGTCCAGCGCCACCGCTTCCTCGAGCGCCTCGACGATCCGGCGAAGCACTGGAAGTTCTCGCCGGCCGACCTCGCCGAGCGGGCCCACTTCGACGCCTACCAGGCCGCCTACGAGGAGGCGCTCACGGCCACCTCCACGCCGTGGGCCCCCTGGTACGTGGTGCCGGCCGATCACAAGTTCGCCCTGCGGGCCCTCGTCGGGGGGCTCGTGGTCGACGTCATCGACGGTCTCGACCTGGCGGCACCGACGCTGTCCGGCGACGAGGAGCGGGCGCTCGCCGACGCCCGGCGCGTGCTCGAGGCCGAGCCCGGCACGCCGGGCCGGGCTCAACGGTAGGGGAGGGCGACCTCGAGCACGGCGGCGTTGCCGACGGCCGGCCAGGCCATCGTGGCGGCGGTCTCGCCGGCGACGAGCGCCTGCACGGCGCGGACCACCCCGCCGTGGGTGGCGAGCACCATTGCCTCGTGCCGGCCGCATCCCGCCAGGTCGGCGAGGAGCGCCTCCACCCGGGCGACGAGCTGGCGCACGCTCTCCCCGCCGGCCGGCGCGGCGTCGGGGTCGACGACGAGCCCGGCGGCGACGCCCAGCTCGCCCGGCGGGTGGCCGTCGACCGGCGCCCCCTCGGCGGCGCCGAGGTGACGCTCGGCGAGGCGGTCGTCGAGGGCCAGCGGGACGGCGAGGCGCCGGGCGACGATCGACCCCGTCTCGGTGGCGCGCCGGAGCCGGCTCGCCACGACGACCGTGGCCCCGCAGCCGACGAGCCCGGCGGCCGCCGCCTCGGCCTGGGCGACGCCGCGCTCGGTCAGGCCGGGGGCGTCGGGCGCCTGGCCCTGCAGCCGACCGGCCCGGTTCCAGCCGCTCTCCCCGTGACGGACGACGAACAGGCGCATGGCTACATGAAGTTACGCGTATGGAGCGCCGACAGCTCGGTCGCCTCGGCGTCGGCGAAGCCCAGCCGGACGAGCCGGCGCCGCCGGGCCTCGTCCATCTCGACCTCGAGCTGGCGCACGCGCCGCCAGCCGGCGCCGATGGCCGCTGGGGTGAACGCACCGGCGGCGAGCACGACAAGGGCGTCGTCCACCGAGTCGGCGAGCCCGGCGGTCGACGCCAGCGCGTCGTGGCGCCGGAGGACGGCGGCGCGAAGGCGCGACCGGAGCCCCGGCGCCGCCCGCAGGTGCTCGCCGAGGTGGCCCATGGCGAAGGCCACGTGGCGCGCCTCGTCCTGGAGGGCCAGCCGGGCGATGCGGGCCGTGACCGGATCGGGTGCCCGGCGCTCGAGGAAGGACAGCAGCGACAGGAACGTCCCCTCGCCGAGCGCGGACAGCAGGAACGAGGCGGTCGGCCAGTCGGGCTCGTCGAGCAGGGTCTGCAGGGACGCCCGGCCGCCGGCGCCCGAGATGCCGAGCTCGCCGCCGCACAGCAGGGCCCGGCGGGTGAACACCTCGACGTGGCGCGCCTCGTCGGCCACCTGGGTGGCGAGGAATTGGACGACCTCCCTGAAGTGCGGGTGGATCCGGCCGAGGAAGCGGGCCGGCACGGCGAGCGCCGCCTGCTCGTTCTCGACCAGGTACGTCATCACCTGGACGACGGCTGCCTCGACCTCGCCGGGCAGGGCCGGCGGGTCCCAGTCGATCGCCGTGGCCGGGTCCCACTGGCCGGCGGCCGCCTGGGCGTAGAGCTTCGGGGCGAGCTCGGTCCACACCACTGCCCGCTCGTCGAGGTCGGCGCCGGCGAGCGGTGGCGCCCCCGCCTCGACGAGGGCGCCGCGCGCCGCCAGCCCCCAGGTTGCGTCGGCCCGCCCGGCCACGGCGCCCGGCTCGCCGGCCCGGACGGCGCCGGCGAGCCGCTGCCGGTCGGCAGCGCCCCGGACGACCGTGGTGCCCTCGACGCCGTGGCCGCGCCGCCGGGCCCACGCCTGCAGGTGGACGCCGAGGTGGCCGTCCGACCCGGTCACCCGCAGCCGCCCGCCGGGCGGAAGGGGGGCGAGGGCCCGGGCGACGAGCAGGTGGCCACCCCCGTCGAGGCCGAGCGGTCCGAGGTCGACCTCGGCGGTGCCGGGTGGGTGGCCGTCCACGGCGCTCAGGGCCGGTAGCCGGCGGCGGCGACCTCGCCGGCGGGGCCGTAGAACCCGAAGCGGTCGACGGCCGCCTCGAGCTGGTCGTAGCCGTCGGTGCGGCCGGGCAGCCACGCCGTGAGCCCCTCGAGGTCCATCAGCGGCCGGGTCGCCGGGTCGGCGTAGTCCATGGCGAGCAGCAGCGTCACGAACCGGTCGAGCGCGTCGTGGTCGGCGACCACCGAGAAGTTGCAGTGGTCGAAGTGGGGGGTCACCGCCACGACGCGGGTGCCGCCAGGGGGGAGCGTGCCCTCCTTGGAGAACAGCAGGTGGTTGGCGTCGAGCATGCAGGCCGCCTCGACCGCTCCGGCCGCCAGCGCCCGTGCCGCGTCGCGCTCGCCGCCGACGTGGTCGCCGTGGAGCCCCACGCCGACCTCGAACCGGCGGACCTCGACCGGGGTGTCGGCGAGGAGGGCGAGCGGCAGCAGCGTGCCCTGGGGCGAGTCGACCGCCCCGGTCCCGACGGCCCGCCCGGCCAGTTCGGCCGGGGTGCGCACCGGGCTGTCGGCGCGCACGACGACGACCGAGGTGAGGTCGCGATCGGTGTCGCGCATCGCCACCGCCCGCGCCAGCGGCGCCAGGCGCCGGGTCCGCACCCAGGCGAGCGGCGAGTTCCAGGCCACGTCGATCTGGCCGCCGACGAGCGCCTCGACCTGGCGCTCGTAGTGCGAGTACAGGACGAAGTCGAACGGCAGGTCGCGGGCGAGGAAGTAGCGGCGGAACCCCTCCCAGATGGTCACCACCTTGGCGTCGTAGGCCACGGCGCCGAGCACGAGCGGGCGGGTCACCACAGCGGCATCCCGTTGATGGCCCGGCCGACGAAGTCGAGCAGGGCATCGGTCGTCGGGGCCATCACCCGTGCGGCACGGGCGTCGCGAAAGCGCCGCTCGACGCCGAGCTCCCGGCGGAAGGCCGCACCGCCGCACACCTTCATGGCGAGGTCGGTCACCGCCACGGCCGCCTCGCCGGCCGCCGCCTTCACCTCGAGCACCCGCAGCATCGCCTCCGGGCGGCCGGCGGCGAGCGCCGCCAGGGTGTCGGCGAGCAGGGCGGCCGCCTGGTCGGTCGCCACCCGCATCCGGGCGTGGTCGACCCGTTGCAGCGGCTGGTCGACGAGGCGCTCGTCGAGGTGCTCGAGGCGGCTGGTGACGAGGTGGGTCCCCGTCTCCCCGGTCACCGCCTCCATCAGGCCGACGCTGAAGGCGGCGCTCAGGACGAGGAACGTCGGCAGCACGGCCGCCAGCGCCAGGTCGAGCCCGCCGCCGTCCTCGCCGAGGCGCGCCGAGGCCGGGACGACCGCACCGTCGGCGGCGATCGGCGCCGACCGGTTGCCGCGCAGCCCGAGCCCGTCGAAGGCCCCCGGTGCCGAGATCCCGGGGGTGGCCGCCGGGACCTCCCAGAGGGTCATCGGCCCGGCCGTGCCGACCGGTCGGCTGGACCAGACGTACGTCGTCGCCTCCCCGGCGGCGGTCACCCAGCTCTTTCGGGCGTCCAGCCGCACCCCACGCTCGATCGCCACCGCCGTGCCGAGCGGCGCCCAGAAGTGGCTGCGCGAGCCGCGCTCGGAGAAGGCCAGCGTCACGAGCTCGTCGCCGCGGGCGATCGCCCTCCGCCGCTCGTCCGACCCGGCCGCCTCGAAGGCGGCGGTGGCGGCATAGTGCATCAGGACGACCATCGCCGTCGAGCCGCAGGCGCCGGCGAGGCGCCGGACGACCTCGGCCGCGTCGCCCAGGTCCCCCCCGCCCCCGCCGTGGGACCCGGCAACGGTCAGGCCGAGCAGGCCGGCCTCGCCGAGCGCCGCGATCGCCGGGCGGGGGAAGACCGCCTCGGCGTCGACCTTGTCGGCGTCGGGGCGGACGACCTCGTCGAGGACGCGCTCGAGCGCGTCGATGGATGGGTGCACTGGGGCTCCTTGTCGCAGGTTGGACCGGGGGGACAGGCGCGCTCGGGGCGCGACGGGTCAGGCGTGGCTCCGCCGGCCCAGGGCGGCCGCCTCGGCCCGATGGGGCGACGTTGGGGCGGCGCTCAGGCCGGCGACGTTGGCGCACCCGACCGGGTGGCACGATCGCCGGCTCAGCGGCACTGCGGCATGGCGATCCCCCCTTCCCCGGTCGGCTCGCTCCGAGGCTATCCGGGCGCCGTCCTCGGGGACAGCGGGAGCGAGCGGCGCGGGAGGGGTTCACCCCCGCAATTCCCGGGAGCGCCGCCTCGTGCCGTGCGGCTCCCGGCGAACCCGGCTCAGGCGCCGAAGCGACGCTCCCGGCGGGCGTAGTCGCGAAGGGCGCGCAGGAGGTCGGTCTTGCGGAAGGCCGGCCAGTACGGGTCGACGAACACGCACTCGGCATAGGCCGACTGCCACATGAGGAAGCCCGACAGGCGGGACTCACCGCTCGTGCGGATGACGAGGTCGGCGTCGGGAAGGTCGGCGGCGTAGAGGTGCTCGGCGATCCCGTCGGCGTCGATCGCCATCGGGAGGTCGGCCGGCGCCACCCCGGCCTCGAGGAGGTCGGCGACGAGCCAGCGGCAGGCGTCGACGATCTCCTGGCGGCCGCCGTAGCAGAGGGCGATGTTGACCTGCAGGCGCGCCTCGGGGTCGCGGCGCTCCGCCTGCTTGGCCGCCTGGACGAGGCTCGTCGGGAGCAGGTCGAGGCTGCCGCTCACCCCGATGCTGAACCCGAGCCGGCGGGCCAGGTCGGGGAGGCGGGCGAACAGCTCCTCGAGGATGGCGTAGTACGGCTCCAGCTCGGCAGGCGGCCGGCGGAGGTTGTCGGTCGACAGCACCCAGGCCGTGACTGCCTGGATGCCCAGCTCGGCGCACCAGCCGAGCAGCTCCTCGAGCTTGGCCATGCCGACCCGGTAGCTCTCGGTGAAGTCGGCGTAGCCCTCGGTCCGGGCGAAGCGGCGATGGCCGTCGACGATGACCCCGACGTGGCCGGGCAGGGAGGCCGGTGGGAGGGACCGGGCGAGCCGTCGCTCGTAGTAGCGGTAGAAGGCGCTCGCTGCTGGCACCCGTTCGACTCCCCGGTCGCGGCGTCGGTTGGCGAATGGATGATCGCGCACCACGCAGGTCCAGGGCGAGCAGGGCAGGTCGGCCGCTGCCGTCAGCCGTCTCGCGCTCGCCTCGCCGGGCCGCCAGCGAGCGGGCCGCGCTCGGGCGCCGCCACCTCGGGCACCGCCACCTTGGGCGCCGCCACCTCGGGCGCCGCCACCTCGGGCAGCGGGGCGCCGGTGGCCCTCCGGCGCGGCCGATCCGCCTAGTCGGCAGCCGTGAGCAGGACGTCGTCGTCGACGAGCTCGACGCGCACGGCGTCGCCGACGGCGATGCCGCCCGTCTCGACGCTCGGTCGGTCGACCTTCAAGGCGAGCTCGGCCGACACGAGGATCTCCAGGCGGGTGACGTAGCCGAGGAAGGTCATCGCCGTGACGATCCCCTCGCCGTGACGGTCGGGGGTGAGGGCGAGCCCCTCCGGGCGGACGAGCGCCACGGCGGGCGCCGACCCCGCCACGGTCGACCCGGGGCGGACCCGGGCGCGGCGGCCGAGCAGGTGCACGTGGTCGCCGCGGCGCTCGACCGGGACCCGGTTCATCGTGCCGACGAACTGGGCGACGAAGGCGGTCGCCGGGTGGGCGTACAGCTCGGGGGGCGGGGCGATCTGCTCGAGCCGGCCGGCGCGCATGACCCCGACGCGGTCGGCCATCGACATCGCCTCCTCCTGGTCGTGGGTGACGAACAGCGTCGTGATCCCGACCCGCTGCTGCAGGGCGCGGATGTGCTCGCGCAGCTGGACGCGCACCTTGGCGTCGAGCGCCGACAGCGGCTCGTCGAGCAGCAGGACCCGCGGCTCGACGGCGAGCGCCCGTGCGAGGGCCACCCGCTGCTGCTGGCCGCCCGAGAGCTGGTGGGGGAAGTGGGCGCCGTGGTGCTCGAGGCCGACCAGCTCGAGCAGCTCGCGGGCGCGCCGCCGCCGCTCGGTGCGGGACACCTTGCGCAGGCGGAGCCCGAAGGCCACGTTGTCCTCGGCGGTCATCGTCGGGAACAGGCTGTAGCCCTGGAACACCATGCCCATGTTGCGCCGCTGCGGCGGCAGGGCCACGGTGTCGTCGCCGTCGAGCAGCACCCGGCCGGTGTCCGGCGCCTCGAAGCCGGCCACGATGCGCAGCGCCGTCGTCTTGCCGCAGCCGGAAGGTCCGAGCAGGGCCACGAGCTCGCCCGGCTCGAGGCGCAGGTCCAGCCCGTCGAGCGCCCGGAGCGACCCGTAGGCGCGTGACAGGCCGAGCAGCTCGACGGTGGTGCCGCCGTTGCCGCCGTGGGGGAGGGCGGTCGCCTCCATGCGGCCAAGGGTCCGTCCGACCATCGTCACGGGGTCGCTCCTCCTGCGTCGTCGGTCTGGCGCGGCCGGCGCTTCCGGCCGCCGCCGAGCAGCGAGAGGCCGAGCAGCAGGATCCAGGTCACCCCGAGGGCGGCGATGGAGGCAGCGACCGAGGTCTGTGGGCTGTTGGACTGGTCGAAGTTGACGATCCACACCGGGAACGTCTGGTACTGGTCGAGGCTCGCCATGGTGAACTCGCCGAAGGCGAGGGCCACGCACAGGACGGTGCCGGACAGGATCGCCGTCCGCAGGTTCGGCAGCAGCACGCGGGCGAACGTCACCATCCAGCCTCCACCGAGCGAGCGCGAGGCGTCGACGAGGGTGGCGTGGTCGATCGCCCGCAGTCCGGCGTCGAGGGACCGGTAGACGAAGGGGAAGCCGAGCACGGCGTACTCGAGCGCCAGCAGGTACGGCGTCGCCTTCAGCCACGGCGGCGCCGCGGCGAGCAGCCCGAGGATGAGCACGATCGGCGGGATCACGATCGGCAGCGTGGTGGCGACGTCCATCACCGCCCGGAGGCGAGGAAGGCGCAGGTGGACGACCAGCCCGGCCGGTACGACGAGGAGCACGGTCAGCACGGTGGCGACGAGGGCGAGGCGGAGGGACAGCAAGAAGGCGGGCCCGAAGCCCTGGGCCGCCGGCAGGCTCGTCCAGGCCGACACGGACCAGCCACCGGTGGTGGTCGAGAAGCTGAAGCGCAGCGCGGCGTACAGGGGCACGAGGAAGTAGGCCCCGACGACCACGAGCACGGCGAGGCGCCACCAGCGCAGCTCACGCCAGCGCCCCCGGCCGAGGCCGCGCCGCGCCCGCAGCCGTGCCGCGGGCGGGGCGACGCCACCGATGCCACCGAGGCCGGTCACCGCAGCCATCGCGACGCCCTTCGCTGGAGCACCAGGTAGAGGGCCATCACGGCGCCCACGACGACGAGCATGCCGAGCGCCAGCGCGTTGCCGACGTTCTGCTGGCCGGCGATGACGTTGCCGTTGAGGAACGAGCCGATCTGGATCGCCGTCAACGGAAGGCTGCCGCTCGTCAGCGCGTCGGCGGTGGCGTAGGCGGCGAAGGCGAACCCGAAGAGCAGCAGGGTGGCGCCGAGGAAGGCCGGCGCGAGCGCAGGCGCCGCAACGTAGCGCCAGTACTGGCGGCTCGAGGCGCCGAGGTTGCTCGCCGCCTCGCGCCAGTCGGGGCGGAGCGCCTCGAGGCCGGGGAGGAGGACGAGCACCATGAGCGGGATCTGGAAGTACGGGTAGACCACGGCGACGCCGCTCATCGAGTACAGGTTGAAGCCGAGGGCGTCGAGGTGGATGCCGACGTCGGCGAGCCAGTTCGTCGCGAGCCCGGTGGTGCCGAGGGAGGCGATGAAGAGGAACGCCAGCGGGACCCCGCCGAACTGGGAGAACACCCCCGCCGCCGTCACCGTGACGCGCCGCAGCAGGGAGGTCGGACGGCCCACGTGGATGGCGTAGGCGACCACGGCCCCGACGGCGGCGGGGACGAGCGAGGTGATGAGCGACAGCTCGAGGCTCGTGACGAACCCCTGTCGGTACGTGCCGGTGGCGGCGATGTGCAGGTTGGCGAGCGTCGGCCGCCCGGCCGGGCTCTCGAAGGCGCCGACCACGACGGCGATCGCCGGCACCACGAGGAACACCCCGAGGTAGGCGGCAAAGGGCAGCACGGGCAGCGCCCGCAGCCCCCGGCGTCGGCGCCGTGCCCGCAGGAGCCCGGCGCCACGCGCCGCGTCGCCCCCGCCGCCGGCCAGCGTGGCGGCAGCGGGGGCGACGGCGGTCGCGGCGGTGGTCGTGTCGCCGATCACCGGTCGTGCGAGGTGCTCAGCCGACCTTCGAGGCCCATTGCTGGGCGAGCAGCGTCTCGGCTGCCGCCGTCTGGGCCGTCGAGGGGAAGGTGAGCTTGGCGGCGCCGTCGACCGGCGGGAGGGCCTTGTAGGCGGCGGCGTTCACCGTGCTGCCCGACACGAGGCTCGGCAGCTCGATCGGGCGCGCCTTGCCCTCGAGCCAGAGGTTCTGGCCGGTCGTCGAGTACAGGTACTCCTCCCACAGCCGGGCAGCCGCCGGGTCGGGGGCAGTGGCGCTGATCGCCTGGTCGTAGTAGGCCGCGTAGTGGGCGTCGGAGGGGATGACGATCTTGAACCCCGGGACCGACGGGCCGACCTCGGAGGCGAGCAGGTAGTCCCACCAGATGAGGATCGGGGTCTGGCCGCTCGCGACGGTCGAGCCGCTGCCGGTCACCGGGACGAAGTTCCCCTCGGCGTGCAGCTTGGCGAAGTAGGCGATGCCCGGCTCGATGTTGGAGAACGACCCGCCGTTCGCCAGGGCTGCCGCGTAGACGGCGGCGAACGCCGCCCCGGCCTGGGTCGGGTTGCCGTTGATGGCGACCATGTTCTTGTACATCGGCTTCAGGAGGTCCTTGAACGACGTCGGCGGGACCTTGACCCGCTTCGGGTCGTAGCCGATCGCCACGTAGCCGCCGTAGTCGGCGTACCAGGTGGCGTCGCTGGCCTTGGCCGAGGAGGGGATGTTGGCCCACGTCTGCACGCGGTAGGGGGCGAGCAGGTGGCTCTGGTCGCCCTTCACGGCGAAGGCCGTCCCCATGTCGAGCACGTCGGGTGCCCGGCTCTGCCCCTTCAGCTGGGCGATGGCGTTGAGCTCGTCCTGGCTCGACCCGTCGGGGTTGGCGTCGGTGATCTGGATGCCGTACTTCTTCGTGAAGTCGGCCATGATCGTGCCGTAGTTCGCCCAGTCCTTCGGGAGCGTGATGACGTTGAGGTGCCCTTCCTTCTTCGCGGCGGCGACCAGCGCCTGCATGCCGCCGCAGGAGGCCACCGAGGTCGCCTTCGCCCAGCAGCTGGACGAGCTCGTCCGGGCGCTGGCGCCTGCCGACGTGGCGGTCGCGCCGTAGCCCAGCCCGAGCGACGCGACGCTGCCGGCCAGGGTGGCCGCAGCGAGGACCTTGCGCTTCATCACACCTCCAGGTGTCGTACGGCCGGGATCGGCCGCGTGTGCGGTTCGCTTCGGGGCGGCAGCGTAGGGAGGCGATCTGAACCCTCTTCGACGCCGGGCGCGCCGTCAGGTGAACAGTGCGCGCCCGACGGGTGGCGCCGCGCCGCGCGGTCCAGACCGTCGCCCCCGATGCCGCCGGCCGGCGGGGTGTCGTCGAGGAGAGGGGACAGGTGGGCGAGGATCGGCTCGAGCTCCGGCCGGGGTGCGCTCGGGTCCTTCGCCAGGTCGTCCAGGCGCCGGAGCACGAGGGCGTCGGGCCACCAGCGGTGGCCGTGGGGAAACGACGTGCAGCGGGCGCGCTGGCGCTCGTGGCTGGCGGCGCTCTGTTGGGAGAGCAGGCTCGTGTAGCCGGGCTCGTGGGCGACGAGAAAGGCCTTTGCGGCCACGTGCTGGCCGACGAGCCAGGCAACCTCGTCGCCGAGCAACGGTGCAAGGTAGGCGGCCCCCGCCTGCTCGTGCTCGAGCCGCGGCGACACCGCCTGGACGAGGGGCGAGCGACCGACGTCGTGGAGGAGGGCGGCCGCCACGAGCGCCGGGCGTGCGTCCCGCTCGAGGGCGCCGCGGGCGCAGAGCAACGCGTGGGTCAGCTCGTCGACCGGCTCGGTGCCGTCGTAGACGCCGGCCAGCGAGGCGAGCAGCCGCGCCACCACCGCAGAGACGGACGGCCCCACGCCGGCCGCCTCAGCCGACCCCGAGGAGCGCCGGGAGGTCGGCGATCGTGTCGAGGACGTGGGTGGCGCCGGCCTCGAGCAGGCGGGTGGCGTCGTCGCTCCCGCTGAGCACGCCTGCGACGATGCGCGCCCCCGCTGCCCGCCCGGATCGGACGTCGGCGGCCGTGTCGCCGACCACCGCCACGTGCGCCACGTCGTCGATGGCGAGGCGGAGCACCGACGCCAGCACCATGTCCGGGTAGGGCCGCCCCCGGCCGGCCTCCGCCGGGCACACGGCGAGGTCGGCGAGGCTGCCCCAGCCGAGCGCGGCGAGCAGGCGGTCGCGCGTCGCGGCGGAGAACCCGGTGAGCAGCGCCACCTTGATCCCGGCGGCGCGCAGCGCCTCGATCGTGGCGACGGCACCCGGCAGCGGCTCGACGCCGCCGCCGTCGAGCCGTCGACCGAAGGCGACCTCGAAGGCCGCATTGGCCTGCACCGCCCGGTCGCCGAGGAGGGCCCGGAAGACCTCGATCTTGGACGTGCCCATGGTGGTGCGGACGTAGGCGAGCATCGCCGGCCGGCGCTCGTCGTGGGCGCCGACGCCGACGGCGTCGAGGGCGTCGAGGAACGCCGCCTCGACGGCGCCGTCGTCCTTGACCGTCGTCCCGGCGAGGTCGAGGCAGGCGAGGGCCACGGCCGGCCGGCTCATGCGAAGCTCGCCGCGGCGATGGCCGGCGACAGGGTCATGCCCCGCCCGCCCGGTCCGGTGACGGCGAGCACCCCGGGAGCGACGACCCTCCGGAGGTACAGCTGGCCGGGCTCGGTCGTCTCGCAGTAGACGCCGGCCCACCGCCGCTCGACGCGAGGCAGCGGCCCACCGAGGAGGGCCCCGGCGACGCCGAGCAGGTGGTCGCTCGGCGCGTCGTCGAGGTCGAAGGGGAACGGCTCGTCGCTCGCATGGGTGTCGCCGATGGTCAGGTGGCCCTCGAGGCGCTGCACGAGGAGCAGTTGGGCCCGCCAGGCGGCGGCGACGGCCGGCTGCGGCTCGAGCTCGTCGAGGGGGCCGTGCCGGTAGGCGGGGTAGTAGCGCAGCGAGTCGCCGTCGGCGAGCGCCAGCGGCAGCTGCTCGCCGAGCGGGGCCGTCTCGAGCATCTGCAGCCGCACCCGGCGCAGCGGGGCGCCCGCCAGCGCCTCTGCGACGGCACCGGTCGGGGAGGCACCGGGGCAGCAGATGACGAGGTCGCCGTCGTGACGGCGACCGGCCCGGTCGACGACCCCATGGTCGACGACCTCCACCACCTCGGTGCGCGGCAGGAACCGGTAGGCGCCCGTCGACTCGAGATGCTGGCGGACCGCCCCGAGCACGCGCCGCGGCTCCACCGTGGCGTCGAGCCGGCAGCGCAGGGCGCCGGCGATCTCGCCGCGCAGCGCCGGCGCGAGCGCCGCCACCTCGCCGGGCGTGCACAGCGACAGTCCCCGGTCGGCCGCATCGGGTGCGTCGGCTGCCGCCTCGAGGACCGCGAGCTCGGCCTTCGTACGGGCGACGGTCAGCGAGCCGGACGGCCGGAAGCCGGCACCCGGCACGGCGGCCCCGATGGACGCCCAACGCTCCCGGGCCTCGAGGGCGAGGGCGAGCTCGTCGCCGGCGGCCCGCCCGCTCACCCAGACCAGCCCGAAGTTGCGCACGGAGGCGCCGCGGGGGGCGAGGTCCCGCTCGAGGTGGACGACCTCGTGGCCGCGCCGCACCCCCTCGAGCGCGTGCAGCGTGCCGAGGATGCCACCCCCGACGACGACGAGCCGCCGCCGGCCGCCCGGGCTCACCGGACCGCCCGGGCGCGCAGCACGGGAAAGGGTGCCGGGACGACGAGCTGGACGTTGCGGTCGAGCGGCGAGCCGGCGCCCGGGACCTGCCCGTCACGCCGGCCCTGCCAGGCGTTGGCGGCGAGCTCGCGGGACCAGCCCGCCAGGGTGCCCGGGTCCTCGAGCGGCCCACCACGAGGGTCGAGCCGGCCGAGGTGGTCGAGGACCGACGTCGTGACCACCACGTCGCCGGTGGCGGCGTCCACGCCGAGCTCGACCACCCGCGACTGCTGGGGCCAGTCGACGTGGCTGGCCGTCGTCACCTGCCAGAAGCCCGGGTGGGCGGCGCTCGGCGAGGCGCGGACGGGTCGAACGGCGTGCTCGTGGGTGTGGCCGTTCACCCAGCACACGACGTTCGGGTAGCGAAGGAGCAGCCCGGCAACCTCGCGTGCCAGGTGGCGCACCCGGCCGTCGGGGGCGTGCCCGTTGACGAGGGTCTCGAGGGGGTGGTGGCTGAACAGGACGAAGAGCCGGTCGCCGCCGCTGCGCTGGCGGAGGCGGCCGTCCGGGCCGACCACGCGCGAGCTGCCCTCGTCGAGCTGGGCCTCGAGCCAGGCCAGCTGCTCGGCGTCGAGCGACCCCTGCCACCCCCCGGCGTGGTTGACCGTGTCGAGCACGAGGAAGCGCACCGGGCCGACGTCGAAGTGGTAGTAGGCCCGCCCCGGCGCCACGCCGGCAAGGCCGTGGCCGGGCGGCATCCCCGGGCTCGCCCGGTGGAGGTCGGCCCACGCGGCAACCGGCACCGGCCGCCGTGCAGGATCGGGCGTGACCTGGCGCGACGGGCCGGCCAGCAGGCTCCACCAGTGCGCCGGCGGCTCGAGCTCGTTGCCGGCGAGGAGCGCCAGCGGGTCGGCCCGGCCGTCGAGCCCGATCCGCTTGAACGACCCGACGGCCACCTCGGCGAGCGCCTGCGCCTGCGGGAGGGTCCCCCCGAACAGCCCGTCGTGGTTGCCGTACACGGCATACCAGGGCACGGGAAGGCCCGGGCTGCCCACCGGGAGGAGCGCCGCCTCGAGCAGGCCGGGGACGAGCGGGAAGCCGTGGCGGGCGCGGGGACGGTCGGTCGGCTCGCCGAGCGGGCTGCCGTCGGGGTGCCAGTAGCGCGGGTCGAACAGGGCAGCGGCGCCCACGCCCTCGTAGCGTCCGAGAGCGCCACCGTCGGTCGAGGCCGGCTCGCTGCCGTCGAGCAGGGCGAGGTAGGCGCGCACCTCGTTGAGCTGCCCGTTGTCGGCGGCGTCGCCGGTGGACACGGCGAAGTCGACCGGCGCCCCGCCGTACGGGCCGCGCTCGACACGCCCGATCGCCTGGCACATGGCGGCGACGACCGGGACCGAGAGCGCCTCCTGCGGCCGGTAGAGGCCGACCCGGCCGAGCCCGGTGGGCGCGACGTCGTCGTCGCCGAGACGGTCGAGGAACTCGGCGCGCGCCGGGCTCTGTGTGTCGGCCACGTGCAGGTCGCTCAGCTGGAGGAAGCAGGCGAGCGGGACGACCCGGCCCGGCGGGCTCCCGCCGAGGTCGCGCCGGAGGACGTACGCCTCGCCGGGCGCTCGGGTGAGCCGGCGGTAGCCGCCCGGACCGGGCTCGCCGAGCCCGAGCGTGGCACCGAGGGTCGTCGGGCTCGCGAGCGTTTCGGCCGTCGTCATCGGCGGCAGGGTAAGAGCCAGGGGTTACGCCGCCGCGTCCGCCCGCCACCGCCCGGTGACGGTGCGGTGACCGCCCTGTGAATTGTTCGGCCGGCTACCGCCCCGACCCGCCGCCGGCCCGTACGGCCGTCACGCCCTGCTCCACGTTGGCCGCCGGGCGCCGCCGGGCCGCCGGGCGCGTGAGGGCCAGGCGGCCGAGGTAGCCGGCCGCCGCCGCCGCGAGCGAGGTGGCGTCGAACGCCGCCGCACGTGCCCGGGCCCGGTCGCCCCGCAGGGCGGCGAGGGCATGGCCGGCGAGGCAGGGGAGGAGGACCGTGGTGGTGTAGCCCCGGTCGTGGCGCATCACGGCGGAGCCGAAGGCGCGGCGAGCGTCGGCCTTCGAGGTGCCCTCGACGAGGGAGCGCTCGAGCAGGTACCGGAATCGGCACCGAGCCGCCGGGGCGACGTGGTGGGCGACGGCATCGGGCAGGTAGACGATGGCGTCGGCACCGAAGCGGCGGGCGACGAGGGTGAAGGTGGCGAGCTCCTCGTTCGAGCTCGTCTTGCGGCCGCCCCTCGGGCCGAAGTCGGGGTGGAACCCGCCCACGGTGGCCAGCGCCGCCCGCCGCACCGCCATGGCGGCGCCGATCGGCCGGGTGATCGGCCCGGGGTCGGTCCGGTGCCCGAGGTAGGTGCTGCCGACGACCCAGTACAGCTCCTCGGGCAGCGCCCGCGCCGGATCCTCCCACTCGGGGACGATCCGCCCGCCGGCGGCCACGACCGACGGGTCGGCAAAGGCGTCCGCGACGACGGTGAGGAAGTCGGGCTCGACCCAGGCGTCGTCGTCGACGAACACGAGCACGTCGCCGCTCGAGCGGTGCAACGCCGTCGTCCGTGCCGCTGCGGCGCCGTCTCCGTCGCTCGGGTGGACGGCGACAGCGGTCGGGAGCGCCGCTCGCAGGCGCGCCTCGAGCGGCGGGTTGCGGTCGACGACCACGACGACCTCGTCCGCCGGCCGTGCACCCTCGAGGGCGGACCGCACGCAGCGGCACGTCTGCTCGAAGCGCTCGTCGGCGTGGGCGGCGACCGCAACGGTGAGGCGCGCCGGCGGGGTGGGCCCCGGCGGTGGGGCTGGGCAGGGCGGTACCGGGAAGCCGGTCACGGGCGGGACCGCCCGGCACCGGCCATCGTGCCGGTGCTGGAGCCCCGGTGCAGCCGGCCAGGGTGCAGCCGGCCCCCGTGCAGCTGGCCGGGGCGGAGCTGGTCGGGGTGCGCCGGGGCGGGGCGGTTGCTGGCGAGATCGCGGTAGACACGCTCGACCCGCGCGACGACGCTCGACGCCGTGAACCCCCGCACCTTCTGGCGTCCTGCTGCCCCCATCGCGGCGGCCCGGTCGGGAGCTGCCAGCAGCTCGGCGATGGCGGCGGCGAGCGCCGCCGGGTCGCCGGGCGGGACGAGGCGTCCGGTGACGCCGTCGTCGACCATGTCGACGATGCCGCCGTGCCCGGCGGCGACGACGGGCCGTCCCTTCGCCATCGCCTCGAGCACGACGGTCGGGCAGGGGTCGGGCATCACCGACGGGACGACGACCAGGCGGGCGGCGGTTACCTCGGGCATGACCTGCTCGTGGGGGAGCGGGCCGACGAGGCGCAGGCCGGGGAGCGTCGGGACCTCGACGCCCGGGATGGAGCGCCCGACGAGACGGAGCTCGGGCGGCCCGGCGAGGCGCCGGTAGGCCTCGGCAAGGACGAGGACTCCCTTCTGGGTGGTGAGGTCGCCGGTGAACAGGAGCGGGCCGTCGATCGGCACGGGGTCCCGCTCGACGAGGTCGTCGGGGACGAAGTTGGGCACGACCTCGTAGGGCACGCCGGAAGCCGCCAGCCGGTTGCCGTCGGCGACCGCGGAGGAGACGGCGAGGTAGCGGGCGATGCCGCGGTTGCGGGCGAGCGACATGGCGGCGTTGGCCACGACCGTCGCCGGGCCGACGGCGCTGCCGTAGTGGCGTGCCGCGCAGCGGACGCACTTCGCGGGCGACGGTCCCGAGCACGGCCGGCCGTCGTGGACGAAGCGCTTGACGGCGCAGACGTGGGCGTAGTCGTGCAGTGTCAGCACGAGCGGCACCCCCTGGCGCCGCGCCGGCCCGATCGCCGAGTTGACGATCCAGTTGTGGGCGTGCGCCACGTCGAAGCGCCCGGCGGCGAGCTCGGCGGCGACGGCACGGCGCATCTCGAGGTCGGGGAACGGGGTGGCGTGGGGCCGGTCGGGGTCACCGTGGAGGGGCAGCCGCTGGGCGGTCGAGCCGACCCGGACGACCTCGACGCCGTCCTCGCGGCGCCGACCGGCGCCGGTGGCCGGCAGGGCGGTCGTCACGACGACGACCTCGTGGCCCCGGTCGGCCAGCGCGACGGAGAGGTTGCGCACGTGGCGCTCCTCGCCTCCGATGTCGGGTGGGTAGAACTGGGCGAGCATCAGGACGCGCACTGCGCCACCTCGTCGTAGACGGCGAGCAGCTCGTCGGTGCAGTCGTCCCAGCTGGGCAGGGCCGGCGGGCCCGACGAGAAGCGGCGCCGGCCGGCCGTGGCCAGCAGGGCCTTCGCCAGCACGGCGGGATCGGCGTCGGGGTCGACGAGATCGACGAGGCCGGCATCGCCGAGCTCGACGAGCCCCGAGGTGGCGGCCGCCAGCACGTCCGTGCCTGCCGCGAGCGCCTCCATGACGGCGACCGGGTGCGCCTCGTAGTCGCTGAGGAGCGCCAGGGCATCGCTGGCGGCGAGGAGCGCCCCGAGGCCACCACGATCTTCGGGACCGAACGCCTCGAAGCGGACGGCTCCCTCCACGCCGAGGCGCCGGGCGAGGTCGCGCAGCTCGGCCTCGTACGGCCCGGCCCCGGCGACGACGAGGCGAGCCTGTGGCGCCTCGGCCCGTACGGCCGGGAGCGCGGCGATCACGCGGTGGTGACCCTTGTAGCGCTCCAGCCGCCCGACCGAGCACAACAGGGGCGCGCCGTCCGGCACGGCCGCCGCCGGATCGACGGGCAACGGCTCGGAGCCGTTGCGCACGAGGGCGATGGCACCGGGGTCGAGCCCGAGACGGCGCGCGAACGCCTCCTGCTCGAACCGGCAGACGGCGACGAGGCGGGCGCACCGCCGCAGCAGCGGTGCCTCGAGCCGCCACTGGGCCTCGCGCGCCGCGCTGCGTCCCGGGCTCGAGTGGCCACCGGTGTGGAAGGTGAGCACGGCCGGCAGCCGCCGCAGGTGCGCCGTCGCCAGGGCGAGCGGAGGCACGCCGTTGTGGACCCCCTGGACGTGCACGAGGTCGGCGCGGCTCGCCGCCAGCGCTGCGCACAGCGCCGGGCTCAGGTAGTAGTCGCGCCGGCGCGGGTAGGCGGGGAAGCGGCGCATCCGGTAGCCGTCGACGGTCGCTTCCGGCGGCAGCTCGCCGGTGACGTCGGTCGAGAGCACCTCGAGGTCCACGCCACGCCCGGCCAGTCGGCGGGCCACCTCGGCCACGTGGGTCTCGATGCCGCCCATGAACGGCAGGCAGCGCGCCGTCACCATGGTGACGCGCAGCGGTCGCCCGCCCGGGCGGCCTCGCCGGCGGGGAGGGTGGGGGGGACGCAGCGGCTGATCGGGCACACCGTCCTCCTGCCCCGCCCCGGCCCCCTTTAGGCCGGCCTCCCCTGGGCCGCGACCCGGTGACGGCGCCGGGCTCGAAAGGGTCGCGCCGCCGCTCGGCGGGACGGCGCGCCTAGACTGGCGTCGTTCATCGGGCCATCAGGTTGCGCACGACGGCGCCGGCGTTCGGGCACGAGCATCCGCCATCGACGAGAGGAAGCGGCACCGACGTGAGCACGACACAGGCGCGCATCCTGGCCGGGCGACAGCAGTGGGAGCGTCGACGGGGGCCGCTTGCGGCAGTGCTCGTGCGGGTGCTGGCGCGTCTCGAAGGCCGTGACGTCGGGCGGCTGTTCCGCTACGGGTCGACGTCGGTGATCGCCCTCGGGGTGAGCGAGGCGGTGGTGCTGTGGCTCCAGGACGCCACGGCGCTCGGCGCCGTGTCGGCCGCCCTGATCGCAAACCTCGCCGGCGGGATCCCTTCCTATCTGCTCAGCCGGTACTGGATCTGGCCGGAGTCGGACCGCCGGCGGGTCGGCCGGCAGTTCGTCCTGTACTGGGTGATCTCGTTCGCCAGCATGGGGCTGTCGAGCTTCACCTACGGCGTCGTCGCCGACCACGTGCCACGCGAGCGGATCATGCACATCGTGCTGCTCGGCATCGCCTACCTCGTCATCAGCCTCGTGCTGTGGGTGGCGAAGTACGTCGGCTACCGCTCGTTCTGCTTCACGACGAAGACCCGTCCTGCAGACGCCCTCTGAGGCGCGCCGGGTCGTCGCGCCGCGCCGACCACGGCCTCGATCCGACCGCCCACGCCGAGACCGGAGAGCAGGATGATCATCGTCAAGATCGAGCGCTGGCCGGACGACGTCGACCCGGACGACCCGGAGTCGGCGCGTGTCCGCCGCACCGACATCGCTCGCGCCGTCATCCGCAACGACCACCGCGGCAGCCCGGAGCTCGGGAGCTACGAGGCTCGTCTCTACGACCCGCCGGCGTACAACCCGTGGGCCGGCACGACGCTCACGACGAGGGTGACCGAGTTCCCCCGCCGCCAGCTGGGCGCCTGGGACCTGGTGTACCGCGTGCTGCGCGACCTCGTCGCCGAGCGCAACGACCCGGCGGCCGGTCAGGAGGCGCCGGTCGACCCGGGGAGCGCCGACGGGACGTCGGCGTAGAGCAGGAGCAGCCCGTCGAGGCCGGTCAGCTCGAGGACGCGGCGGACCCTCGGGGGGGCGGCGGCCACGCGCAGCTGCCGTCCCGACTCCCCGAGGCGGCTGTGCGCCGCCACGAGCACCGACAGGCCGGTCGAGTCGATGAAGCTCACCTGGTCGAGGTCGAGGACGACGCCTGGGGCTCCCCCGCCCGCTGCCAGCTGCTGGGCCAGCGCAACCAGGCGGTCCCGCAGGGCGGGCGCCGCGGCGAGGTCGATCTCGCCGGCGAGGTGGAGCACGGGGATGCCCTCGACGACGTCCTCGGAGAGCTGGAACGTGTGGTCGCGGGCAGCCTCGTCGTCGTGCTCGGAGGAGGAGCCGTCGTTGGTCATCGGTGCTCCTTGTCGGCGCCCGCCGTTGCCTGGGGGGCGGGCGGCTCGAAGGGGCCCGCCCACGGAGACGGGGTGGCGCCCTCCAGCTGGGCGCGTAGCTCGCCGGAGTACCAGTCGCGGAAGTGACGCACCACCGGCGGCGAGACCAGCGTGAGCAGGTCGCCGGAGGCGCAGTAGTCGTCCGCCTCGTCGAGCGCGCTGGCGAGCCGGCCGAGGAGGTCCCAGGCGAGGCGCGGGACGACGACGTGCAGGTCGACCGTCGGATGGCCGGCAGCGACCGCGTCGGCAACCTGGCCGCGCACCACGGTGCCCTCGGCGGCGAACCGGTGCCGGGTGTCCTCGGCGAGGGTGAGCAGCCGGGCGGGCACGTGCGCCGACTCGTCGGCGCTCGCCAGGAGGCGGAACTCGCGCAGCAGCGTATCGTTGTGCTCCTGGGCGGCGAAGTACACCCAAAGGGGGAGGCCGACGAGGTGCACGGGGACCGCCTCGGATCGCGCCAGGGGACCGGCAGCCACGGCTGGGGCCGCCGGCGCGAGCTCGCGGGTCGGGTCGTCGAGGAGCCATGTGCCCGGGGTGAACTCGTCGGCGCACCGCCCGGGGTCGTCGGCGCCGCCGAGCACGGCCCACACACCCTTGCCGGCGGCGAGGCCGCGCACGCCCCAGCGGTCGGCGAGCTGCTCGACCACCTGGAGCCCGCGCCCGGTCGACGCCTCGTTCGAGTAGCGGCGGACGACCGGCACGTGGTGGACGTCGGTGTCCACCACCTCGAGGGCGACGCAGTCGGCGCGCCGGGACAGCGAGACGCGCATGGGCCCGGGGGCGTGCAGCACGGCGTTGGTCACGAGCTCCGACAGCACGAGCTCGGCCAGGTCGCGGAACTCGTCGGATGCCCAGGTGATCTCCCCGCGCAGCCAGCGACGCGCCGCGGCCACGGTGCCCGGCGCGTCCAACGCCACGACTTCGAGCGAGCTGGAGGTCACCGTGGCGTGATGGTAGCCGCACCACCTGTCCCGGGCCGGGACCTCCCGCCTGGACGTCCCTCGTGGGCGGCGGCCGTCAGCCGGTCGACGATCCCTCGAGCGGTACCCGCTCGCCGCACTGGGGGCAGATCGCCATCACCGTGGTGCTCGTGTCGACCGTCTCGTCGACCCCCGGCTCGGGCACCGGGAGGCGGTGCGCCTCGTGGTCGAAGCGGGCACCACAGCGCGGGCAACGGGTGAGCTCGGCCATGCACGCCTGCTACCCGCCTGCCGTCACCGGCAACCGCCGATGCGGGCGCGGGCGGCGGGAGCGCGCCGGGCGGGGTGGGTAGCAGCCCGCCGTGGACCCCGTGACCGCCTTGCGGCGCATCGCCTACCTGCTCGAGGCCGAGGGTGCCGCCACCTACAAGGTGCGCGCCTTCCGCAAGGCGGCAGGAACGGTGGCAGCGACCGACGCGGACGTGCTCGAGGGGCTCCTCCGCTCGCGTCGGCTCGAGCAGCTGGAGGGGGTCGGGTCGACGACGGCGTCGGTCGTCGCGGAGGCGGCGGCGGGTGGGGTCCCTGCCTACCTGTCGGCGCTCGAGGCACGGCGGCCGCCGCCGCTGGACGGGGCGGCGGCCGTGCTGCGTGGCGCGCTGCTCGGCGACCTCCATGCCCACTCGACCTGGTCGGACGGCGGGGCGACCATCGAGGCGATGGCGCTCGCCGCCGCCGGCGTCGGTCACCGGTACCTGGCCCTCACCGACCACAGCTCGCGGCTCACCGTCGCCCACGGGCTCGACGCGACGCGCCTTGCGGCGCAGCTCGAGGAGATCGCGCGGCTCAACGACCGCCTGGCGCCGTTCCGGATCCTGACCGGCATCGAGGTGGACATCTTCGAGGACGGAAGCCTCGACCAGGACCCGGCGCTGCTCGCACGGCTCGACGTGGTCGTCGCCTCGGCGCACTCGAAGCTCGCGATGGAGCCCGGCCCGATGACCCGCCGGCTGGTGGCGGCCGTGCGCGATCCCCACGTGGACGTGCTCGGCCACTGCACCGGGCGGCTCCTCGGCGGCCGCGGCCGTCCACCGTCGCGCTTCGACGCAGCGACCGTGTTCGCCGCCTGCGCCGAGGCCGGCACGGCGGTCGAGGTGAACTGCCGTCCCGAGCGCGACGACCCGCCGGACGCCCTCCTCGCGATAGCCGTCGATGCCGGCTGCCGGTTTGCGATCGACACCGACGCACACGCCGAGGGGCAGCTCGAGTGGCTGGAGCGCGGCTGCCGGCGCGCCGCCGCCGCCGGCATCGGCGCCGAGCGCGTCGAGAACGCCCGGCCGCTCGCCGACCTGCTCGCCGCTTCCTCCCCGGGCGCCTGAGGGCGGTCGGGCGCGAAAGGGGGCATGGACCGGGGCGGGCGGGCGTGACGCAAGCCCCGCCGGGCGAGGGTCCTCGGGGGAGCGTCCTCGCGGAAGGGGAGCGATGCAGCGACACGACACGGCGAGCATCGGCGAGCGTGCCGAGGGTGTGGCGGCGCACACCAGGGTGGTCGTCCGCCCGATCGCCAACCCGTTGACCTACGGGTTCCTCGGCGTTGCCGTCGCCACGACCACGGTGTCCGGGCTCGACCTCGGCTGGATCCCGACGCGCCAGCAGCACGACGTGGCGCTGGTGCTGCTCGCCTTCGCCTTCCCGGCGCAGCTCCTGTCGACGATCTACGCGTTCCTCGGCCGCGATACGGCGGTCGTGTCCGGGATCGGGCTGCAGTCGGTGGGCTGGCTCACCTTCGGCCTGCTGCTCCTCACCGGCGCGCCGGGGCGGCGCAGCGCCACGGCGGCCACGTTCCTGCTCGCCGCCGGGGCGGCCCTGCTCGTGCCGGCCTGCGGCGCCGCGCTCGGCAAGGTGCTGCCGGCGGCGGTCATCACGTTGGCGTCGCTCCGCTTCGTGCTCACGGGCCTGTGGGAGCGCTTCGGCGGGACGAGCTGGCAGTCGGCCGCCGGATGGGAGGGCATGGCCCTCGCCGCCGTGGCCTTCTACGTGGCGCTCGCCGCCGAGCTCGAGTCGGTGCTGCGACGGACCGTCCTCCCGCTCGGCCGCCACGGTCGAGGAAGGGCAGCCGTCCAGGGCTCGTTCGACGAGGAGGTCACGCGCCTCGAGCGGGAGCCGGGAGTGCGCGAGCAGCTGTGAGGGGGCCGTCGGCGCAGCGCGGCGCGACGGGTGACGGTCAGCTGGACCCCTGGCTCTGGCCGTGGGGCTGGTCCGGGCTGGCGAGCCACGCCCACGCCTCGGCGAGCTTCAAGATGGTGTCGCTCGTGGCGCGCTGCTCGAGCTGCTCGAGCAGCCGACGACCCACCGCGTCGAGCAGCTCGTCCTTGTCCGGCATGGCGCTGCCTCCCTCGTTCGCCCCGGCGCCGGGCGTTCCGGCGGCGCGGGCGGGCGACGGAAGGCTAACGGGCGGCGCCGGCCGGCCCCGGTCGGCCGCGTCCCCTACACTCGGCACGATGCGACGGCCGACCGAGCGCTTTGCCCGCTACCTGCAGCGGTGGTGGGACGCCCAGCTGCAGGGCGGGGCGTACCCGACCGACTGGCAGCACGGCCGCGACGTCACCGAGCTCGCCCACGAGCTGCGCCGGGACGCCCAGTTCGAGATGGCGCAGGCGACCTTCCTCCACCGTCGCCCCGACGAGACGCTCGCGCGGGAGCTCGTCGACCGGCTCGTGCCGTCGCCGACCGAGGCGGACGCCGAGCTGTTGACCGGCGCGATCGTCCGGGCCGGGACGACGGCGCAGCGCGTCCGCGCCTCCACGGTCGGCGGCGCCCTGCTGACCGTGGCGGCACTCGTGGTGCGCAACGTCCTGCGCGGGCGCTGAGCCGAGGCGGCCGGCGGCCGCCTTCCCCCGGCCGAGCCGGCCGCTCGTACACTCACCCTGAGGGCGGCGGCGACGCGCATCGAGGGCCGCCGCTCCCGGGTGTGCCCGGCAGGGGTGTGCTGAGCGGGGGCCCAGGGCAGCGACGGGGACGGACGGGAGGTCGACGTGAAGGCCGTGATCATGGCGGGAGGCGAGGGGACGAGGCTTCGGCCCCTCACCATGAGCCAGCCGAAGCCGATGCTGCCCGTCGCCAACCGGCCGATGGCAGAGCACATCATCGGGTTGCTCCGCCGGCACGGCTTCGACGAGATCGTCGTCACCGTGGCGTTCCTCGCGAACACCATCCGGACCTACTTCGGCGACGGGTCGGATTTCGGGGTGCGCATCGTGTACGCCACGGAGTCGTCGCCGCTCGGCACGGCGGGGTCGGTGCTGAACGCCCGGGACGAGCTGGACGAGCGGTTCCTCGTCATCTCGGGCGATGTCATCACCGACATCGACCTGAGCGCCCTCGTCGCGTTCCACGAGCAGGCGGGCTCGGTGGCGACCCTCGCCCTGAAGCCGATGGAGAACCCGCTCGAGTTCGGGATCGTCATCACCGACGACAAGGGAAGGATCGAGCGGTTCCTCGAGAAGCCGACCTGGGGACAGGTGTTCTCGGACACCATCAACACCGGCATCTACGTGCTCGAGCCCGCGGTGCTCGATCACATCGCCGAGGGGCGGCCGTCCGACTTCTCGAGCGAGGTGTTCCCGGGGCTGCTCGAGGCGGGACGGCCGATGTACGGGTGGGCGACCGACCGCTACTGGGAGGACGTGGGGACGCTCGAGGCGTACCTGCGGGCCCACGAGGACGTGCTCGACCGCAAGGTCGCCCTCGAGCTCGACGGGTTCCCGGTGCGCCCCGGCGTGCTGATCGGGGCGGGTGCCGAGGTGGACCCGACCGCCGTCGTCGAGACGCCCGTGCTGATCGGGGACAACTGCCGCGTCGGGCCGGGCGCCCGGATCGGCGCCTACACCGTGCTCGGCGCCAACGTCCGGGTGAGCGACGGCGCCGACATCGAGCGGAGCATCCTCCACGACAACTGCTACGTCGGCAGCGGGGCGTACGTCCGCGGGGGGGTCATCGGGCGCTCGTGCGAGCTGCGACGTGGTGCCCACCTCGACGCCGGCGTGGTCCTCGGCGACGACTGCCGCATCGGCCGGCAGGCCCATCTGACGACCGGCGTCAAGGTGTACCCGCACAAGATCGTCGAGGCGTCGGCGACGGTGACGTCGTCGATCATCTGGGAGTCGCGCGGCTCGCGGTCGCTGTTCGGCCGCCTCGGCGTGGCCGGCCTGGCGAACGTCGACCTCTCGCCCGAGCTCGCCGTTCGGGTGGCGATGGCGTACGCCACCCAGCTGCCGAAGGGGGCCGTCGTCACCGCCTCTCGTGACTCGAGCCGTGCCGCCCGGATGCTGAAGCGTGCGGTGATGGTCGGCATCAACGCCGCCGGCGTGAACGTCGAGGACCTCGAGGCGGCGACGCTGCCGGTGACGCGCTTCCACGTCGCCACCTCCCCGTCGCTCGGCGGGGTCGCCGTCCAGCTGGCGCCGGACGACCCGCAGTCGGTCGTGCTGCGCTTCCTCGACAAGGCAGGGCTCGACCTCGACGAAGCGACGCAGCGGAAGATCGAGCGGCTCGTGTCGCGAGAGGAGTCCCGCCGGGTGCTGGCGCCCGAGATCGGCGACATCGACTTCCCGCCGCGCACGGCGGAGCTGTACGCGAACGCGCTGCTCGAGGCGGTCGACGTCCAGGCGGTGCGGGCCCACCGGTTCAAGCTCGTGCTCGACTACGGGTTCGGCGCCGGCAGCTTCGTCATGCCGCAGGTGCTGTCGAAGCTCGGGGCGGAGGTGCTGGTCGTCAACCCGATGCTCTCCACCGTCGGCATGCTCGGCTTCGACCGGGCCGCCCATGCGGCGAGCCTCGCCGACCTCGTCCGCTCGTCCGGCGCCACGCTCGGGGCGGTCATCGGCGCCGACGGCGAGCAGCTCACCCTTGTCGACGACACCGGCCGGATCCTCACCGACGACGAGGCGCTGCTCGCCCTCGCCAGCCTCGTGGCCCAGGCGAACCCGGGCACCACCATCGCGGCGCCCGTGAATGCCAGCTGGCGGCTCAACGAGATCGCCGCCGAGCTCGGTGTCGAGGTCGCCTGGGCGAAGCTCGGCGGGGCCAACCTGATGGAGCTGGCGAGCGGCGGCGACGTCGAGTTCGCCGGCAACACCGACGGCGGGTTCGCCTTCACCCGGTTCCTGCCCGCCTACGACGCCATCGCCACGCTGGTGCGCCTCCTCGGACTGCTGGCGGGGAGCACCACCCGCCTGTCGTCGGTCGTCGCCGGCCTGCCCCCCGTGCACGTCGTCCACGAGGAGGTCCACACGCCCTTCGAGCTGAAGGGGACGGTCATGCGCAGCGTCCTCGAGCGGGCCCGCTCCGACGAGCTGGTGCTGCTCGACGGGGTGAAGACGATCGACGCCCGCGGCTGGACGCTCGTCGTCCCCGACCCGGAGGAGCCGGTGACCCACGTGTTCGCCGAGGCGGACACCGATCGCGCCTCGTCGGCGCGAGCGCGCGCCGCCGTCGCCGAGATCGGCGACATCCTGCTCGACGCTCCTTCTGCGTAGCACCGGTGGGGCTCGCTACGATCGGCCCCCGTGGAGGTACCTGCAGAGCTTCGCTACACCGAGGACCACGAGTGGGTCCGCCTCGACGGCTCGACGGCGCGCGTCGGCATCACGGCGTTCGCCCAGGACGCCCTCGGTGACGTCGTGTTCGTCTCGCTGCCCGAGCTGGGCGCCCAGGTGCAGCCGGGGGAGGTGCTCGGCGAGGTCGAGTCGACCAAGGCCGTCTCGGAGCTCTACGCCCCTCTCGGCGGGACGGTGGTGGAGCGCAACGACGCCCTGCTCGACGCGCCCGGCCGGCTCAACGACGACCCGTACGGCGAGGGGTGGGTGTGCGTGCTGCAGCTCGCCGACGGCGAGGACGTCACGGGCCTGCTCGGCGCCGACGAGTACCGCCAGCGGACCACCGAGTGACCGCCTCGGGCCTTCGGCGCAGCGGCCGAGCGCCCGGGGCAGCACGTGGCGTGGTCGACTACCGTGACAGCCGTGTTCTGCCACAACTGCGGTCACCGGAACCCACCGGGGGTGAACTTCTGCTCGTCCTGCGGGGCAGCGCTGGCGGCGGGCACGGACACGACGATCACGTTCGCCCCCGACGAGCCGACCGGTGACGTCGGCGAGGACGAGCTGTCGGTCGCGATCGGCGAGCTCGCCGAGGGGACCGGGGTCCTCGTGGTCAAGCGGGGCGCCGACTCCGGCTCCCGGTACGTGCTGGAAGGCGACGTGACCAGCGTAGGCCGTCACCCCGACAGCGACATCTTCCTGGACGACATCACCGTGTCGCGACGTCACGCCGAGTTCCGCCGTAGCGATGGCAGCTACCACCTGCGTGACGTCGGCTCGTTGAACGGGACCTACGTCAACCGCGAGCGCATCGACGACGTCGAGCTGCAGGGCGGCGACGAGGTGCAGATCGGAAAGTTCAAGCTCGTCTTCCTGGCCGCACGCGGGTGAGCGGCACCGTGGGACGCAGCGCGGCCGACCGCACCTACCTGTCCATCCGGGAGGTCCTCGACCTGCTCGTCGGAGAGTTCCCCGACGTGACGATCTCGAAGATCCGCTTCCTCGAGAGCCGCGGTCTCATCCATCCCGAGCGGACCCCGTCCGGCTACCGCAAGTTCTACGAGCACGACGTCGAGCGCCTTCGCTGGATCCTCCGACAGCAGCGGGAGCACTTCCTGCCGCTCAAGGTGATCAAGGGTCGGCTGGAGAACGGCCCGGCGCCCTCGCTGTTCGACGCCGTCTCCGAGCCCTTCGTCGGCGACCCGACCCCGAACGGGCGGACCGCCGTCGCGCCGCCGCCGGAGCGGGCGTTGCCCGCGCCCGCCCCGGCACGGGCGGGCGGCGGACGGGCAGCAACCGACGCTCCGAGGGCCATCGCGGCGCCGGCCGCCGGCGACCACCCGGTGACCGGCGACCACCCGGCGACCGGGGACGACCCGGTGGCCGACGACGACCCGATGGCCGGCGACGACCCGGTGGCGAGCGCCGCGCCCGCCCCGGCGGGCGAGGCACCGGACCCGCTTGCAGCAGGAGGAGCCGTGGCCGCAGCCGAGCCCGAGGAGACCCCGACGTCGACCGAGGCGAGCACGACCGCCGAGGCGGTCCCGCCGGAGGCGGGCGCCACAGCCGAGGTGTCGTCGCCGGAGCCGGCAGCGGGCGGCGTGGCCGTGCCCTCGGCCGGGGCGCCGGCGTCGCCCGGGGCGCCGGTGGCGCCGGC
>JAKBAA010000085.1 GCA_021809425.1 Actinomycetes bacterium | reverse complement strand
GAAGATGGCGTTCATGTAGCTCTGGTCGGCCGCCCCGTTCGTGTCGGTCGCCGGGTCGAGCCCCGGCCAGCTGCCGGCGTAGCCGGACCACTCGAGGACGGTGAGGGAGCCGCCCTTCTTCACGTGGACGGGGTGTGTGCCCCGCGGCGCGCTCGAGGCGCCCGCCAGGCCACCACCCGCCATGCCGGCGACGAGCGCCCCGGCGGCAAGGAGGCCACCGAGCCCGGCGCGCACCCTCGACCGCTTCCGGTCCCGCCTCGACGTGCCCGTTCCCTCGCGCCGTCCCCCGACGGCGTGACGAGCACCCTTGCTACCCGAACCCCCCAGCGTGTGCAGATCCATTCGCTCTTTTCCTTGGTTCGGCGTCGGTTCCCTGTGTTGCCCGGGCGACCGCCGGCGGCACGAGGCAGCCGGGCGGCAGGCGCGGGCATTCCGCCGCCGAACCGTCGTCGAGACCCCCTCACCCCACCGGACCCGACCACCCCGCACCCGCAGGGTGGGATCGCAATGTCAGGTTTCCAGAGACTCTCGGGAGCTGTCAATTTAGCTGACAACAGGATCTTCTTGGCCGGAGGCCGGACCGCTCCCGCTACCGCCCCGGCCCGTCCCGCCCCGCGAGGGCGCCCACGAGCCGGTCGAGCACCCCCGACAGCACCGCCGGCGACGTGGCGAAGTTGAGCCGGGCGAACCCCTGGCCGCCTGGCCCGAAGTCGGGGCCGTGGCCGAGCGCCACCCGGCCGGCGGCGAGCACGGCCGCGGCGGGGTCGTCCCCGAGCCCGTAGGCCGACAGGTCGATCCAGGCGAGATAGGTGCCCTCGGGCGGGTGCAGCCGCGCCGCCGGCGCCTCGGCGGCAAGCCGCGCGACCACCTCGTCACGGCGCGCCCGCAGCCGGCCCAGCACGGCCCCCGCCCACGGCCCGCCGTCGCGCCAGGCGGCGAGGGTGGCGAGCACCGACAGGTTCCCCGGCTGGCCGTACAGGTGCGACGGCGCCCCGTCCCAGGCGGCCCGCACGGCGTCCGGGCCGACGTGGGCGAGCGCGCACCGGATGCCGGCCAGGTTGAACGCCTTCGTGGCCGACGTCAGCGTGATCGTCCGCCGTGCCGCCTCCGGCCCGAGGCTGGCGAAGGGCACGTGGCGTGCCGGCGGGAACGCCAGCTCGGCGTGGATCTCGTCGGTGACCACGACCAGGTCGTGCCGCTCGGCGATCCCGGCAAGCGCTTCCAGCTCGCCCCGATCGAGCACCCGCCCGGTCGGGTT
The DNA here is from genome assembly GCA_021809425.1 of Actinomycetes bacterium. Lineage (GTDB taxonomy): Bacteria > Actinomycetota > Acidimicrobiia > Acidimicrobiales > Bog-793 > JAKBAA01. The sequence goes on along the minus strand of JAKBAA010000085.1, from coordinate 13,293 downwards.
GTGCGGGTTGACCACGACCAGCACCTTGCAACCGGCCCCGGCGATCGCCGCCTCGGCCCGATCGGGGTCGAAGCGCCACCCGCCCGCCGTGTCCTCCATCGGCACCGCCACCAGCCGGCGCCCCATCTCGGTGATCGAGGCGAGGAACGGCGGGTAGGCCGGCGTCTGCAGCGCCACGGCGTCCCCCGGCGAGCTCGCCAGGTGCAGGCTCAGCTGGAACCCCTGCACCACGTCGGTCAGCTCGCGCACCTTCGCCGGGTCGGCCGCCCACCGGTACCGCTCGACCATCCGCTCGGCGAACGCCGCCCGCAGCGGTGTCCCGCCGTGCCAGCTCGGGTAGCCGAGGTCGCCGCCCTCGACCGCTGCCACGAGCGCCCGCCGAACGACCGGCGGCACCGGGAAGTCCATGTCGGCCACCCACGCCGGCAGCACCTCGGCGCCGTACCGGGCCCACTTCACCCCGGGCTTGGCGTGCAGCCAGCCGACGTCCAGCTCGTCCAGCTCGTCCAGCTCGTCCAGCTCGTCGCCCTCGTCCGGCTCGTCCGCCTCGTCCGGCTCGTCGCTGCCGGGCGCCCCGGCGGCGGCCGCGCTAGGCCGCATGGGAGCCCCGCCGTGAAAGCCCGAGGCGGAAGTCCCCGTCGGGGTCCGACCAGGCCACCTCCTCGCGTAGGCCGGCCGTCGCCAGCTCGGCGACCACGCCGGCGGGGCGGAACTTGGCCGAGGTCTCGGTGAGGATCTCCTCGCCCTCCTCGAAGGCGACCTCGAGGCCGAGCCGGTCGAGGCGCGCCACCTGGCAGGCGGTCGAGCGCAGGCGCATCTCGATCCACTCGGCGACCGGGTCCCACACGGCACGATGGACGAAGCGCTCCGGCACCAGGTCGCCGCCGAGCTCACGGTTGAGCACGGCGAGGACGTTGCGGTTGAAGGCGGCCGTCACCCCCCGCTCGTCGTCGTAGGCGGCGACCAGGCGCTCCGGCTCCTTCACGAGGTCGGTGCCGAGCAGCAGGTGGTCGTCGTCGGCCATCGCACCGGCAAGCTCGCCGAGCAGGCGGCGACGCTCGTCCGGCCGGAAGTTGCCGATGGTCGAGCCGAGGAACGCCCACAGCCGCCGCTCCCCCTTGGCGAGCGCCTCGAGGTGCAGCCGGAAGTCGCCGACGACGGCGTGGACGTCGACCCCGTACCGCTCCCGCAGGGCGGCCGCCCCCTCGACGAGCACCTCCTCGCTGATGTCCAGCAGCACCACCTGGCGCAGCGACCCGGCCGCCGTCATGGCGTCGAGGAGCAGGCGGGTCTTCTCCGAGGTCCCCGAGCCCAGCTCGACGAGCACGTCGGCCCCGGACGCCGCCACCATGTCGGCGGCGTGCGCCCGCAGGATGCCCGCCTCGGTGCGGGTCGGGTAGTACTCGGGGAGGCGGGTGATCTCGTCGAACAGCCGGCTGCCCGTCTCGTCGTAGAACCAGACGGGCGGTAGCACCTTGTCGCCGGCGCCGAGCCCGACCCGCACGTCCCGCTCGAGCGCCGCCCGGCGATCGGCCGGCGTCACGAGCACCTCCAGGCTGATCTCCCCGCTCACGCCGCCTCCCCGAGGTCGCCGGCCAGCCGGACGCCGGTGAACGGCCAGCGCGCCGACGGCGGGAAGAAGTTGCGGTAGGTCCCCCGGACGTGCCCCTGCGGGGTCACGCAGGCGCCACCCCGCAGCACGTGCTGGTTGACCATGAACTTGCCGTTGTACTCGCCCACGGCTCCCGGCGCCGGCCGGAACCCGGGATAGGGAAGGTAGGCCGACGCCGTCCACACCCAGGCGTCCCCGAGCCAGCCGCCGCCCGCCACGGGGTGCAGCCGCCCCGACTCGAGGAAGTTGCCCTCCACCGGCGCGGCCCCCGCGACCGCCTCCCACTCGCCCTCGGTCGGCAGCCGCGCCCCCGCCCATCGGGCGAAGGCGTCCGCCTCGTAGTAGCTCACGTGGCACACCGGCTCGGCCTCGTCGAGCTGCCGCCGGCCCGACAGGGTGAACACGCTGTGCCCACCTCCGCCCTCGTCCCGCCAGTAGAGCGGCGCCACCCACCCCTCCCGCTGGACCGTCGCCCACCCGTCCGACAGCCACAGCTCGGCCCGCCGGTAGCCGCCGTCCTCCACGAAGGCCTGCCACTGCCCCGCCGTCACCAGCCCGGCCGCCAGCTCGAAGGGGACCAGCCGCTCCAGGTGGCGTGGCCCCTCGTTGTCGAAGGCGAACCCGTCCCCGCCGTGACCGATCGCCACCTCGCCACCCTCGTGGGCCACGAACCCGCCGCCCGCCCCAGGCCGGGGTGGTTGCACCTTCCCCGCCGGGGCCGGGGCCGGGGCCGGGGGCAGGGGCAGGGGCAGGGGCAGGGGCGACGCCGCGTAGGCCGCCTCGACCGGGCTGCACGACAGCACGTGCTTCGCGTCCATCAGCAGCAGCTCCTGGTGCTGCTCCTCGTGGTGGCAGCCCAGCTCGACGAGCCGGGCCGCCTCGACCGGCAGGGTCCCCCGGCCGCCGCCGGCGAGCAGGTCGGCCACCCGCTCGTCCACGTGGCGCCGGTAGCTCCCGATCTCGGCGACCCCCGGGCGCGACACGTGGCCGCGCGCCGGGCGCGGGTACCGGTCGCCGACGGCCTCGTAGTACGAGTTGAACAGGTAGCCGTAGAGCGGGTGGAACGGCTCGTAGCCCGGCACGAACGGCTGCAGCACGAAGGTCTCGAAGAACCAGGTCACGTGGGCCCGGTGCCACTTGGTCGGGCTCACGTCGGGCATCGACTGGACCGTCTGGTCCTCCGGCCCGAGCGGCTCGGCGAGCGTCTCGGTCCGGCGCCGCACCTCCAGGAAGCGCTCGAGCAGCGTCGCCGCCCCCGGGGGGGCGGCGCCCGGTGGGGACGCGGGAAGGGTGGCCGTCATCGTCGTGCTCGCCTCCTTGGCATGTGTCGGTGCCCGTCCCGGCGCGGGCGGGCCTGCCTCGGCGCACCCGACCTCCTGACGCTTGCCCGGGCGCAGGCTCCAACCTAGGGTTCGAGCGCCGTCGTCCGGCGCCCGGCGGGCACCGCGGTGGACGCCACCCGGGGGGGCCAGGTGATCTTCGAGCACCACGACGACGGCACCGGTGCGGTCACCGCCCGCCACCTGCCCGGTCCGGCGCCTGCCGTCGAGCTGCGTCCCGGCCGGCGCGCCGGGCCGCCCATCCACCAGCGACCGCCAAGAGGTGACCCCCCGTCGTGACGCCGACGCTCCCGCTCCCCGACAACCGCTTCCTCCGGGCGCTGCGCGCCGGGACGCCCCAGATCGGCCTGTGGTGCGCCCTCGGGGACGCCTACGCCGCCGAGATCGTGGCCGGGGCCGGCTTCGACTGGCTGCTCCTCGACGGAGAGCACGGGCCGAGCGAGGTCGAGAGCCTGCTCGCCCAGCTGCAGGCGGTCGCCCCCTACCCGGCCACCGCCGTCGTCCGGCCCGCCAGCAACGACCCGGTGCGCATCAAGCGCTGCCTCGACATCGGCGCCCAGTCCCTGCTCGTCCCGTACGTCGAGTCGGCCGAGGAGGCCCGCCGCGCCGTCGCCGCCGTCCGCTACCCGCCCGGTGGCATCCGTGGCGTCGCCGGGCTCACCCGTGCAAGCCGCTTCGGCCGGGTCCCCGGGTACCTCACCGGGGCGCCCGACGAGCTGTGCCTGCTCGTCCAGGTCGAGACGGCACGGGCGCTCGACGAGATCGAGGCGATCGCCGCCGTCGACGGCGTCGACGGCATCTTCATCGGGCCGTCGGACCTGTCGGCCAGCCTCGGCCGGATCGGCGAGCTCGCCCACCCGGACGTGGTCGCCGCCGTCGAGGGCGCCCTCCGGCGGGTGGTCCGCGCCGGGGTGCCCGCCGGGATCCTCACCGCCGACGACGCCGAGGCCGAGCGCTGCCTCGGGCTCGGCGCCACCTTCGTCGCCGTCGGCCTCGACGTCGGCCTGCTCGCCCGGGGCGCCGACCGGCTCGCCGACCGCTTCGCCCGGTGGCGCCCCTAGCCCGCCCGGCGCCCCTAGCCCGCCCGGTCCTCAGCCCCGCCGGCGGGCGCGCCGGCGCAGCACGGCCACGGCCAGCACGCCGGCCCCCGCCAGGACCGGCAGGCCCCGCTTCAGCAACGACGGTCCGACCACCTTCAGCAGGTCGACCGAGGCCGCCCCCTTCGAGGCCGGTGCCGCCGCCATCGCCTCGGCCGCCTGCGGGCCGGCTGCCCCCGCCCCGACCCCCGACCCGGCGTTCGCCGTGCCCTGGGACGCCCCGTTGCCGGCCGGGCCGATCGGGCCGGCACCCTCGGCGGACCCCGCCGGCTCCGCCGGCGCCGCTGCGGCGCGCGAGGCGAGCACCGTCGACTCGAGCGACTCGACGAACTGCTGCATCAGCTTGTTGCTCACGTCGCCGAGCACGCCCCGTCCGAACTGGGCCACCTTGCCGGCGATCGTCAGGTCGGTGACGACGGCCACCGTCGTCGAGCCACCGCTCGGGGCCAGCGTGGCCGTGATCGTCGCGCTGGCGTTCCCCTGGCCGCGCGTCTCGCGCCCCTCGGCCCGCAGCACCGCCTTGTGGGCCGTGGCGTCCTGCTCGAGGAAGCGGGCCGTCCCCTTGTACTCGGCCGTGATCGGGCCCACCTTCACCTTGACGACGCCCCGGTACTCCTCGCCCTCGACCTCCCGCAGCTCGGCGCCGGGAAGGCACGGGGCGATGCGCTCGACGTCGGTGAGCACCGACCACGCCTCCTCGACGGGGACGTTCACCGTGAACTCGTTGCGCAGCTCCATCGACCGGCTCCTCCTGGCGTCTCGCCCGCCGCCCCGCCGCGCCGGTCGTCGGCGCGCCGCGGCTGGGCCGTTGCGTTCACGGGCAGGCTAGTGGCCCGGCGCGGCCCCGTGACCTGGCCCGCCGGACCCCCGCCGGCGGCCGGCCGCGACGCAGGATGCCGGGGGCCGGGGGCTGGGCCGGGGGCTGGGGGCCGGGGTGGCCTCAGGCCCCGACGGCCGCCCCGGCACCGGGGAGCACCGCCGGCGCGTGGATCGGGCCCCGCCCGTCGCGCAGCGACGGGGCGGCCCGCCCGGTGCGACGGGCGATGATCTCGGCGCAGATGGCCACCGCCGTCTCCTCGGGGGTCCGGGCGCCGATGTCCAGGCCGATCGGAGCCATCACCCGCCCCAGCTCGGCCGGGGAGAGGCCGGCCTGCTCGAGGCGCTCCACCCGGTCGGCATGGGTGCGGCGGGAGCCCATGGCGCCGAGGTAGCCCACCTCGGTGCCCACGGCGGCGACGATCGCCGGGACGTCGAACTTCGGGTCGTGGGTGAGCACGCACACGGCGTCACGCGCCCCGAGCTCGGCCCCGACCCGAGCGAGGTAGCGCTCGGGCCGGTCGACCACCACCTCGTCGGCCATCGGGAAGCGCGCCGTCGTAGCGAACACCGGCCGGGCGTCGCACACCGTCACCCGGTACCCGAGCACCTTGCCGAGCCGGGCGAGGGCGGCCGTGAAGTCGACGGCACCGAAGATCACGAGGTGGGGCTGGCGGGCGAACACCTCGACGAACACCCCGACCTCGCGCTGGCGCGCCTCGCCGTGGGGACCGTAGTGGCGGGTGCTCGACAGCCCGCTCTGCAGCGCCCCGGCGGCGTCGCGCCGCACCACCTCGTCGAGGGTCGGCGAGCCGAGCGTCCCCGAGGCGGCGCCGTCGGCCCGCACGAGCAGGCTGGCCCCGAGCTGCAGCCCGGTGCCCGACGGGCCGGCCGCCCCCTCGTCGAGCTCGATCACGGTGGCGACGGCCACCGGCTCGTCGCCTTGGAGGGCGCCCCGCAGCTCGTCGTAGAAGGCCGGCAGCTCCGGGTCGATCAGCAGGTGGATCGTCCCGCCGCAGGTCAGCCCGACGGCAAACGCCTCGTCGTCGCTGTACCCGAACGTGCACCGGCGCGCCCCCGCCCGGGCCTCGAGCGCCGCGAGGGCCTCGGTGACGACGGCGCCCTCGACGCACCCGCCCGACACCGACCCGGCCACCTCGCCGTCCTCGTTGACCGCCATCGTGGCGCCCGGGTCACGCGGGCCGGACCCGTCCAGCCCGACGACGCGGGCGATCGCCACCCGCCTGCCGGCTCGCCGCCAGCGCTCGACCTGACCGATGACCTCCTTCACCTGCGCACCACCTCGCTCAGCGCCTCGAGAGAGGCCACGGAATGCCCCTCCACCAGATCGTCAACGTAGGGGAGCGCCGCCGCCATTCCCCGCGCCAGCGGCGCATATCCCGGTGTCGCCTTCAGCGGGTTGACCCACACCACCCGGTGCGCCACCCGCCGGAGCCGCTCCATCTGCTCGGCGAGCACCGCCGGGTCGCCCCGGTCCCAGCCGTCCGACAGCACGATGACCACCGCCCCCCGCGCCATGCCACGGGTCCCCCACGTGTCGTTGAAGCTCCGCAGCGACTCACCGAGGCGGGTCCCGCTCGACCAGTCCGGCACGGCCTTCGCCGCCGCCAGCACGGCGGCGTCGGCGTCTCGGCGTGACAGCTCCCGCGTGACCCGGGTCAGGCGGGTCCCGAGGGTGAACGCCTCCACCCGGGCCCGCCCGGCGACGGCCACGTGGAGGAAGCGGATGAGCGCCCGGGCGTACGGCTCCATCGAGCCGCTCACGTCGCACAGCAGCACCACCCGCCGCTCGCGCTCGCCCTGGTCGAGGTAGGCCCGGCGCACCGGCTCGCCGCCGGCGCGCAGCGCCTGGCGCAGCGTCCGGCGCAGGTCCGGCCGGCGGCCCCGGCGGCGGACCGGCTGGAGCCGCCGGCTGGCCTTGCGCGCGCCCCCCAGGCGGATGGCCGCCATCAGCCGCTGTGCCTCGGCCAGCTCGTCCGGGCTCAACGTGGCGAAGTCCTTCTGGCGCAACGTCTCGGCGGCGCTGTAGCGCACCTGCAGCTCGTCCCCGCTCCCGTCCTCCGGGTCCGGGCCGGCCGGCTCGTCCTCCCCGGCCTCCTCCTCGTCCTCGGAGGAGTCGACGACGAGGGTCAGCTGCTGCGGCTGCACCTCGAACACCTGCCGGCCCCGCTCGCGCCCCAGCCAGAACGCCGAGAACGCCTTGTCGTAGGCCTCGACGTCCTCCGGCCGGCGGACGAGGGTGGCACGACCCGCCCAGTACACCGGGTCGCGCCGGGCAAGCCCGACGGCGGCCAGGGCCACGGCGTAGGACACCGAGGCGTCCGGCGGCACGCGGAGGCCGGACCGGCGTAGCAGCCGGACGAAGGCCACCGCCAGCCGCTCCGGCTGCGACGCGGCGGTCGCCGTCGCCGTGGGCCCGGCCGGCGCCGGCGTGGGCACGACCGGCGCGCCCGTGCTCACCCCGCCCGTTGGGCGGCGGCGGTGACGAGCTCGCAGATCCCGGCGGCCCGCACCCGCTCGGCGTCCTCCCGGTACTTGAGCACCGTCCCGAGGGTGCGCTCGACCCCCGCCTCGTCGAGGCGCGCCTGGCCGAGCGCCGCCAGCGCCTCGGCCCAGTCGATCGTCTCGGCCACGCCCGGCGGCTTGTACAGCCCCATCTCGCGCAGCTGGCCGGCTGCGGCCGCCACCTCGCGGGCGAGCCGCGGCGCCACCTCGGGCGCACGGAGCGCCACGATCTCGAGCTCGCGCTCGAAGTCGGGGTGCTCCACCCAGTGGTACAGGCAGCGCCGCTTCAGGGCGTCGTGCAGGTCGCGCGTGCGGTTCGAGGTCAGCACCACGATCGGCGGCACCGCCGCCCGGAACGTGCCCAGCTCGGGCACCGTCACGGCGTACTCCGACAGCACCTCGAGCAGGAACGCCTCGAACTCGTCGTCGGCCCGGTCCAGCTCGTCCACCAGCAGCACCGGGGGCGGCCCGCCCGGGTCCGCCGTGATGGCGGCGAGCAGCGGCCGGCGCACCAGGAACCGCTCGGAGTACAGCTCGTCCTCGATCGCCTCCGACACCCGCTCGCCGCTCACCGCCCCGCGGGCCTCGGCGGCCCGCAGGTGCAGCAGCTGGCGTGCGTAGTCCCACTCGTACACCGCCTGGGCGGCGTCGATGCCCTCGTAGCACTGGATCCGCAGCAGCTCCGCCCCGAGCCAGCGCGACAGCGCCTTGGCCACCTCGGTCTTGCCGACCCCGGCGTCCCCCTCGAGCAGCAGCGGGCGACGGAGGGCGAGGGCCAGGAAGACCACCGTCGCCAGCCCCTCGTCGGCGAGGTACCCGGCGCCGCCGAGCGCCGCCCGCAGGTCGTCCGGACCGGTGACCCCGCCGGGGAGGGTCACCGGGCGCTCCGGCACCCCGGCCGCCGCCCCGCTCACCGGCCCTGCCGTCCCGCCGCCTCCTCGAGGGCCCGCCGGACCAGCACCGTGGCCAGGTGCTGGCGGTACTCGACGCTGGCGTTGAGGTCGGCCGACGGCTCGGCCCCCTCGGCGGCGTGCGCCGCCGCCTCGCCGGCGCTCGCACCCGCCGCCACGGCCGCCTCGACCGCCCGGGCGCGCAGCGGGGTGGCCCCCATGTTGATCAGCGCCACCCGGGTCGACCCGTTGGTCACGGCCACCGCCCCGACGATCGCCCAGTCCTGGGCGCGCCGGTTGAACTTCTGGAACGACCAGCCCCCCGGCGAGCGCGGCACCCGGATCTCGGTCAGCACCTCGTCGGGCGCCAGCGCCGTCTCCAGGAACCCCTTGAAGAACTCCGCCGCCGGGATCTCCCGGGTGCCGTTCGGCCCGGTCGCCACCATGACACCGTCGAGCGCCAGCACCGCTGCCGGCAGGTCCGAGGCGGCGTCGCCGTGGGCGATCGACCCGCCGATGGTGCCCCGGTGGCGGACCTGCGGGTCGCCGATCTGGCCGGCCACGTGCGCCAGCACGGGCACCGCCGAGCGGAGCAGCTCGCTCGTCTCGAGCTCCCGGTGGCGCGTCAGGGCGCCGATGGCCACCTGGTCACCGGCCTCCCGCACGTACCGCAGCTCGCCCAGCCGGCCCACGTCGACGAGGACCGACGGGACGGCCAGGCGCAGCTTCATGAGCGGCAGCAGCGAGTGCCCCCCGGCCAGCAGCTTGGCGGCGTCGCCGTGCTCGCCGAGCAGCGCGACGGCCTCCTCCACCGAGGACGCCCGCTGGTAGTCGAACGGGGCCGGGATCATGCGAGCTCCTTCGCCTTCGACGCCGCCAGCACCGCCGCGACGATGTTGTGGTAGCCGGTGCAGCGGCACAGGTTGCCCTCGAGCCCTTCGCGCACCTCTGCCTCGCTCGGCGACGGGTGCTCCTTCAGCAGCGAGGCCGCCGCCATCACCATCCCGGGCGTGCAGTACCCGCACTGCAGCCCGTGGTGCTCCCGGAACGCCTCCTGGATCGGGTGCAGCGTCCCGTCGGCCGCCGCCATCCCCTCGATCGTCGTCACCTCGGCCCCGTCGGCCTGCGCAGCAAGCACGGTGCACGACTTCACCGACTCCCCGTCGAGCAGCACCGTGCAGGCGCCGCACGACGTCGTGTCGCACCCCACGTTCGTCCCGGTCAGGCCCACGGTCTCCCGCAGGTACTGCACGAGCAGCAGCCGCGGCGGGACGTCGTGCTCCGTCACCGTCCCGTTCACCGTCACCTTGACCCGCATGGTCCTCCCTCCGCGATCTTCCAATTCGAACCTAGACGGCGTGCAGCGCCCGCCAGACCCGCTCGGGCGAGGCCGGCATGTCCACGTGGCGAACCCCCAGGTGGGAGAGGGCGTCGACGACGGCGCTCTGCACCGCCGGGGTCGACCCGATCGTGCCCGACTCCCCGATCCCCTTCGCCCCGAGCTCGTTCGCCGGGTTGGGCGTCTCCATCGGGATGCGCTCGAAGCTCGGCAGCTCGGTGGCGCTGATGACGGCGTAGTCGGCGAAGTTGGCCGTCAGCGGGTTGCCGTCCTCGTCGTAGCGGAACTCCTCGAGCAACGCCTGGGCGGCCCCCTGGGCGATCCCGCCGTGGACCTGGCCGTCGGCCAGCAGCGGGTTGAGGATGGTGCCGGCGTCGTCCACGGCCACGTGGCGCACCAGCCGCACCTGCCCGGTCTCGACGTCCACCTCCACCACGGCCACGTGCGACCCGAACGGGAAGCTCGGCCCGGCCTCGTAGTCCACCTCGGCCAGCAGCTTCGTCCCCCGCTCCGACGCCGCTGCGGCGAGCTCGGCCCAGCTGCGCCGCACCACCGGCGTGCCCGCCACCTGCAGCCCGCCGTCGACCCGGTCGACCACGAGGTCGGCCGGGTCCGCCTCGAGCAGGTCGGCGGCGAGCTCCTTCGCCATCTCCACCACCTTGCCGGCGGCACGGTGGGCGGCCACCCCGCCGCTCTGGAGCGACCGGGACCCGAACGTCCCGATCCCGTGGGCCACGAGGTCGGTGTCCGACTGGACGAACTCGACCCGCTCGATCGGGATGCCCAGCGTGTCCGACACGATCATCGACCACGCCGTGGCGTGACCCTGCCCGTGCGACGACGTCCCCGTCCGCACCACCGCCCGCCCGTCCGCCAGGATCTCGACGGCACCGAACTCCGGCCCGGGCACCCCGTTCGTGATCTCCACGTAGGTCGACACCCCGATGCCCAGCTGCAGCCGGTCCCCGGCGGCGCGCCGGGCGGCCTGCTCCCGGCGCAGCTCTTCGTAGCCGGCCGCCTCCAGCGCCGTGTCGAGCGCCTTGCGGTAGTCGCCCACGTCGTAGGTTGCCCCCGACGCCGTCGTCACCGGGAAGCGGTCCGCCCCGATCAGGTTGCGCCGGCGCACCTCGGCGGCGTCCATCCCGAGCTCCACGGCGAACAGGTCCATGGCCCGCTCGACCGCCGCCGTCGCCTCCGGCCGGCCGGCCCCGCGGTAGGCGGTCATCTGCACCGTGTTCGTCACCACCGACTGCGCCCGGAACTCGATCTTCGGGATGTCGTAGGTGCCCGACGCCATCAGGTGGGTGAGCGTCGGCAGGATCGTCCCGAGGATCGGGTAGGCGCCGACGTCGGCCACCACCTCGAGGCGGTAGGCCAGCACCTTCCCCTCGCGGGTCCCCCCGATCGTCACCTCCTGCAGCTGCCCCCGGCCGTGCCCGAGGCCCAGCATCGACTCCGACCGGCTCTCCGTCCAGCGCAGCGGCCGGCCCAGGCGGCGCGCCAGCACGGCCACCAGCAGCTCCTCAGGGTAGTTCGACCCCTTGGCGCCGAACCCGCCCCCGACGTCCGGCGAGATCACGTGGATCTGCCCCTCGTCCATCCCGAGCAGGGCAGCCAGCGAGGCCCGCACGCCGAAGGGCGCCTGGCTCGACACCCACAGCGTCACCCGGCCGTCGACGCCCCACTCCGCCGCCGCCGCCCGCACCTCCATCGGGCACGGCGCCAGCCGCTGGTTGACGAACGTGCCGTGCACCACCACGTCGCACCCCTCGAAGAACGACGGGTCCAGCTCGGGCGTCATGGCGAACGCCACGTTCGTGCCGGCCTCGGGGAACAGCAGCGTGCCCCCCTCGAGCGCCACCCTCGGGTCGACCACCGCCGGCAGCGGGTCGTAGTCGACCTCCACCAGCTCGACGGCGTCGACCGCCTGGGCCCGCGTCTCGGCCACCACCGCCACCACCGGCTCGCCCACGAACCGCACGACCCCGTCGGCGAGCGGCGGGCGGCCCATGGCGGCGTTGATGATCGGGATGCCCGGCGCCACCGGCGCCAGGCCGAGGTCGCCGGCCGTCACCACGTCCAGCACCCCGGGCGCCTCACGCGCCGCCGCCACGTCCACCCCGTTGATCCGGGCGTGGGCGAACGGCGACCGCACGTAGGCCACGTGCCCGGCCCCGGGCAGCGGCAGGTCGTCGACGTAGCTGCCCCCGACCGTAAGGAACTTGGTGTCCTCCTTGCGCAGCACACGATTGCCAAGGATGCTCACGCCATCACTCCCCCTGGGACTGGGCACCACCGATCGATGCGGCCGGCCGCAACCTAGCGCGGCGCCTGCGGCCCCATCCAACGCCACCCACCCACCCCCTCCCGGCGCCCCGACCGGCACCGCCGGCGACGGTGCTCAGGGGCGCCAGACGGCTGCCGGGACGAGCACCTCGCCGCGCATCAGCAGCCGGGCCGTCCGCAGCAGCTCGGCGCGCCGCACCTCGACCGCACCGCTCTCCCGTGCCAGCCCGAGGGCGACCGTGAAGAACCCGGTCGGGTGCTCCACATCGACGGTCGCCTCGCTCGGCGGGTCCGACATACCGGCCACCTCGGCCGCCACCGACCCCGGCAGCAGGCAGGCCGTCGCCACCGACACGGCGCCCAGCACCCCGATCGCCTCGTGCACCCGGTGCGGGATGAACGTCCGCGTCGCCAGCACCCCGCCGTCGCGGGCCGGGGCCACCAGGCTCATCTTCGGCACCGTCGCCTTCGCCACGTCCCCCAGGTTCATGAGCGGACCCGCCTTCAGCCGGATCGCCTCGACCCGGGCGCGCAGCGTGCCGTCCGCCTCCAGCTCGGCCGGCGACTCGTACCCGCTCACCCCGAGGTCGGCCGCCGCCAGCACCACCACCGGCATGCCGTTGTCGATGCAGGTCACCCGCACCCCGTCGATCTCGTCCACCGCCGCGCCCGTCGGCAGCAGGGCACCGGTGGACGACCCGGCGATGCCCACGAACTCGAGCGGGATCGGGGCGTGGGTGCCCGGCACGCCGTCGATCCGGGCCTCGCCCTCGTAGCGCACCTCGCCCCCCGGCGTCTGCACGGTGGCGACGGCGAGGCTCTCGGTGTTCTCCATCCAGATCCGCACCCTCGTCGTCCCGTCCTCGGCCGCCACCAGGCCCTCCTCGATGGCGAACGGGCCGACCCCGGCCAGGATGTTGCCGCAGTTCTGGGTGTCCGACACCTCGGCCCGGTCGGGCCACACCTGCAGGAACAGGTAGTCCACGTCGGCGTCCGGCCGGCTCGAGCGCGCCACCACCGCCACCTTCGAGGTGAGCGGGTGGGCACCGCCCATCCCGTCGATCTGGCGCGCGTCCGGCGACCCCATGGCGGCGAGCAGCACGGCGTCGCGCCCCGCCCGGTCCGCCGGCAGGTCGCCGGCGTGGAAGTACAGCCCCTTCGAGGTCCCGCCCCGCAGGACCGAGCAGCGGATGGCCGTCTGGGTGCCCATCACCTCTCCCTTCCCCCTGTTCCCTTCCCCCGGTCGCCGACCGGCGCCACTCGCCAGGGTGCCGACCGAACGGCTGCCGCCCGAACGGCGGGCGCCGGAGCGCCGGCGACCTGCACCTCGCCGACGCCGCCACCGTAGGCGACCCGCCCTGCCCGGGCGGCCCGCCTGCCCCGCCAG
>JAKBAA010000084.1 GCA_021809425.1 Actinomycetes bacterium | reverse complement strand
GGGGGGACTCATGCAACGAGAGCGGAATGCTGGCGCGCCGTCCCGCGGCCGTCTGGGGATGCGACGTCGCCTGGTGGTGAGCGCGGTGACGCTGCTCGGAGCAGGGACGGCGATGCTCGGGGCCGGCGCCGTCGGAGGCCCGGCGGGTGCGAGCGGGGCCCACCACAGCCGTCCCCACAGCGGTGGCGCCCCGCTGACGATCTGCGAGATCGCCGCCACGTCCGGGCCGTTCTCGCAGCTCGGGGCGAACGACATGGGCGGTGCCAAGGCGTGGGCAGCGCTCGTCAACAAGCAAGGGGGCGTGGACGGCCACAAGGTCGTGCTCGTCCCGGAGAACGACAACTCCGACCCGGCAACGGCCGCCAGCCTCGTGCGCAAGTGCGTCGAGCAGGTGCACGCCAACGTCATCTTCGGACCGGAGGAGACGTCGGACTCTGCGGCCGCCATCCCGGTGGCGAACCAGCTCCACGTGCTCCTGCTCGGCTGGCAGTCCGGCTGGGCAGGCCAGGGCATCCCGGCCTCGGAGCTCTCCCAGGACGCGTTCCCCGGGATCGGGAACGTGTTCTTCGCCGACGACCTGGCCACCGTCCAGAACCTGATCGGTCCGCGCCACTACACCCGGGTGGCGGTGGTCCAGGACAACACGACCGGGGGCAAGGGCAACGCGGCGTACACGGCGAGCCTTGGAGGGAAGTACCACTTCAAGGTGGTGTCCACCCAGACGCTGACGCCGGGTGCCACCGACGACACGCCTGCCGCACTGGCCCTGTTGAAGGCGAACCCGCAGATCATCGTCCTCGGGATGACGCCGGGCCCGGACACGATCACGATCATCAAGGCCATCCGGGCCCAGAACCCGAACATCCCGATCAGCGAGTGCTCTGGCTGTGCGACGCCGGCGTTCATCTCGGCGGTGGGCGGCCCCAAGGCGATGCACAACGTCTACCTGATCGGAAGCCCCGGAAACCTGGCGTCGCTCAAGCAGACGCCCTCCAATGCGGCGGCGATCGCGGACACCAAGGCCTACATCGCGGCCATGAAGGCGAACGGGCAGGGAAGCGCGGACCAGGTGAACGGCGACTCCGAGGGGTGGGACACGGGGCGTGAGCTGCAGGCGGCCATCGATTCGGCCAAGTCCATCTCGACGCCGGCCCTCGTCAAGGCGCTGAGCAACCAGACACTGGTCACCGGTGGCCTCCAGGCCTACTACTGGCACCGGACTCCCACCAACTATGCCAACATCACGAGGATCGTGGCGGCAATGGCCACGATCTCGCCGTCTGGCCAGCCGGTGGTGGTCAACAAGTAGGGGACCTCGAAGGGCGCCCCGGCGGGCCGGGCTCGGCGACGAGACCCGGCTCGCCGGTCGCCCGCGGCGCCGCCGTTTGGCCACGGCCGCCCCGTTGTGGCAGCGGCGTGCGTGGATGGGATGGCCACGAATCGGGGAGCGAGGCAATGGTCGACGGCAACGCCATCGTCGAGGCGTCGGAGGTCTCGGTTCGCTACGGCAAGTTCCTCGCGGTCGAGCGGGCCAGCCTGTCGCTGCGCCGGGGCGAGTGCGTTGCGTTGATCGGCCCGAACGGGCACGGCAAGTCCAGCTTCGTGAATGCCCTCTGCGGTCTCGTCGCCCGGCGCGGGGAGGTGCGGCTCGACGGGGCGCTCGTGGCGGCGCGCGATCCGAAGTCGGCACTGCGGGCCGGGCTGGTGCTCGTTCCCGAGCGGCGCCACCTCTTCCCGGCGCTGTCCGTCCGCGACAACGTGCTGCTCGGTGGCTACGCCAAGAACCGGCGCGTGCGGGCCGACCGTGCGTTCGCCGATGTCGCGGAGGTCATGGAGGTCTTTCCGGAGCTGGCGCCGCACCTCGACCGGCCGGCAGGCGCGCTGTCGGGGGGCCAGCAGCAGATGGTGGCGCTGGCACGGGCGATGGCGGCACGTCCGCGCATCGTGGTGCTCGACGAGCCGTGCCTCGGGCTCGCCGAGGCGGTGAGCCGGCGGGTGTACGAGTGGTTGACCATGATGAGCCGGCAGGAGCTGACCATCCTGCTCGTCGAGGAGAACCCGGTCCAAGCCCTCGAGGTGGCCGACCGCGCCGTCGAGATGTACAAGGGGGTCCTCGACGACCCGGAGGTCGTCGCGGCCGTCCAGCAGGCCGAGGTGAGCGCCTCGTGAGCAACTTCCTCAACCTGCTCGCCGCCGGGGTGACCGCCGGGGCGATCTACGGCGTGTTCGCCGCGTGCATCGCCATCTGGTTCCGGGTGAGCAACGTGCTCAACCTGGCCATCGGGGACTTCGCCATGCTCGGGGTGCTCGGGGTTGCGGAGCTCTCCCAGGTGGACCACTGGAACCTGGCGGTGTCGATCCTCGTGGACCTCGTCGGGGTCGGGCTTCTGGCGTGGCTGTTCGACTGGCTGGTGCTGCACTTCGCGCTCGACCGGGGCCAAGCCGACCACGGCATCGTGACGGTGTTCTTCTACACGTTCGCCCTGTCGCTCGGCATCGAGGGGGTGACGCTCGCCGTGCTCGGAACCGACGTCCGGTCCGCTCCCGCCTTCTGGAACGGGCCTGCCCTCGAGGTGGCCGACTTCCACGTGCAGCGTGCCGGGCTGCTCGTCATCGGGCTGGCCATCGTGGTGGGCATCCTGCTCTGGACCTACCTGCGCACGACGGTGTCGGGACGCGCGGCGAGCGCGTGCGGCGAGAGCGTGATCGGATCGCGCATCGTCGGCATCGACGCCGCCCGCTATCGACGCTGGCTGTTCGTGGCGACGGCAGTGCTGGCGGCGCTCTTCGGGATCGTCGAGTCGCCGATGAACGGCTTCACCTATTCGAGCGGCCCGACGATCAGCCTGCTCGGGGTGGTGGCGGCAGGGTTCGCTGCGTTCCGCCGACCCGGGCGCGCCGTCGTCATCGGCCTCGCCCTCGGCATCGCCGAGGCGCTCATCGGCGGGTACGTGAGCACGTCGTACAACGACGTGATCCTCTACGCCGCACTGTTCGCACTGATCGTGTTCCAGCCGAGGGTGCTCGGCCTGTCGACGGTCCCCACCTAGGGTGACCACGACTCGCAGCGTGACGGAGCGTTCGGCGCCAGCCGGCGCGCGGCCGGCCGACGGGCGGGGTGGTGGGACGCGCCTCGACCTCGTGCCCCTTCTGACGGGCGGGCTGGTCGCCGTCGTGGGTGCCGTCGTGCTGGCGGCGGCCGGAGGGTCGTACCTCGGATCGACGATCGCGATCGGGCTCGGGTACGCCGTCACGACGGTCGGGATGGTGGTCCAGCTCGGCTACTCCAAGCAGCTGGCCTTCTCCCAGTCGGTGTTCATGGGCGTCGGCGCCTATGGCACGGGGATCCTCGAGACCCGCTACGGGCTCACCTCGGGCGAGGCCGTGCTCGCCACCATCGGGCTCGGCCTGGTCGGGTCCCTCGTGATCGGGGGCATCGTCACGCGCGCCCCGGGGTTGGCGCTCGCGCTCGCCACGCTGCTGCTTCCGCTGTTCCTGTACCCGTTGGCGACGTTCTCGAGCTACCTCGGCTCGTTCACCGGGATCGAGGGGATCGCGCCGCTGTGGAACGACGCGTCGTACGCGACGATGCTCGTGCGGTCGGGCATCGTGATCGCGATCGTCCTCGGCCTGGCCACGGCGGCGGCGCTCCGGGTGATGCGCTCTGGGGTCGGGCTCCAGCTGATGGCGATGAGCGAGGACGAGCGCCTCGCAGCGGGGCTCGGGGCAAGCCTGCGTCAGCGGCGGCTCGAGGTGTTCGTCTTCGGATCCGTGCTCGCTACGGTGGGCGGGGCGCTCGTGGCGAGCTCGCAGGGCCTCGTGACCCCCGACATCCTCGCCGAGCCGGCCGAGATAACGCTGCTCATCATGGTGTTCGTCGCCGGCCGCAAGAGCGTGGTCGCGGCGATCGGGGGCGCCGTGGTGATCGAGTACCTGACGACGAGCTCGGCGTTCATCAGCACCAACCTGACCACCTTCGAGGCGATCGCGCTCGTGCTCGTGCTGCTGCTCGAGCCCGACGGGGTCGCCGGCCTGGTGGGCCGCGGCGGTCGGGCGCTTCGGGGGCGCCTCGCCAACCGGGGCGCAGCCGGAGCTGTGGCGGCGTCCGACGCAGCGGGCAGCCCCGACGCGGCGGTCGCGCCGTGACGACGGTCGCCCCACGTGCTCACTCCGGCGGGTCCGCCGGCTCGCCGGTGGTGCGCCTTGGCTGCGCAGGATTGACCAAGCGGTTCGGCGGGGTCCTGGCCGTCGACGACGTGTCGCTCGAGATCGATCGATCCGGGGTGTTCGGCCTTTGCGGGTTCAACGGGGCCGGAAAGTCGACCCTGTTCGACCTCCTCGCCGGGGCGGTGCGGCCCGACGCCGGCACCGTGGTGCTCGGCGGCCGGGACGTGACCGGGCTCGGAAGCGCCCAGCGGTCGCGGCTCGGCCTCGCCCGCACCTGGCAGCGCGTCCGCCTGGCAGGGGACCGCACGGTGCTCGACAACGTGGCGGCCGGGGCGGTGGCCCGTCCGGGGCAGTCGATGCTGGTCGCGTTCTTCCGTCCCGGCCTCGCACTGGCGCGCTCCCGGGCGGCCACCGTGCTCGCCGAGCTCGGCCTCACCCACCTGGCCGACCAGCTGGCGGGGAACCTGACCCTCGAGGGCCAACGCCTCACCGAGCTCGCCCGGGCGCTCGTGAGCGAGCCCAAGGTGATCCTGGCCGACGAGCCGGCCTCGGGGTTGAGCGCCGCCCAGCGGCAAGTGCTCGCCGAGATGCTCTCCCGTCTCGGCACCTCCCGTACGGTGGTCCTGGTCGAGCACGACCTCGACCTGCTCACGAGCGTCGCCGACCACGTCTGGGCCATGGTGAGCGGGCGGGTCGCCTTCTCGGGCGCGGTGGCGGAGTTCACGGTCTCGGAGGTGCACGCGTCCCTGCGGGGCATGCGGCGCTAGACGTCGCCGGCCTCCTCGCGCGCGCCGGCGGGCGCGTCAGGGAGCACGAGCACGCCGTCGATGCGTCGCGGGACGAGGTGCTCTGGTGGCGGGCTGTCGAGGAGCTCGGGCGGGAGCAGGGACTGCGGGACGTCCTGGTAGGCGACCGGTCGCAAGAAGCGGCGGATGGCGGCCGCACCGACGGAGGTGTGAAGGGGGTTGGTGGTGGCCGGCCATGGGCCGCCGTGGTGCATGGCCCAGGTAACGGCGACCCCCGTGGGGAACCCGTTCCAGGTCAGGCGCCCGACCCGCTGGGCGAGGTCGTCGAGGACGGGAGCGAGCAGGTCGACCTCGTCGGCCTCGCCGTGGACGGTGGCGGTCAGGGCGGGCGAGAGCCGGGCGACCAACGTCCGGAGCTCGTCGAGGGCGCCGTAGCGGACGACGACGGCTACGGGGCCGAAGCACTCCTCGAGGACCGGTCCGACGAGCGAGGTGGCCTCGGCGGCGAGGAGGAGCGGCGGCTGGCTGGTGGGGCCGTCGGCGGCCCCACCCCGGGCAAGGACGCGGGCACCTGCGGCCTCGAGGCGCTCGACCCCGGCGGCGAAGGCCGCTGCGATGCCGCTCGTGAGCATCGCTGCGCCGGCCGTCGCGTTGACGGTGGCTTCGAGCCGCAAGGCGAGCGCGTCGCCGTCGGGTCCGGTCGGCAGGAAGACGAGGCCCGGCTTGGTGCAGAACTGGCCGACCCCGAGGGTGAAGGAGCCGGCGAGACCATCGGCGATCTCGAACGTTCGCGCCCTGGCGGCGCCCGGGGAGACGACGAGCACGTTGAGCGCCCCCAGCTCGCCGTAGAAGGGGATGGGCGAGGGCCGCCTCGCCGCGAGGTCGGCAAGGGCCCGCCCGCCGCTTGTCGATCCGGTGAACCCGACGGCCCGGATCGCCTCGTGGGTGACGAGTGCCCGGCCCGCCACCTCGCCGAAGACGAGAGCGACGGTCCCGGCGGGGGCGCCGGCGGCCGCGGCGCCGGCGACCAGCGCGTGCGCGCAGGCCAGCGCCGTGGCCGGGTGGGCGTCGTGGACCTTGGACACGACCGGGCAGCCCGCCGCGAGCGCCGAGGCGGTGTCGCCGCCGGGCACGGAGAACGCGAGCGGGAAGTTGCTCGCCCCGAACACGGCGACCGGACCGAGCGGGCGCGACGTGCGGCGCAGGTCGGGCCTCGGCCCCATCGGCGTCGGTCCCGCGTGATCGATGGCCACCTCGAGGTAGGCGCCGTCGCGCAGCACGTCGGCAAAGAACCGGAGCTGGAAGCACGTGCGGGTGAGCTCGCCTCCGAGCCGGGTCGTGCCGAGCGCGCTCTCCCGGTCGGCGGTGGCGACGATCTGGTCACGCCGCTCCTCGAGCGCATCGGCCATCGCCTCGAGCATGGTGGCCCGCCCCGGGCGCCCGAGCCGCTCGAGCGCCGGGGCCGCCGCAGCGGCAGCCCCGGCGACCTCGTCGACCTGCTCCGGCGTCGACGGCGGAGCGACGTCGTCGACGACAGTGCCCGTGCGGGCGTCCACGCTACGGATCACGGCTGCTCCCTTCGTGCCGAACGGCCATCGCCCGGTCTACCGCCCTGCTCGACGAGGATGAGCTGCGCACCGTTCACGCCGAAGGTCCGGTAGGCGGCGAGCCGAGCGCTGGGGTCGTGGGGGCACCTCACGGCAGCTCGAGCACGACCTTTCCCCGTGGACCCTCGTCGGGGGGCGTGCGAAGCGCCGTGATCGCGGCATCGTGCTCGTCGAATCCGAAGCGGTGGGTGACGAGCACGCCGGGATGCAGGCGGGCGGCGTTGACGAGGGCGACGACGCTGGCCCAGGCGGACGAGCTGTAGCCGAAGCTGGCGCGGATGAGGAGGTCGCCGTTGACGAGATCGTCGACGGGAACGGGCGTGGTGCTGCCGTGCGGCGGCAGGCCGAGCAAGAGGACCGAGCCGCCGCGGCGCGCTGCGGCCAGCGCATCGGCCACGGCGCTGGCGGTGCCGGCCGCCTCGACGACGAGGTCGAAGGCGCCGCGGGGCGTCCCGTCGAGCACGAGCTCGTCGGCACCGGCCCGTCGCGCGAGCTCGCGCTGCCCGGGCCGGCGGCCGGCGACGACGACGCGCGCCGGGGACCAGAGGCGCAGCATCTGGGCGGCGAGCAGCCCGATCGTGCCGTCGCCGACGACGACGCATTCGAGGCCGGGGCGACCGACGATGCGCGAGAGGCCGTGGTAGACGACCGACGCCGGCTCGACGAGCGCGGCGTCGTCGCTCGTCACCTGGGGCGCCAGCACGTGGGCGAGGTCGGCTCGTACGAGCACCTCGTCGGCCGCGGCACCGTCGAAGGTGAACCCGAGCTCGGCGTAGGTGTCGCAGAGGTGGGTGGCGCCGGCGGCGCAGTGGGCGCAGCGGCGGCAGGGGACGATCCCCTCGACGACGACCCGGTCGCCTGCCCGTACGACGGCATCGCCGGACGCCGTGACGACGCCGGTCCATTCGTGGCCGATGACGAGCGGATAGCGGACATAGGCCGGGTCGATCGTCCCGTCGATGAGCTCGAGGTCGGTGCCGCACAGACCGACGGTCACCGGTTTGACCACGAGCTCGCCCGGCTGGGCGCAGAGCGGCTCGCGCCGCTCGGGGCCGAGCGCTCCGTCCCCCCGGGTGACGAGGGCGCGCGGGCTCACGGCCGCACCCCGTTGCCTCCGTCCCGCGCTCGATCGACGTTCGAGATCCCGAGGCTCGCCGGGAGGTCGTCAAATCGTGGTCCGCCGAGCAGCTCGGACAGCGTGTCCGCATGCTGTCGGAGCAGCCGCCCGAGCTCGGCGATGCGCCAGCCGGGAAGGTCCTGCTTGATCCCGGTGACGCTGATGGCTCCGGCGCAGGTGCCCCCGTGACCGAAGAAGGGCGCCCCGACGCAGAAGACGCCTTCGATCTCCTCCTCGTCGTCGACGGCGAAGCCTCGTCGACGGACCGTGGCGAGCTCGGCCAAGAGGGTGTCGGCCTCGGTGATGGTATGGGGGGTGAGCCAGGTCAACTGGGTCTCTTCGCAGATCTCCAGGACGCGCGCGAGGTCGAGCATCGCGAGCACCGACTTGCCCGCCGCCGTCGCGTGGGGGGGCTCGCGCCGGCCGAGCGGCGCCTGGAAGCGGATGCCGCCCGGCCCGTCGATCCGCTCGACGCACACCGGGTAGCCGTCCTCGGCCAGCGCGAGGCGTGCCGTCATCGACGTCTCGGCGCTCGCCTGCCGGAGCACCGGCAGGCAGATCTCCCCGACCGAGCTCTGCTGCGCCGCCAGGTCGCCGAGGCGGATGAGCGCCATGCCCAGCTTGTAGCGGGGACCGGGCTCGACCGCCCGGAGGACGCCGTTGCCGACGAGGGTGCGTGCGGTCGCCAGCGCGGTCGACTTGGAGATCGACAGCGTCTCGGCGAGCGCCGTGAGCGACGTGCCGTCGGGAGGCCCGGATGCGACCACGTCGAGCATCCGCAGCGCCCGCTGGACGCTGCGCACGTTGTAGCGGTCCGGCTGGCTCGCCGCCGCGCGCTCTTCTCCTGCCGTCACCGACAACGGCGCTCCTGTCTCTTCGCAGGCCGATCGGGCCTCGGTGTTCGTTCTACCACAACACCATGCGGAGATATTGATCCACGAGCGTCACATGCTTGACATGCGCCGGGCCCGATGGTTGGCTCGCGCCATAGACACAACAGCATTCGGAGGAAACGAACAGACCGACCGCCGAGGCGAGCGGTGCGCGGAGAGCCGTCGTCGGATCGCCGGCTATCTCGAGCTGCGTGGTCTCGAGGCGGTCGCGTTGACGAGCCCGGCGTCGGTCGCCTGGGTGACCGGCGGCTTCGGCCCGCCGGTCGACCGGGGGTCGGCGGCCGCCGACGTGTGGGCGGTCGTGTCCCGCTCCGAGGCAACGCTCGTGACGACCGTGGTCGAGCAGGATCGCCTCCTCGAGGACTACGACCCGGCCCGGCACGGGTTCGGGCTGGTCGCCGTCGACTGGTACGACCCGTCGGCCATGGCGAGGGCATGCGCCGAGATCGCCGGCGTCGAGCAAGGCGCGTTGGCGAGCGACGGCCGCGCCGAGCTCGGACCGGACGTGGGTGCCGATCTCGTGGAGCTTCGCCTGCCCCTGTGCGCGGCCGAGCAGGTCGAGCTGAGGGGGCTGGGTGCGCTCGCTGCCACAGCGCTCGGCGAGGCCCTTCGGGCCTGGCGGCCCGGGAGGTCGACCGACCGGGAGATCCAGGCAGCGATCGCCTGCCGTCTCGAGGCGGCAGGTGCGGACAGCCCCGTGCTCATCGTCGGCGGTGACGAGCGCGTCCGAAGGCTGCGCCACCCGGTCGCGACGGGCGCCCGCGCGAACGAGCTCGTCATGGCCGTCGTCGTGGCGCGGCGTCTCGGGCTCCATGTGGCGGCGACCCGATATGCGGCGACCGCCGTGGCGGCGCGAGGGCTACGTCCTGTGCTCGCGCGCGTCGAGCAGGTCGATGATGCCGTGCTGGCGGCGACCGTTCCCGGGGCGACGTACGTCGAGGTGCTGGCGAAGCTCGACGAGGCATACGAACGGGCCGGGGCACGTGGCGCCTGGCGGGATCACTACCAAGGGGGACCGATCGGCTTCGCCCAGCGCGAGTTCGAGATCGCGCCAGGCGGCCCGTATGGTCCCTACGGCCTGACCGAGGTGAAGGTCGGCAACGCGATCGCCTGGAACCCGAGCCTTGGAGGCGGTGGCAAGTGCGAGGACACCTACCTGGTCGAGGAGGGCCGACTGTCCAGGGTCACGGTGCAGCAGGGCTGGCCGACGTCGACTGCCGGCTCGGCCTCGCCGCTTGCCGAGCGTCCGGGTGTGCTCGTCGTCGACTGACCGACGGGAACGCCGAGCAAGCGCCCGGTGGGCCCCGGTGGAGCGGGGCTGTGGCGGAAGCGAGCGCGAGGGGGTCACATGTCAAGCGAGGACGAGAGCGAGGCGGCCACCGGCAGGTCCCTTCCGTCGGCGGTCCTGCGCCGCCTCGGGGTCACGCCCGAGCCCACCCCGCCGGCGAGCGAGCTCCGCTTCCCCGACGGGGCACACTTCCGCATCGAGATCCCGAGCATCGAGGGGCCGGGCGCGCTGGCTGCCGTCGTGGCGGAGGCGGCGGAGCGTCGAACGACCGTCAACCGGGTGTCCCAGGGGAGCGGTGCGATGCTGCTCAGCCGGGCCGAGCTGCGCGAGATGGCGCGCATCGGTAGCGACGCCGGCATCGAGGTCTCCCTGTTCGTCGGCCCGCGTGACGAGTGGGACACCGGTGCCTCGGCGCGCTCGAGCGACGGGCCGGCCTTCGCCGGCCGCATCCGCGGGGCGCGCCAGCTGCGCTACGGCGTCGAGGACGTGCAGCGCGCCGGGGAGTGCGGCATCCGCAGCTTTCTCGTCGCCGACAGCGGCCTGCTCGAGGTGCTCGCCGAGGCGCAGCGCCACGGCGAGATCCCGTCGGAGACCGTCTGGAAGGTGTCGGCGTACATCGCACCGACCAACCCGGCCACCTTCCTCCAGCTCGAGCGCCTCGGAGCCTCGACGATCAACGTGCCGTCGGACATGACCGTCGGCCAGCTCGGCGAGATCCGGTCGGTGTCGGGGCTGCCGATCGACCTCTACGTCGAGTCGCCCGACGGCGCCGGCGGCGTCGTGCGGGGCCAGGAGATCGGCGACATCATCCCGGTGGCGGCGCCGATCTACACGAAGTTCGGGCTGCGCAACTCGCGCCCGCTCTACCCGAGCGGCCTGCACCTCGAGGCCGAGGTGATCTCGATCGCCCGGGAGAAGGTGCGACGCGCGAGCGTTGCCCTCGAGTGGCTCGAGCGCAGCGGCGTCGAGGCGCTCCAGTCCGCACCGGGCGCCAAGGGGCTCGGGATACCGGCCCCGTGAGCGCGACGGCGGGAGGACACCCGTTCACCGTCCTCCTCCCCCTCCTCGTGCCCCAACCACTCCAACCAAACGAAGGAGAGCCATGAAGAAAGCCTCGATCGTCCGGCGGCTCGCCGCCACGTCTGCCGTGCTCGCGCTCGCCGCCATGGCGAGCACGGCTGGCCTCGCGTCGGCGTCGAGGGCGGCGCCGCGCTCGGCACCCTCGGTGACGCTCACCCTCTGGCAGAATTACGGTACCGAGGCAAACGCCACCGCCACGAAGAACCTCGTGAAGGCGTTCGAGGCGAGCCACCCGACCATCAAGATCAACGTTGTGGCGCAGCCGGCGAGCAACTACTTCTCGCTCCTGCAGGCGGCGGCGATCTCGCGCACCGGCCCCGACCTCGCGGTCATGTGGACCGGGCTCTACACCCTGCAGTACAAGAGCTACCTGCAGAACCTCGCCTCCTACGTGCCGAAGTCGGACCTTGCCCGCATGACGGGCCTCCGGTGGACGGCGCCCGGGTTCAACACGGCGTCGGGCTCCTACGTCATCCCGCTCGAGGACCAGTTCTACATCGGCTTCTACAACAAGACGCTCTTCGCCAAGGCGCACGTCTCCCAGGTGCCCACGAACTGGTCACAGCTCTACCAGGACTGTGCCAAGTTCAAGGCGGCGGGCATCACCTGCCTCTACTACGGCGCGGGCTCCCAGAACCTCGGCGCCGAGTTCTACCCGTACTACGACCTGAGCTACCTCATGATCGGGGCGCTGTCGTTGAAGCAGTGGCAGGGCCTCTACAGCGGTGCGATCCCCTGGACGAGCCCGGTCGTCACGAGCCAGCTGGCGAAGTGGCAGAAGCTGTACACGAGCGGGTACACGAACAAGGATGTCGTCACGTCCATCGGGTCGCTCAACGCCTTCGAGCGGGGCAAGGCGGCGATGCTCATCAAGGGCAACTGGGACCTCGCGCAGCTGTACGGCGCCATGGGCAAGAAGCTCGGTACCTTCGTCCCGCCGTTCACCGACACGAAGATGCACGGGGTTGTTCAGTTCCCCGGTGACGGGTACGCGATGACGAGCTACTCGCAGCACAAGACGCAGGCCGCCGAGTTCCTGAAGTTCCTCACCACGCCGCAGGCCGGCCGGATCGTCGCAGCGAGCGGGCTCATCCCGGACGTGAGCGGCGTCTCGACGTCCAACCCGGTCAGCCAGCAGATGCTCGCCTTCTCGGCGGTCGGCCATCTGACGCAGTACCCGATGCTGGACAACGTGACCCAGATCGGCGTCGTCAACGCAGGGAGCAAGGTGCTGCCGCAGCTGCTCGCCGGGCAGCTCACCCCGAAGGCGGCGGCAAGCCAGCTGGAGCAGGCGTGGAAGCAGCTGCCGGCAGGCCAGCGCGGGAAGAGCTGGGGCTCGTACAGCGCCGGCTGAGCGATTGGGCTGCCTCCCGCGGCGAGATGGCCGCGAGGGGCAGGAGAGGGTCCTGCGGGTGCCCGACGGGCACCCGCAGGACCACGGCGAACGAGGCGAGGGGACAGTGAGCGGACTCGGGACGGGGAAGCGCCCATGAGGGAGCGGACGGAGCAGCGGGAGGCTGGCCGCAGATGACGGCCGAAGCGCCGATGACGCTCACCCTCCCGGCGGCCGGCGCCCGGCCACCGTCCGCTCCCCCGGCGGAGCGGGCGGCGCCTGGCCGCACGCGCCACGGCCTCGGCCGGAACCGGGCTCGAGCCGGCATCCTCTTGAGCCTGCCGGCCCTGGTGCTCGTGCTGTTCGTGCTGATCGTCCCGATCGGCGAGGCGATCTACTACTCGATGACCAACTGGAACGGCCTGACGGCGCAGTGGGTCGGTCCGAGCACCTACACGACGCTCTTCAAGGATCCCGTGTTCTGGCGCGTGCTCGAGAACAACGGGATCCTGCTCCTCGCCGTCCCGGTCGCCCTCGGAGTCCCGCTGGGGATCGCGGCGCTGCTGCACGAGCACGTCTGGCTGTGGAAGCTGTTCCGTAGCCTCATCTTCCTCCCGACAGCGGTCTCATGGGTCGTCATCGGGATGATCGCCGTTCGACTGTTCGCGCCAGGGGGCACGGTGAACTACCTCCTCGGCCTCTTCGGTCTCGCGCGCTTTCAGACGGACTTCCTCGGCCACGAGTACACGGCGATCCTGGCGGTGGCGCTCACCTTCGTCTGGTCGATGATCGGCACCAACACGATCATCTTCCTGACCGGGATGTCGACCGTCGACCCGGCGATCTACGAGGCTGCCCGCCTCGACGGTGCCGGCCGGTGGGCCGCGTTCCGGCGGATCACCGTCCCGATGCTGAAGCGGTATTTCCAGTTCACCTTCGTCATCACGATGATCACCGCCTTCACGGCGTTGTTCAGCCTGATCTTCATCATGACCGGCGGCGGGCCCGGCTATGGCACGACGACGCTCGAGTTCTTCGTCTACCAGCAGGCCTTCGACGTGGGCCAGTTCGGGACGGGGGCGATGCTCGGGGTCGTGCTGTTCGTCCTGCTGTTCGGCGTCAGCCTGGTCCAGCTGAGACTGCTCCGGGAGGACAGGTGACCGCGACGATGTTCAAGGCTCGAGCTTCGCGACCGGCGACCGGCCGCCGTGGGGGCGGGAGGGTCCGTACGGTCTGGAGGGAGGCGCGGCGGGATCCGGCGAAGGTGGTGATCTTCCTCCTCTTGCTGGCCGCGAGCGCCGGGATGCTCTACCCGTTCTTCTTCATGATCGTCAACTCGCTGCGGAGCGAGAACCAGTACCTGAACGGTTCCGGCTTCTCGACGGTGAGCTGGAGCCAGCTCTTCGCCAACCTGCCCGTCGGCCGCGAGCTGTTGAACTCGGCCCTCGTCTGTGTCGTGGCGATCGTGCTGATCCTCGCGCTGGCGAGCGCCGCGGGCTACGCGTTCGCGAAGCTCAGGTTCAAGCGACAAGGGCTGCTCTTCTTCGCCATCATCGGCAGCATGATGGTCCCGCTCCAGTCGATCATCATCCCCGTCTACGTGAACTTCGCCCACCTGCACCTCATCAACAGCTACCTGGGTGCCATCTTGGTCTACGCGGGTTTCGGGACGCCGTTTGCCACGTTCCTCATGACGACGTTCTTCCGCGGCCTGCCGGACGAGATCACCGAGGCTGCCGCCTGCGACGGGCTCGGACATGCCGGCTGCTTCCGGCGCGTGGCCTTGCCCATGGCGAAGCCGGCCCTCGCCACGGTGGCCGTGCTGCAGTTCATCCAGATCTGGGATGACCTGCTGGTCGGCCTGCTGTTCCTTCAGGAGCCGGGGAACCGGACGATCACGGTCGGTCTCGGTGTGCTCTCCTCGGGGCGGGTGGTGAGCGTCCCGGTGCTGATGGCGGGCTCTCTCGTCAGCGCCCTGCCGGCCGTGCTCGTCTATCTCTTCTTCCAGCGCTACCTCGTCTCGGGGCTGACGCTCGGCGTCAACCGCTGAGCGGCGTCGAGGGTTGGCCGGAGGTGAGCAGGCAGGCGAGAGATGATGACGGAGGTGCGTAAGCCGATGTGGGCGGATCCAAGCTCGGAGAGATCGGGGCCGGTGGTCGCGTTGTGGGGAGTCGAGGAGTGAGAGACGTGGCGAGCGAACGAATACGTGGATCAGTCGCTGGTCAGGCGGTCCTGCGCCGCCTCGGGGTCACGCCCGAGCCCACCCCGCCGGCGAGCGAGCTCCGCTTCCCCGACGGGGCACACTTCCGCATCGAGATCCCGAGCATCGAGGGGCCGGG
>JAKBAA010000170.1 GCA_021809425.1 Actinomycetes bacterium | reverse complement strand
CGGGGCCGGCGGCGGCGTGGGCGTGGGCGTGGGCGTGGGCGTGGGCGGTCACAGCGGGACGTTCCCGTGCTTGCGCTTGGGCAGGTCCTCCCGCTTGGTCGCCAGCATGTCGAGGCTGCGCGCCAGCACCTCACGGGTGTCGGCCGGGTCGATGACGTCGTCGACGTAGCCGCGCTCGGCGGCCACGTAGGGGTTGGTGAAGCGCTCGGTGTAGCTGGCGACCAGCTCGGCCCGGCGGGCGACCGGGTCGGGGGCGGCGGCGAGCTCCCGGCGGTGGACGATCTCGACGGCCCCCTCCGGGCCCATCACGGCGAGCTCGGCCGACGGCCAGGCAAAGCAGAGGTCGGCGCCGATCGACTTGGAGTCCATGACGAGGTAGGCGCCGCCGTAGGCCTTGCGGACGATGAGCTGGATGCGGGGGACGGTCGCCTCGCAGTAGGCGTAGAGCAGCTTGGCGCCGTGGCGGATGATGCCGCCGTACTCCTGGTCGGTCCCGGGCATGAACCCGGGGACGTCGACGAAGGTGACGAGCGGGATGTTGAAGGCGTCGCAGGTCCGGACGAACCGGGCCCCCTTCTCGGAGGTGTCGATGTCGAGCACGCCGGCCAGGACGGACGGCTGGTTGCCGACGATCCCGACGACCCGCCCGCCGATGCGGGCGAAGCCGCAGGTGAGGTTGGTGGCCCAGTGGGGGAACACCTCGAGGTAGTCGCCGTCGTCGACCACGGCGCCGATGAGGGCCTTCATGTCGTAGGGCTGGTTGGCCCGCAGCGGGACCAGGTCGCGCAGCTCCTCGGTACGGCGCTGCACCGGGTCGGCCGACTCGGCGAGCGGCGGCTCCTCCAGGTTGTTGGAGGGGAGGTAGGAGAGCAGGTAGCGGACGTCCTCGAGGCAGCTCTTCTCGTCGGGGGCCACGAAGGCGGCGACGCCGGAGCGGGTGGCGTGGGTCATGGCCCCGCCGAGCTGCTCGTGGTCGACCTCCTCGCCGGTCACCGTCCTCACGACGTCGGGGCCGGTGATGTACATCCGGCTGGTCCCCTGCACCATGAACACGAAGTCGGTGAGCGCCGGCGAGTAGACGGCCCCGCCGGCCGACGGGCCGAGGACGACGCTCAGCTGCGGGACGACCCCCGAGGCGCGGGCGTTGCGGAAGAAGATGCCGCCGAAGCCGTGGAGGGCGGCCACCCCCTCCTGGATGCGGGCACCGCCACCGTCCGAGATGCCGATGACCGGGACGCCGGCCGACAGGGCCAGGTCCTGGATCTTGTGGATCTTCTCGGCGTGCGCCTCGCCGAGGGAGCCGCCGAAGATGGTGAAGTCCTGCGAGTACACGCACACCCGGCGACCGTCGATGGTGCCGAAGCCGGTGACCACGCCGTCGGTGTACGGCCGGGCGTGGTCCAGGCCGACGCCGAACGCCCGGTGGCGCACGAGGGCGTCCACCTCCTGGAACGAGCCCGGGTCGAGCAGGTGCTCGATGCGCTCCCGGGCGGTCAGCTTTCCCTTGGCTCGCTGGGCGGCAACCGCCGCCTCGGTGCCGCCGGCACGTGCCTCGGCCTTGCGTGCCGTCAGCAGCGCCAGGCGCTCGTCCATCGTGCGGCCGCCGGCCGTGTCCTCCGCCATGGGCCCGAAGGCTACCTAGGCGTCGACCTCGCGGCGACCCTCGAGGGCACGACCGAGGGTGAGCTCGTCGGCGTACTCGAGATCGCCACCGACGGGCAGGCCGCTCGCGATCCGGGTCACCCGCACGCCGAGCGGCCGGAGCAGCCGGGCGAGGTACATCGCCGTGGTGTCCCCCTCAAGGTTCGGGTTGGTGCAAAGGATCACCTCGGCGATCCCGTCGGTGTCGATCCGGCCGAGCAGCTCCCGGATGCGCAGCTGCTCCGGACCGACCCCCTCGATCGGGTTGAGGGCGCCCCCCAGCACGTGGTAGCGGCCCCGGAACTCACGGGTCCGCTCGACCGCCACGATGTCGCGCGGGTCCTCCACGACGCACACGACCGTCCGGTCGCGCCGGTCGTCACCGCAGATGGCGCACCGCTCGCCGATCCCGATGTTGAAGCAGGTGCTGCACAGCACCGTCCGCTCCTTCACCTCCACGATCGTGCGCGCCAGGCGCAGGGCGTCCTCCTTGGCCACCTTCAACAGGTGGAAGGCGATCCGCTGCGCCGACTTCGGCCCGATCCCGGGTAGCCGGCCGAGCTCGTCCACGAGCTCCTGGATGGGTCCCTCGAACAGCGCCAGCTCGGGCCTCCGCCCTAGGCCGGGCCGAGCGACGGATGGCCCGAGCTGCCCCGCTCCTCGTCGTCGAGGTCGTCGTCCTCGTCGTCGTCGTCCAGATCGTCGAGGTCGTCCTCGTCGTCGCCGAACCCACCGCCGATCGAGCCGAACAGCCCGCCGAGAGCGCCCGACACGGCAGCGCCCATCGCCTCCCGCCGCACCTGGGCGAGCTTGCTCGCGGCGTCGCGCACGGCGGCGAGGACCAGGTCCTCGAGCACCGTCACGTCACCCGCCTCGACCACGGCCGGGTCGATCCGCACGGCGTCGAACGACAGCTCGCCCGACGCCCGAACGACAACCGCCCCGCCGCCGGCGCTCCCCTCGACCGCCTCGTGACCGATGCGCTCCTCGGCATCGCTCAGCTGCTGCTGGAGCATCCCCATCTGGGACAGCAGCTCGTCGAAACCCCCGCCTGCGTTGCCTGACGTCACGGCTCAGACCTCCTCCGCGCCCGGAAACGCCTTGCGCAGCCGGTCCTCCGCCAACGATACCCCGGTCGGTGGCCCGGCCGGCTCCTCCCCCCCGGTGTCGAGGTCGACCTCGTCCAGCTCGTCGGCCAGCTCCGGCGCACCCCCGCCGGCAGCGCCCGACGGAGGCGCC
>JAKBAA010000083.1 GCA_021809425.1 Actinomycetes bacterium | reverse complement strand
CGCTCGGTCCACCCGAGCGGGCCATCCCTGAAGGACCGCCCCGATGCCAAGAGCGTCGCCCGAAGGGCGACACCGTTTCTTCCGGCGCAGGAGATCGCGCTCGTGACGGCGAACGGCAATCCGGACGCGACGAAAGCGCGGCCTGGTCCAAGCCAGCGGTGTCGACCTTCAGCTCGGCGCTACGGCGCTTGTACTCGCTAACAGGCCGCCGAGTAGGAATGTTGCATTCGGCAGCGCCGCCGTGGGAACTACCGGCGCATCAGGCCACCAGCACGGCATCCTCGAGCCGAGCGGGGACTTCTTCGGGGAACGAGATGACGAGGTGCCGACCGAGGGCGTTGGCGACCCGGGCGAGGGTGTCGATGCGGTCACGGACCAGCGCGACGGCGCCGAGGGACATTGCGAAGCTGATCGACGCCGGCTCGTCACGGTCGTCGGCCTCCCGGGCGTCTTCGACGCGGTCGCTGGCGACGACGACACGGTCGCCGCCGCGCCGGCGTCCACCGGCACCGGCGCGGCCGGCCTCCAAAAGTTCGTCGACGACCTCGCTGCCATGCTCCCGCCGACGACCCCCGACGCTCCCGGCGTCGACGGTGTCCACCAGTCCCTCCGGGGCCGGCGCGACGCGCTCGGCGCCGGCTGGGACGCCGAGGCCCGCCAGCCCGACCCGTTGCTGCCGCTCACCCGACTCATCGGCCGGAGCAACGTTGACCTCGCCGTCGAGGTCGTCATGCTCCGACACGAAGTCATCGCCAAGCGCTGGACCTACCCGCGCGCCCGGCCCGGTCGGCCGGGCATCGCGAAGGGAACCGCCACGCTCGTCGTCCGGTTGGCAAAGGAGGGCCCCGACTGGGGCGTGCGACTTCTTCCACGTCGACACCGTCCTCCTTCGCAGGCTCTACGTGCTCGTGTTCATCCACCACGACTCGCGTTTCCTGCGGATCGCCGGCGTGACCGCCAAGCCGGTCTCAGACTGGGTGACCCAGCAGGCCCGGAACCTGTCGATTTCGGCGCCGATTGACGACGTCGACCCTGCCAAGCTACGAAGGACCGACCGCCTTGGCGGCCTCATCCGCGAGCACCGGATGGTCGCCTGAGCTGGGTGGATGGGATCCTCGGCACCCACAGGTCGACCTTCTTCTCGAAGCGGATCGCAACCCCCGTGTCCACGTCGCCGAAGTATGCCGGCGAGGTAGGTCAGAGGTATACCGAGCCAGAGTTTGCCAACGCGTCAGCTCGGTGTACTTCTCAGCCAGCGCTTACGACGCCTCCACCTGCTCGTTCGTCCGGTCCGAGCCCGAGGTGGGATTTGAACCCACGACCTGCGCATTACGAGTGCGCTGCTCTGCCACTGAGCTACCCGGGCGGGCATGGCACCTCCGGGTCCGGCGAGCCCGCCGGGCCGGTACGACACCGGCGGCCATCCTAGGCGACGGCGCCGACCTGGTCGGCCCGCTCCGGGCTGCTCGGCCGGCTGCGCCGGACGGATCGCCGTGCTCGGCTCCTCCCTGGGCGGCCGCCTCGCCCTGGCGCTGGCGCCCGGTCACGGGTTCCTCAACGACGGTCGGGCACAGAACGGGCGGGCAGCAGACGCGGGAACCGGCGCGAGCACCGTGGCGCCGGCCCCGGTCACCGTCGTCAGGTCGGGAGGTGGTCCACGTCACCGTCCCCGCCGGCGTCCACGTCCCCGCCGGCGAGCCCGTCACCGCCGGCGAGCCCGCCGGCGGCCACCCCGGCGAGCCACGGCGTCGGGTCAACGTCGCGAAAGTGCGCCCGCTCGAACCGCTCGTGCAGGCGGCGCGGCACGGTGGCGTCGAAGATGGTCTTCGCCGTCGTCCCCTGGGCCGGCAGCCGCGGGTTGTACTCGGGCGACTGCGACGGGTCCAGCATGTGCCCGCTGACGCCCGGGATGGTGATGATGTCGAGGTCGGCCTGCATCCGGGTGGTCATCGCCCACAGGATGTCGCCCGGGTCGAAGATCTCGACGTCGTCGTCGACGAGCACCAGGTGCTTGAGCTCGGGGTACACCCCGAAGGCGATCAGGGCGGCCTGCCGGGCGCGCCCGTCGTCGAGCTCGTTCCGCTTGGCCACCTTCAGGATCTCGAGCAGCTTCCCGCCGCCCGCCGGGTGCGAGTACACCTCGGTGACGAACCCGGGCATGGCGGCGTCGAGCACCCGCTGGATGCTCGCCTCGGTCGGGATCCCGGCCAGGCTCACGTGCTCCTCCCCCGGCCCCACCAGGGTCTGCAGGATCGGGTTGCGCCGTGTCGTCACCGCCGTCACCTTGATCACCGGCAGGGCCGGGTGCGCCGGACCGACGTAGCCCGGGAACTCGGGCATCGCCCGGCCGGTGCCGGTGTTCTGGTCCTCGGCGACGAGGTGGTCCGAGTCGAGGTAGCCCTCGATCACCACCTCCGCCGAGGCGATCGCCACCTCGTCGACCGTCACCGCCCGGACCAGCTCGACCGGCGCCCCGCGCAGCCCGCCGGCGATCGACAGCTCGTCGAAGCCGAGCGGCGTCGTCGGCGCCTCGAACACCGCCCCGAGGTACACCGCCGGGTCCAGCCCCATGTTGACCGTCACCGGGAACCGCCGGCCGGCCGCGACCGCCCGCTCGCGGAACGCGTCCAGGTGCCGCCCAGGGGCGAAGAACACCGAGATCTCGTCCCGGCCCTGCACGCACAGCCGGTGGATCGTC
This sequence comes from Actinomycetes bacterium, assembly GCA_021809425.1. Lineage (GTDB taxonomy): Bacteria > Actinomycetota > Acidimicrobiia > Acidimicrobiales > Bog-793 > JAKBAA01. The sequence goes on along the minus strand of JAKBAA010000083.1, from coordinate 12,137 downwards.
ACGTCCCGCCCCAGCTCGGGGTCGCTGCCGAGGACCAGCCCGAGACAGAAGTACGGCCCGGCGTCGAGGTCGGTGTTGGTCGGCGCCGGCAGGATCCGGCGCACGTCGAAGTCCGGGTCGTCCGCCCGGTGCACCACCTCCTGGCACGGCGCCGGCCCGTCCACCTCGACCGGCGCCATCGCCGCCTCGTAGCCGGCCGCCAGGTGGCGGGCCAGGGCGCGCGGGTGTGACCCGAGCAGCGTCGCCACCCGCTCGCGGCTCGCCATCAGCCCGACCAGCACCTGCGAGCCCGGGTAGCCCTTCACCGACCGGAACAGCATCGCCGGGCCGGTCCCCGTCGGCCGCTCCACCGTGCCGCCGGCCCCCACCCGCTTGTAGACCCCGGCCAGCTCTCCGTTCGGGTCGACCGGGTGGTCCGTCACGACCAGCTGACCAGGCTCGCGCTCGAGGCGGGCGAGTGCCGAACGAAGGTCCCGCACTGCCCCGACCTCGGTACTGCTCGCCACCGGCCCTCCCGTCGCTCCACCCGTCACCTGGCGGCCACGCCGGCCGGCGGGCTGCACGCTACCCGGCAGCCGCCCCCCTCACGAAACGGCAGGCTCGGCTCCTTCGCCGCCAACCTGCTGCGCACGCCCACCCGGCCCGCACCGGCTCGGCAGCCATTTGCGTACAGATCTCGCCTTGCGTACGGGTGCGAACGCACACCGTCGCAATCGCCACTGGCGGCGGTCGCCTGCCGGCAGTGCCGGTGCCCGGTTGCCACCCAGCGCGGTCGCCCGTCCCCCGGAACTGCCCGCCACTACGTCCCTTTGCGGTTGCACTTACATCGGCAGAGCAACTTTCCTCTGGACGCCGGCCCGGCGGCATGGAAGACTCCGGGCGACCACGAGGGCAGGCGGGACGGATCCACGGCGGCGCGGCCGGGGGGCAGCAGCGTCTGGCACCGTCGTCGCGTTCCCGCCGAGGCCTCGGTCCGGCGCGGACGGCGACGGCGCGCGCCAGCAACGCCCCAGCGGCAACGCCGCGCCCTCGCAACCACGACAGGGAGAGGAACGTTGCGTACAAGGCTTCTCGGGGCGCTCTCCGGCGCGCTCCTGGCAACGAGCGGGTGCATCGGCGTCTTCGCCCTGACCGCCCCCCCGGCGGCGGCCACGGTCGACCCGTCGAACGGCGTCTACACCGGCCCGTCGGCCGTGCCCAACGGCTCCCAGGTCAGCGCCGACTTCACCGCCGTCATCTCGAACGACGCCGACAGCGGCTACACCGGGGGCACCGGCAGCAACTGGGCGCTCGACACCGTCAACGAGCACGTCCAGATCTGGCTCGAGCCGCAGCAGCCGGGCGGCCCGGTGGCCTGCCAGGTGAGCACCTGCTACTACATCTCGGTCACCGACGCCGGCACCTCGACCTTCCAGACGGGCGACCCGTCACCGGGCTACGGCATCCCGCAGGGCCAGGCCGGCACCGCCGCCATGAACGGCGGCTGGGACGGCTACCTGGCCACCACCCAGTTCCAGCTCAACAGTGGGGCGCACGTGACCCTGCAGGGCGCGGCCGGCAACTCCGAGAACAGCCAGACCGTGTTCGGCAGCCTCGGCGGCTCGTTCGCGCCCAACGGGAACAACCCGCCGACCATCACCAACGGCTCCATCTCCTCCTACCAGTGGCTCGACGCCTACTTCACCCCGGCCGCCCCGCCGCCTGTCGTCGCGCCCGCCGTCGCCCCGCCGAACGCGATGACGGCCATCCTCAACGGCGGCGGGCTGGCGGACTGGGGGTTCTCCTACACCCTCCAGAGCCCGCCCCCCAACGACCCGTACACCACCTGGTACGACACCGGCGCCCCCAACCTCGACAACGGCGGCCACCCCGGCTTCCCCGGCGACCACCTGTACAACGGGTTCAACGACATCTTCGTCCCGCCGGTGACCCCGTCGGGGACCCAGTGCACGGTCAACCTCGACCCTGCCAACAACCCGCCCGCCGTCGGCTTCGTCGGCACCCCCATCGCCCCGTACACCCTTCGGGCGATCACCGGCGACCCGGCGCAGGAGCCGAACGTCCGCTGGTCCTCCACCGTCACCGAGGGCCAGCCGCCCGCAGGCGTCAGCCTCTCGGGCGCCCCGGCAGGGCCGCCCCTGCTCTCCGGGACGCCGACGGCCCCCGGCGGCCTCGGCTACACGGTCACCGCCACCTTGCAGTGCTACAACAACGACTACCTCGGCACAGCGCTCTACAACCTCATGAACTACGACGGCTACACCTTCAGCGGGTTCGGCATCTCCAACCCCTCGGTGCCCGTCGTGCCGCCAAACGTCCAGGAAGAAGGCCCCTTCCCGGCCATCCAATACGTCATCGAGCAGGGCTTCGACGGGACGCTCGACCTGGTGCTCACGAACGGCTCGGCCAGCTGCACGGTGCAGCTGCCCATCGCCCCGGGCGCCGACCCGCTGACCGTCCAGGCCATCACCTGCACCGACAGCGCCACCTACACCTTCCTCGCCGTCCAGAACGGTGCCACCGGCCCGGCCGGCCCCACGGGTGTCACCGGGCCGCAGGGACCGCCAGGTGCCCCTGGCACCCCCGGCCCGACCGGCCCGGCGGGTCCGGTGACCCCTCCGGTCACGACCCCCCAGACCGGCAACGCCACCCCCCAGGGCTCCAACGGCTCCGGCACGCCCAGCCCGCAGTCGACCACCAACCAGGTCGTGACCGCCAAGGTCTCCTCCGTCCTGCTCGACCTGCGCTGGTCGGTGACCACCAAGGCCAGCCGGTCGCTCCGGCTCGGCGCGACGACCGTTCCGACCGGTCGCCCGGTCGGCGTCCAGTCGTGCTGGTGGATCAAGAAGGCCGCCACCGCCGCCTACCACATGGTCGGCTGCGGCCGCTACACGCTCGACCACGTCTACAAGCTCACCCACAACGAGGCCATCAAGTCCCGCGCCGTCGCCGCCGACGGCGTGACCTCCCAGCCGCTCGTCCTCGTCGGCTAGCACGCACCTCCCCCGTCGTGGGGCGCCCCGGAAGGCATACACCCAGGTCGAGTCCTGGGCGGGGCACGATCCGACGTCCGCCCGGCGGTTCGGCGACGTCCTCAGGCGGGCGCCAGCTGCCGCCGGCGGCGCCCCGGCTCAGCTGGCGAGCGCCGCCGGGGCGGGGACGAACGCCGTCGGCGTCGTGATCGCCGGGGGGCGACCGGCCGGGTAGGCGAAGCGCAGCACCATCCCCTGGCGGGCCCCCGTGCCGACGAGGGCGACCGGGCGGAACCCCGCCGTCGGGTCGAGCACGAGGTCGCCGCCGAACGCCGGCACGTCCACCACCATCTCGCCGGGCGGCTCGGCCGTGATCTCGGCGCCGGCCAGCGTGCAGCTCGGGCCCGTGCAGAACACGTGACCGATCCCTGCCAGGCTCGGGTCGAAGCGGTCCACCCGGTCGGCCGCGCTCGCCGGCTCCAGGAACCACGTGCCGGCCATGCTCGCCGCCGACGCCACGGCGCCCGCCGGGGCGTTCGACAGCCGGAGCAGGTCGCCGAGCCCGGCGGCGTTGCCCTCGAGGAACTCCGACCCGCCCACCACGACCACCCGCAGCACGCCCTTGCCAGACGGCCCGACCAGGTGGGACGTCGACGCCTCGGCGTGGGCCCGCGGCTCGACCACCGTCACCTCGTCGAGCGACGGCGACGAGGTGACCGTGCGGAACGACGGGGTCCGCGACAGCGCCACGAGCGCCGCCCGGACGAGCGCCGCCGGGTCGGGCGACGCCACGTCGGCGGCGACCGGGCGGGCGAACACGGCGGGAGGCACGAGGAGCACCGGATCCATCGTCGCGCGCGGTCACCGCCCTACGCGCGCGACCGGCCGCGGGGCGCGGTTGCCCGGGGCGCTCAGCCGGGGGCCGTCGGCACCCAGTACCGGAGCTTCTCTGCCGTCGGCGCGTCGGCGATGCCGCCGTTCGCCTCGATCACCTTGCGCGACCCCACGTTGTCGTGGTCACACGTGACGAGCGCCCGGTCGATCCCGAGGGCGTGCGCCACCGGCAGGGCGTCCGCCAGCATCGCCGTCGCGTGACCCCGCCGACGCTCCGACGGCCGGACGTCGTAGCCGATGTGCCCACCGGTCGAGCGCAACCAGTCGTTCAGCTCGTGGCGGATCGACAGCCGCCCGACGAACCGCCGGCCCTCCACCCACCACAGCGTCGTCTGGGCCACGGCGAACGTCGGCCGCCAGCCGCCCGGCAGGGCGTCGAGCACCACCGACCGCACGTAGGCGGCGAACCCCTCCCGATCCCTCAGCAGCCTCTCGTCGACCCGGGCGTAGAACGGGAGGCCCTCGGCGTGGTACTCCCCGAGGGCCTCCACGAAGCTCTCCCGCAGCGCCGTCGCCGGCGTGATCAGGACCGCCATCCCCGACAGTATCCCTGGTCGGCGCCGGCCCTGCCCGGCCGGCCAGGCCGTTCGGCCGGCCCGCGCTGCCGCGGCCCACCGGCTGGCCGGGCCCCCGGGACGGCTCAAGCCGCCTGGCTTCCCGCTTCCCCTGCCGGCGCTGCCGCCTCCCCGGCCGGCTGGAGGGCGACCGACAGCACCTCGTCGATCCGGCTGGCCAGGTGGACAGTGAGCTCGGCGCGCGCCGCCTCGGGGACGTCCTCCAGGTCGGCCTCGTTCCTCGCCGGCACCACCACCTCGGTGAGGCCGGCACGGTGGGCGGCGAGCAGCTTCTGGCGCACGCCGCCGATCGGCAGCACCCGTCCCTGCAGCGTCAGCTCCCCGGTCATCCCGACCACCGGGCGCACCGGGCGGCCGGTCAGCAGGCTGACCAGCGCCGTCGCCATGGTCACCCCGGCCGATGGCCCGTCCTTCGGCACCGCTCCGGCCGGCACGTGGACGTGGAACCGGCGGCGCTCGAAGGCGGCGCCGTCGATCCCCAGCTCGCCGGCGTGCGAGCGCACGTACGACAGGGCGATCTCGGCCGACTCCCGCATCACCTCGCCCAGCTGGCCGGTGAGGGTGAGCCCCTCCCCGCCCTCGTGGGCGGTGGCCTCCACCTCGAGCACGTCGCCACCCACGCTCGTCACCGCCAGCCCGGTCGCCACCCCGGGCAGCCCGGTAGCATCCAGGCGACCGAGGTCGAAGCGCGACCGCCCGAGCAGCCCGGCCACGTCGCCCTCCCCGATCTCCCCGGGCAGCTCCTCGCCGCGGGCGAGCCGGGCAGCCGCCTTGCGGGCGAGCCGGCGCAGCTCCCGCTCGAACCCGCGCACGCCCGCCTCCCGGGTGTGCTCGCGCACGATGCGCCGGAGCGCCCCGTCGCTCACCTGCAGCTCGGCCGGCTCGAGCCCGGCGAGGGCCCGCTGGCGCCCGAGCAGGTGGTTGCGGCCGATGGCCACCTTCTCGTCCTCGCTGTACCCGTCGATCCGGATGACCTCCATCCGGTCGAGCAGCGGGGCCGGGACGGTGTCGACCACGTTGGCCGTGGCCAGGAACAGCACCTTCGACAGGTCCAGCTCCAGCTCCAGGTAGTGGTCGCGGAACGTGTGGTTCTGGGCCGGGTCCAGCACCTCGAGCAGCGCCGCCGACGGGTCGCCCCGGTAGTCGCTCCCGAGCTTGTCCACCTCGTCGAGCAGCACCACCGGGTTCTCCGTGCCCGCCTCCACCAGCGCCCGCACGATCCGCCCCGGCTGGGCGCCCACGTACGTGCGGCGGTGGCCCCGGATCTCGGCCTCGTCGCGCACCCCGCCGAGGGCGACCCGCACGAAGCTCCGACCGAGGGCGCGCGCCACCGACTCGCCGAGCGACGTCTTGCCGACCCCCGGCGGGCCCACCAGGGCAAGGATCGTCCCCGACCCGCGCCCCACCGCCTCGAGCCGGCGTGCCGACCGCAGCTTGCGCACCGCCAGCTGCTCGAGGATGCGCTCCTTCACGTCCTCCAGCCCCTCGTGGTCCGCCTCGAGCACCGCCGACGCCGCCTCCAGGTCGGTCACGTCCTCCGAGGCGATCCCCCACGGCAGCTCCAGCACGGTGTCCAGCCACGTACGGATCCAGCCCTGCTCCGGGCTCTGCTCGCTCGTCCGCTCCAGCCGCCCCAGCTCACGCTCGATCGCCGCCACCACCTTGTCCGGCAGCGCCCGTTCGGCCAGCTTGGCCCGGTAGGCGGCCGTCGTCCCCTCCTCGGGGGCGCCCGACAGCCCGTCGAGCTCCTTTCGGACCGCCTCCAGCTGGCGCCGCAGCAGGAACTCCCGCTGGGTTCGCTCCATCCCCTCCTCGACGTCGCTCTTGATCCGCTCCCGCAGCGTCAGGTCCGCCAGGGTGTCACGCGACCACCCGAGCAGCAGCCGCAACCGCCGCTCCAGGTCCAGCTCCTCCAGCGCCTCCACCTTCTGGGCCAGCGTCAGGTCGCTCGAGTACCCGGCCACGTCGGCGACCTCCTCCGGGTCGCTGATCTGGCGCAGCCGCTCGGCCAGCCCCTGGGCACCGCGGGCCAGCAGGATGTTCTCGAGCACCGCCCGGTGCTCCCGCGCCAGCTCGAACGCCGTCTCGCTCGGGCTCGCCTTCTCGACCGGCTCCACCTGCACCCACAGCGCCCGACCGGTCGTCGGCACCGCCGACCCCATCGTCGCCCGCTGCAGGCCCCGCACCACCATCACCTGCGGCCCGCCCGGCAGCTGGCCCGCCTCGAGGATCTCCCCGATCACCCCGACCCGGCCGTACCGCCCTTCGATGTGCGGCACCAGCAGCACCCGCCCGCCCGCCGACCCGGCCGCCTCGGCGGCCACCTTCGCGTCCTCGCTCTCCAGCGCGATCGTCGTCGCCATCCCCGGGAACACCACCCCCGAGGTCAGCGGCAGGACCGGCAACGTCTCGCTTCGTGCCGCCATCGCGACGCCCCTCTCCCCGGCCGACGGCCGGAACCGCCCCCGCCTCACGGCGACGGCACGCTCGACAATGCTAACGGTCTACAACTAGACCTATTCCCGCCGGGCGGCCCCGCTTGGTAGCGTGCTCGGCCCGGGCACCTCGCCGGCCCGCCCGGGCCCGAGCATCGCCCCGACCCCCACCCCCGCTGCCGCCCCGCCTCGCCGAGCCCTCCATGACCCGCACGATCCGGCTCCGTCCCTGGCAGCGCGCCGCCCTCGACCGGTACAACGCCCACGACGGCGCCGACTTCCTGGCCGTCGCCACCCCGGGGGCGGGCAAGACCACCTTCGCCCTCGCCGCCGCCCGCCACGAGCTGGCGCTCCGCCCCGGCCGGCTCGTGGTGGTGGTGCCGACGAGCCACCTGAAGCGCCAGTGGGCCCGGGCCGCCGCCGCCCTCGACCTCCACCTCGAGACGGCCTGGAGCCCGCCCCAGCCGCTGCCCCCGGACATGCACGGGCTGGTCACCACCTACCAGCAGGTGGCCACCGCCGCCCGGGCGCTCGCCCCGATCTGCCGGGACGCCGTCGTCGTGCTCGACGAGGTGCACCACGCCGGCGACGAGCGGGCCTGGGGCGAGGCGCTCGTCGCCGCCTTCGCCAGCGCACGCCGCCGCCTCCTCCTGTCCGGCACGCCCTTCCGGTCGGACACCCGGGCGATCCCCTTCGTCCGCTACGTCGACGACGAGGCCCGGCCCCACTTCGAGTACGGCTACGGCGAGGCGCTCGCCGAGCACCGCGTGGTCCGCCCCGTCTACTTCCCACGCACCAACGGCCGCATGGAGTGGTCGGCCCCGGACGGCTCCGTGCACACCGCCACCTTCCACGACCCCCTCGCCACCGAGCGGGCCAACCAACGGCTGCGCACCGCCCTCTCCCTCGAGGGCGAGTGGCTCCCCGAGGTCCTCTCGGCCGCCCATGCCCGCCTGCTCGCCCTGCGGTCCCGCCACCAAGCAGCCGGCGGCCTCGTCGTGGCGATGGACCAGGACCACGCCCGCGGCATCGCCTCCCTGCTCCGCCGACGCCTGCGCACCGAGGCGGTCGTCGCCACCTCCGACGACCCGGGCGCCAGCGACGCCATCGCCCGCTTCGCCGCCGCCACCACCCCCTGGCTCGTCGCCGTCCGCATGGTCTCCGAAGGGGTCGACCTTCCCCGCCTCCGCGTCGGCGTGTTCGCCACCACCACCACCACCGAGCTCTTCTTCCGCCAGGCCGTCGGCCGGCTCGTCCGCTTCGTCCCCGGCCTCGGTCCCCAGCCGGCCTACCTGTACATCCCCGACGACCCCCGCCTTCGCCGGGCGGCCGCCGGCATCGCCGAGCGGCGACGCCACGTCCTCGCCCGCCGCCAGCCCCACGACGCCCTCGTCGAGGACGATGCCGCCCTCGACCAGCTGGCACCCGACCAGCGGCTCGGCGACGGCGACGACCACCAGCTGTCCCTCTTCACCGTCATCTCGGCCGTCGCCACCGACGCCCTCGTCCCCGACGACGACGCCGGCCACGAGCTGCCCGCCGACGGCGACGACGACCCGGCCCTCGTCCTCGAGCTGCCCGCCCCGCCACCCGTCCCCGGCGCCCACCCCACGCCGGCCTCCCCCGCCCCCGGCGCCGGCCCCCCCGGCGCTGCCCCCGGCGCCGGCCCCCCCGGCGCTGCCCCGGAGACCCGCTCGGAGCAGAAGGCCCGGCTCCGCCTCGAGAACGCCGACCTCGCCCGGGCCATCGCCCGCGCCACCGGGTGGTCGCACGCCAAGGTCAACGCCGAGCTCAACCGACTGAGCGGGCTCACCAAGGTCACCGAGGCCACCCTCGGCCAGCTCGAGGCCCGTCTCGGCCACGGCCGCCGCTGGCTCGCCCGCTGCTGATCCGGGCCGGACCGGCCTGGTCGGCGGGGCGAGCCGGCGGCGGGGCTGTTGCCGCCCGGCCGCCTGGACCGCCGGGTCGTGCGGCGACCTAGCCGGCGGCGGTGGCGGCCCGGGCGAGCACCTTGTTGACGGCCGCCGTGGCGCCGGCCTGGGGGAAGGGCCCGGCGATGTTGAGGAAGGACAGCGTCACCTCGTCGGCCCCAACCACGTAGAAGTACTCGTCGTTGTACAGCTTCACCGCCAGCTTGGTCGACCCGAACTGGGCCGACTCGACCATCTGCACCCGGGCCCCACCGTTCACCCCGTGGCGAGGCTGCGGGCGCACCGCCGTCGTCACCGGGCCCGACAGGCCCTGGGCGGAGCTGTCCACACGGAACTGGGCGGCGATGCACCTCCGGCCGGCCGCCGTCGTCACGGCGTGCAGGTCGGCCGCCGCCGCCTTGGCGGAGGCCACCACCACCACCTCCGAGTTGGCCGCCGGGATGCCCGGCGACCCCTTCTCGGAGTACTGCGCCGACGACACGTCGGCGAGCACGCCGCCGCCGATCCGCCCCGACGCGCCGAACGGGTCGCCCGTCCCCGCCCCTGCGGCACGCAGGCACGACGCCGCCTTCACCTGGGCGGCGGCGACCGCCTTCGTCGGCTTGCCCACGGGCGAGGACGTCCAGTGCATCGAGCTCGGCAGGTCGCTCGCCCGGAGGTTGATCGCCTTGGCCTGTGCCACCGGATTGGCCCGTGCCACCGGATGGGCCCGTGCCACCGGATGGGCCCGTGCCACCGGATGGGCCCGTGCCGCCACGGAGGCGGCGGCAGGGCGGGCCGCCGGGCGGGCGGCGAGGGCTCCGGCTGCCGGGGCTGCGGCGAGGGCTCCGGCGAGAGCTGTGGCGAGCGCACCGAGGGCGGCGAGGCGGGCGGCGACGGCGAACCTCGTCGGGCGGTGCGAGCGGGTGGTGAGCGGGGGTCGAGGTTGCATACGACTACAACGTAGCGACGCGGCGGTGGGCTGCGACGAGCAGGCGGCCGCGCAACGGCCGGCTCGCGGCCAGCGCCGCCCGGGCGGCGTTCCAGCCGCACGCCCCGTGCACGCCGCCGCCGGGGTGGGCGGACGACGAGGCGAGGTAGAGGGCGGCGACCGGCGTCTCGGGCCGGCCGAGCCCGGCGGTCGGGCGCAGCAGGAGCTGCTGGAACGGGGAGGCCGTCCCGCCGTTGATCGACCCGTCGACGAGGTTGCGGTCGTGGGCGGCCAGCTCGACCGGGCCGAGCACCCGGCGGGCGCGCACCGACGAGGCGAGCCCGGGGGCGTGGCGCTCGAGGGAGGCCTCGAGGGAGGCGGCCGTCGCCTCGACGAGCTCGGCCTGGCGCGCCGCCCGGCGGGGGGCGCGGGTATAGGCCCACACCACCTCGCCCCTCGCCGACCGGGTCGGGTCGGCCCTCGCCGGCTGGCCGACGATGACGAACGGGTCGTCCGGGACGCGCCCGGCGGCGAGCGCGGCGTGGCTCGCCGCCAGGCCGTCGAGGTCGCCCCCGAGGTGGACCGTGGCCGCCCCGGCGAGCGCCGCCGAACGCCAGGGCACCGGCCGGTCGAGGGCCAGGTCGACCTTGACGACCGGCCGGTCCAGGGCGACCCGGCGCATCCCGGCCCGCAGCCCCGCCGGCAGGTGCTCCCAGCCGACGAGGTCGCCGAACAGGGAGGTGGCGGCCACGTCGGCCAGGACCGCCCGGCGGGCGAACAGGCGCCGCCCGGCCGCCGTCACCACGCCGGCCGCCCGTCCGGCCACGACGGTGATCGCCACCACCGGCTCGTCGCAGCGCACCTCCCCGCCGGCCGCCTCGAGGCGCCGGACGAGGGCCGCCGTCAGCTGCCCGGCGCCGCCCTCCGGGACGGGGAAGCCGTGACGCTCGCCGAGAAGGGCCAGCAGCCACCCGTACAGGGCGCTGCCGGCGTCGTCCGGGCCGAGGTCGCCGTGGGCGGCGCAGCCGGCAAGCAGCGCCGCCGCCGCCGGCCCGAGCCCTTCCTCCTCGACCAGCCGGCGCACCGGCAGCACGGCGAGGCGGCCCAGGTCGAGCAGGCCGCCCGGGCCGAGCCGCCGGAGCAGGGCCGCCCCGGCCCGTACCGGTGGGAACGGCGTGCACAGCGCCGCCATCAGCTCCCCCTCGACGGCGGCGAAGCGACCGGCAAGGGCCGTCCACCGCTCGCCGTCGCCCGGGTGGGCCGCCTCGAGCCCCGCCGCCGTCGTCCCGAACCCCACCTCGGCCTCCCCGCCCCGCTCGGCCCCCCGCCAGAGCAGCGCCGGTCCGCCGTCGAGGTCGTGACCGACCACCGCCGGCGCGTGCCGCCAGGTCAGCCCGTGCCGCTCGAGCTCGAGGGCGCCCATCGCCGGCGAGGCGACGGCGAGCGGGTAGAAGGCCGAGCAGGTGTCGACGACGTGGTCCGGCCCGAGCGAGCGGTCGCTGCGCACCGCGCCCCCCGGGCCGGACGACGCCTCGAGCACCACCACCTGCCAGCCGGCCGACGCCAGCACGTTGGCCGCCACCAGCCCGTTCGGCCCGGACCCGACGACCACGGCGTCGACGGTCGTCACCCGGGCCGTCGCTGCCTACACTGTGCGTGCATGCCCGTTGGCTAGCACGCCCGGGGTCCCCGGCGCCCGCCGAGGACCGGAAGGGAGGTCCCGTGCAGGTCCATTCGCTCCTCGACGCGAAGGGCACCGCGGTGGCGACGATCGGCCGCGAGGCCACCGTCGCAGCGGCCGTCGCCGAGCTGCGGCGCCGGCGCATCGGTGCCCTGGTCGTATCGCCCGACGGCCGCCACATCGACGGGATCGTCTCCGAGCGCGACGTCGTCGCCGCCCTCGCCGTGCGCGGCGCCGACCTGCTCGACGAGCCGGTCAGCGCCCTCATGTCGGTCTCGGTGCACACCTGCCGCCCCGACGACGAGGTCGAGACGCTGATGGCGGCGATGACCGACCGGCGCGTCCGCCACGTCCCCGTCGTCGACGCCACCGGGGCGCTCGCCGGCATGGTCAGCATCGGCGACGTGGTCAAGGTCACCATCGACGCCCTCCGGCGCGATCGCGACCAGCTGGTCGACTACATCCAGGCGCGCTGACCCGCCCCGCTGCCCCCCCGGCGACGCCCCAGCCGGAGGGGCAGCGGGGAGCGACCGGGGATGCGCGCGCCCCTGTGGCCCCGGTAGGATGGGAAGTTAGGTTGGCTATGGGGGCGCGTGCAGGAGCGCCGCAGCAAGGAGGTCGGGGGGCATGCTGACGGCCGAGGACAACGAGGCGCTCTGCCGGGTCGGCCCGGGGACGCTCATGGGCGACCTGCTCCGCCGGTACTGGACCCCGGCCCTGCTGTCGGCCGAGGTGCCCG
>JAKBAA010000082.1 GCA_021809425.1 Actinomycetes bacterium | reverse complement strand
GGCCTCGGGGTGGCGGCGGCGGTCCTCGTGGCGGTCCGCTCCGACCAGCACGCCTTCCGGGTGGAGAACGCCCTCTCGATCACGCCGGTCGGGACGGGCCGGGCGACGGTCGAGGTGTCGCTGGCCGCCGGCACCCGGGCGGGCGCGACGCTGGTGGCGGCGCGGGGCCGCACGACGGTGCGCCTGCCGCTCGCCCCCCGTGCCGAGCAGCGCCGCGCGCTGCCGCCGTCGGTGTCCGGCACGGGGGGAACCGTGCGCCTGGTCGTCGGCGGCCGCACGGTGGCGTCGGTGCAGGGGTGACCGTGGGGGTGCGCGACGCCCGCCCGGCCGGCGCCCCGGCGCCGGTGACGCCGCTCCGGGCGCGCCGCGTCGACCGGGCCCAGCTGCGCGTGCTGCTGGCCGGTCGTGGTCTGCTGGGCCGGTTCACCTACCTCGTGGCGACCCAGGCGGTCACCGTCGCCCTCGGGCTCGCCTACTGGACGGTGACGGCGCGGCTCTTCCCGGCCGGCTCGGTCGGGGTGGCGGCGGCGGCCACCTCGACGGCGACGCTCCTCGGCACGCTCGGGGTGCTCGGGGTGAGCACCGTGCTGCTGGTGACGCTCGGGTCGATCGACCCGGAGGAGGAGCGGCCGCTCGTGTCGACGGCGATGCTCGTGGCCGGGGCGTCGGTGCTGCTGCTCGCGGTGGGCGCCTGGGCGCTGTCGCCCCTGCTCGGGCCGAGCCTGCGCGCCCTCGGTGCGAGCCCGGTCGACGCCGTGCTGTTCGTGGTCGGCGCCGTCGAGACGACCTGCGGCTCGGTGCTCGACTCGGCGGCCATCGGCCTGCGGCGCGGGCCGGCCCAGCTGGCCCGCAACGCCGTGGCGTCGTTCCTGAAGGTGGTGCTGGTGGTCGGCGCCGTCGAGCTGGCGGCCCGCACCGCCACCGGGCTGCTGGTGGCGTGGGACGTGGCGCTCGGCATCTCGCTCCTCCTCGCCCCGCGCCTCTTGCACCTGCGTGGGGCGGGCGGGCGCCACGTCGGGCTGGCCACCAGGCTCGGGCTGGTGCGGCGCTTCTGGTCGCTGTCGATCGCCCACCACCTGCTCAACCTGGCCATCGGGTCGATCTCCTACGCCCTGCCGGTGATCGCCGCCCTGCTCGTGGCGCCCCGGGAGATGGCGTACTTCTCGATCGCCCAGCTGGTGGCGAGCTCGATCCTGCTGCTCCCGTTCCTGCTCGCCACCAGCCTGTTCGTGGAGAGCACCGGCGACGAGGCGGCCCTGCGCCACAACGTCCGCCGGACGTTCCCGGTCGGGCTCGCCTGCTGCGCCGCGCTGCTCGCCGTGTTCGAGCCGGGCGCCCCCGTCGTGCTGTCGGTGTTCGGCCACGAGTACGAGGCGAACGGGATCACCGCCCTCCACCTGCTGCTGCTCGGCGGGCTGCCGTACGTGGTGAAGGACCACTTCATGGCCATCCGCCGCGCCCAGAACCGCCTCGGCGAGGCGACGCGCCTCGGCCTCCTGTCGACGGCCGGCGAGCTGCTCGGCGCAGCCGTCGGTGGCGCCCTCGACGGGCTGACCGGCCTGTGCGCCGCCTGGGTGATCACCACCGTGCTCGAGGCGGCGTGCTTCCTGCCGGCCGTGCTCCGGGTGCTCCGCTCGGGGCACGGCGGCGGCACGCCGTCAGCGGCGGGCGAGGTCCGGGTGGCCGGTGCCGGCGACGCCGTGGTGGTCCGCGACGTGGCGCTGCCTTGAGCGCGGCCCGACCCGACCGGGCCGGCCGGCCCTCCGGCCGCCGCGTCCGACCTGCGACAACGTGGCCCTCTCGCCGACCGACCGGTGAGTAGGATAGGTACGTGAACCTTCGGGCACGCCTCGCCGACCTCGCGCGCGGTAGCGACGCCTGGTCCGGGTCGGGCGCACGCTGCGCAGCGGACTGGCGCCGCCCGGGCGGCTACTGGCGCTGCGCCCGTCCGGCCGGCCACGCTGGCCGGCACCGGATGCGCCGGGCCGACGAGCCGGTGGGACGCCGTGACGGCGAGCGGGCCGGCCGGGCGAGCGACGGCGGCGTGGCGGCGGGCGGCACGAGCGCCTGAGGCTCAGGCCCGCCCGGCCCCCGCGGCACCGGCTCCGGCGATCGCCGCCGGGCTGGGCTCGGGCGAGCCGGCAGGGACGAGGTCCATGGCCTCGGCGAGCAGGGCGAACGAGCGCCGGCGGTCGTCGTGGGCGTGGGCGCTCGTCGTGACGATGAGCTCGTCGGCCCCGGTCCGCTGGACGAGGGCGAGGAGCCCGTCCCGCACCGTCGCCGGCGAGCCGACGACGTGGCCGGCGGTGAGCTCGGCGACGGCCAGCCGCTCGGCGGGGGTCCACGGGTAGGCGGCCGCCTCCTCGGGCGTCTCGAGCACGCCGCGCCGCCCGGTGCGGATGCGCAGGGTGTTCAGCCGGGACGGGCCGGCGAGGAACCGGGCCTCGTCGTCGCTCGGGGCGCAGAGCACGGCCGCTCCCACCATCAGGTGGGGCTCGTCGAGCGTCGGGGAGGGCCGGAAGCTGGACCGGTAGGCGGCGACGGCGGCGTCGGTCTCGGCCGGGGAGAAGTGGTGGGCGAAGCAGTACGGCAGGCCCATGGTGCCGGCCAGCACGGCGCCGAACTGGCTCGAGCCGAGGAGCCAGACGGCCGGCCGGTAGCCGCGTGCCGGCACGGCGGTGATGGCGGCGTAGGGATGGCCGTCGGGGAAGGTGCCGTCGAAGAAGGCGAGGAGCTCGGCGAGCTGGGAGGGGAACTCGTCGGCGTGGGAGCCGCGCGCCTGGCGGCGCAGCGCCCCGGCGGTCAGGTGGTCGGTGCCGGGCGCCCGCCCGAGGCCGAGGTCGACCCGGCCGGGGTGGAGGGCCTCGAGCATGCCGAACTGCTCGGCGATGGCGAGCGGGGCGTGGTTGGGCAGCATCACCCCGCCCGAGCCCACCCGGATCGTCGAGGTGCGGCTGGCGGCGTGGGCCAGGAGCACGGCCGGTGCCGAGCTGGCGACGCCGACGAAGTTGTGGTGCTCGGCGACCCAGTAGCGGTGGTAGCCGAGCTGCTCGGCGAGCACGGCGACGTCGAGCGAGCGGCGCAGCGCCTCGGCCGGCGTCGAGCCGGACACGACCGGGGCGAGGTCGAGCACCGACAGGGCGATCGGGGGGCGGGCAGGCAGCGGCATCGCTGCGACGCTACCGGCGGTCATTGGTGGAGCGCCCGCCCCTGGGACAACATGGTCCTCACGGTTCGCCCGCCGGTCGCCTGGGTGCGGCCGGGTGGCTGCGGTCGTGTGCCCGCGGTCGTGTGCCCGCGGTCGTGCGGCCGGGGCCGTGTGGCGGCAGCCGGCAGGGCGACGGCGGGCGTGGCAGCGTGGACGGCGAGCGAGGCGGGAGCGATGAGGGCGATGGACGAGGCGATGCGGGCCGAGACGGTGAAGTTCGCGGGCCACGGCGGCGACGAGATCGAGGGCTATCTCGGCCAGCCGCTCGGCGGCGGCCCGTACGGCGCGGTGGTGGTCATCCATCACATGCCGGGGTACGACCGGGAGTCGAAGGAGCACGTGCGGCGGCTGGCGGCGGCGGGCTTCCTGGCGCTGTGCCCGAACCTGCACGTCCGGGAGGCGCCCGGGGCGAGCCCGGACGACGCTGCGGCGGCGGCGCGGGCGGCGGGAGGCGTGCCCGACGACCGGCTCGTCGGGGACGTCGCCGGGGCGATCGCCCACCTGACGGCGCTGCCGTCGGCGAGCGGCAAGGTGGGGACCATCGGCTACTGCTCGGGCGGGCGCCAGTCGTTCCTGGCTGCCTGCAGCCTGCCGCTCGACGCCGCCGTCGACTGCTACGGGGCGTTCGTCGTCGAGGCGCCCCCGCCGGAGCGCGGCCTGCGCATGACCCCGCTGCTCGAGCGGGCCGGTGACCTGTCGTGCCCGCTGCTCGGGCTGTTCGGGGCGGATGACCAGTTCCCGGCACCGGCGGAGACGGCCAGGCTCGGTGCCGAGCTGACCCGGCTCGGCAAGGCGCACGAGCTCCACACCTACGAGGGGGCGGGCCACGCCTTCTTCTCGGTCGACCGGCCGGCCTACCGGGTCGAGGCGGCGGTCGACGGCTGGCGCCGGGTGCTCGCCTTCTTCGGCGAGCACCTCGGCTAGGGCGGCGGTGATGTGCACCTACGAGACCTCCCATGTCGCCGTCGAGGGCGCCGGGAAGGGGGCGGACGGCTGGTTCCCGGTCACCGAGGCGACGGTCTACTTCGACCACCCGGTGGCGGCGATGGCCGAGCACACGCTCAACCTCGACTTCCTGAACCGCGCCCGAGGCGCCTCGGCGCGGGTGGCGGTCGAGCTCGACGCCACCTCGGCGTACGCGCTGGCCCAGGCGATCCTCGAGCGGCTGGAGGCCGCTCCGCCGGCGCTCACCGGGGAGCTGCACCGGCGATGACGACGACGCCGAGCGCCTCGTTCTCGGTGACGATGCGCCTGGACCTGGGCGACCATCGGGGGGTCGGGCGGGTGACGACGGCGCTCGGTGACGCCGGGGCGGCGGTGATCGCCCTCGACGTGGTCGAGTCGCGCGGCGACGGCCTGGTGGTCGACTGCACCTTCAACGCCACCGGGGAGGCGCACGCCGAGCACCTGCGCAAGCTGGTGGACGGGATCGAGGGCGTGCGGGTGCGCGCCGTGAGCGACCGGACCCTGCTCTTGCACCTCGGCGGGATCCTTGCCGTGGCGCCGAAGGTGCCGCTCAAGACCCGCGACGACCTGTCCATGGCCTACACCCCGGGCGTGGCCCGGGTGTGCCGGGCGATCGCCGCCGACAAGGCCTCGGCGCGCAACCTGACGATCCGGCGCAACACCGTGGCGGTCGTCACCGACGGCTCGGCGGTGCTCGGGCTCGGCAACATCGGTCCGCACGCCGCCCTGCCGGTGATGGAGGGGAAGGCCGCCCTCTTCAAGCGCTTCGCCGACGTCGACGCCTGGCCGGTGTGCCTCGACACCCAGGACCCCGACGAGATCGTCCGGATCGTCGAGTGCCTGGCCCCGGTGTACGGCGGGATCAACCTGGAGGACATCGCCGCCCCCCGCTGCTTCGAGATCGAGCGGCGGCTGCGCCAGGCGCTCGACATCCCGGTGTTCCACGACGACCAGCACGGGACGGCCGTCGTGGTGCTGGCGGCCCTCACGAACGCCTTGCGGGTGGTCGGCAAGGCGATGGGCGACGTGCGCGCCGTCGTCCTCGGCGTCGGCGCCGCCGGGGTGGCGATCACGCGGCTGCTGCTGGCGGCCGGCATCGGCGACGTGGTGGCGGTCGACCGCCCGGGCATCCTCGTGCCGGACATGGCCGGGCTGGACGAGGACCGGGCGATGGTGGCGCGGGCCACCAACCGGGAGGGCCGTCGGGGCGGTCTCGACGAGGCCATGGACGGTGCGGACGTGTTCATCGGGGTGTCCGGCCCCGACCTCGTGAGCGAGGCGCAGCTGCGCCGGCTCGGTCCCGACGCCATCGTGTTCGCCCTCGCCAACCCCGACCCGGAGGTCGACCCGGTGCTCGCCCGGCGCCACGCCGCCATCGTCGCCACCGGCCGGAGCGACGAGCCGAACCAGATCAACAACGTCCTCGTGTTCCCGGGGGTGTTCCGGGGGCTCCTCAACGCCGGCGCCCGGGAGATCACCGAGGACATGGAGCTGGCCGCCGGCCGGGCGCTCGCCGCCGTGGTCGCCGAGGAGGAGCTGTCGCCCGCCTACATCGTGCCCACCGTGTTCAACCCGGCCGTCGTGCCCGCCGTGGCCGGTGCCGTCGAGGCGGCAGCCCGCCGCTGACCGGAGGGCCGGGGCGCTCAGGCCTCGCCGAGGCGCTCGATGACGGGGAGGGCGGCGCGCAGGGCGGCGCGGTCGTCGTCGGACAGCTCGTCGAGGCAGCGGCGCAGCCAGGCGTGACGCTGCCGGCGCGTCTCCTCGAGGAGGGCCCGGCCGGCATCGCTCAGGTCGATGACGGCCTGGCGCCGGTCGGTCTCGTGAGGGGCCCGGCGGGTGAGCCCGAGCACCTCGAGCCCGGCGAGCACGCGGGTCATGGACGGCGGCTGGACGTGCTCGAGCTCGGCGAGGACCGTCGGCGAGCACGGGCCGTGCCGGTCGAGGCTGGAAAGCGCCGAGAGCTGGCTCAAGGTGAGCGACTCGTCGGCCTGTGCCGAGCGGAGCCGCCGGCTGAGGCGCATCACGGCCATGCGGAGGGTGCTCGCCAGCTGCTCGTCGACGACGGGCGGCTCGGCCCCGGCCGGCCGGGTGCCCGGCTTCCTGGCGGGCGGAGGCGGCGACGTCGACGGCGGCTGCCGTGCCGGCGAGCCGGCCCGATCGGTGGCCGCGGTCGGGGTCCCCGACGTCATCGCGCGCAGCGTAGCAGACCGGCCGGTGCGGTTAGCGGCGCTAAGAAGGTGTGGCGGCGAGGAGCTCGGCGAGGCAGGCGGTGAGGGACTTCAGGGCCCCGAGCTCGAGGACCTCGTTCGGGCCGTGGGCGTTGCTGCCCGGCCCGAGGACGCCGGTGGCGAGCAGCTGGGCGGACGGATAGCGGGTGCCGAGGGCGGCGAGGAACGGGATCGAGCCACCGAGGCCGAGGACGCGGGCGGGGGCGCCGAAGTGGGCGATCGAGGCTGCCTCGACGCGGGCGGAGAGCGCCGGCGACAGGGCCGGGGCGTCCCAGCCCTGGGCGGGGGCGTCGGCGTGCAGGCGGACGGTGGCGCCGTCGGGGGGGTCGGCGGTGAGGGCCTCCTCGAGCGCGGCGAGGGCGGCGGCGGCGTCACAGGTGGGTGGCAGGCGGAGGGAGCACTTGAGGGAGGTGGCGGGCCGCAGCACGTTGCCGCCGTCGGCGACCGCCGGGAGGCCGTCGGCGCCGATCACGGTGAGGGAGGGGTGCCAGGTGGCGAGCTCGATGCGGTCGGCCGGGTCGGGGCTGGCGAGGCGCAGGCCGGGGACCGTCGGGAAGGCGCCGGCGGCGACGGGGCCGAGCTCGGCGGCGACGGCGGCGATCTCCTGGCGGCGGTGCGGCGGAACCTGGACGTGGAGCTCGGGGAGGCGGACTCGGCCGGTGGCGGGGTCCTCGACGCGGTCGAGGAGGTGGCGGGCGAGGCGGAAGGAGTCGGAGACGATGCCGCCGGCGTGGCCGCTGTGGACGCCCTCGGTGAGCACCTCGACGGTGAGGGTGACGACGAGGTTGCCGCGGAGCGAGCTGGTCAGCCAGAGCCGGTCGTAGGTCGGGCCGCCCGAGTCGAGGCAGACGACGAGGGCGGGCCGGCCGAGGCGGTCGGCGACGAGGTCGAGGGAGGGCTCGAGGTCGGGGCTGCCGCTCTCCTCGCTCGCCTCGATGAGGACGACGACGCGGCCGTGCCCCTCGCCGAGGGACTCGAGGGACTCGAGGGCCCCGAGGGCGGCGAAGGCGGCGTAGCCGTCGTCGGCGAGGCCGCGGCCGTACAGGCGGTCGCCGTGGCGGACCGGCCGGAACGGGTCGAGCCCGGTCCGCCAGGTGCCGAGAGGGGGCTGCTTGTCGAGGTGGCCGTAGACGAGGGTGGTCTCGCCGTCCCGGGCCGGATCGGTGGCGGGGACGTCGACGAGGACGACGGGGGTGCGCCCCGGGGCGGCGAGCACGTCGGCGCGCACCTCACGAAGGGGGCGGTGGGCGGCGAAGGCCCGGACGAGCTCGGCGGCCTGGTCGAGGTGACCGTGGGCCCGCCAGTCGGGGTCGAAGCTGGGTGACAGGCAGGGGATGGTGCCGTAGCGGGTGAGCTCGGGCACGGCGGCCTGCTCGACGTAGCCCTCGACGAGGGAGGCGAGGCGCGGTCGGTCCATGGGGGCACCCTAGCGAGGTGGTCGCACGGCGGCGGGGCTGCGTCCGCGACAATGGGTCCATGCGCCACCGCCCGCTCGACGCGATCGTGCTGGCGGCCGGTGAGGGCACGAGGATGCGCTCGCCGCTGCCGAAGCCGCTGCACCGCCTGTGCGGTCGTCCGATGGTCCTGCACGTGCTGGACGCCCTGACCGAGCTGCCGATCGACCGCGTGGTGGTGGTGGTCGGCTACCGCTCGAGCGAGGTGACGAAGACGCTGCAGGCCGAGGCGCCCCCGGAGCTGCGGCTCGAGTTCGTCGAGCAGACCCGGCCGCTCGGCACGGGCGACGCCGTGGCGGTGGCGCTGACGGCGCTGCCGGAGGCGTACGCGGCCGGGGGGGAGGACGGGGACCTCGTCGTGCTGCCCGGCGACGCCCCGCTGGTGCGCCCGTCGACGCTGGCGGCGCTCGTCCGGGCGCACCGGTCGTCGGACGCGGCGGCGACGCTGCTGACGGCGCGCCTTGCCGACCCGACCGGCTACGGGCGGATCGTGCGGGCCAAGGGGGGGGACGTGGCGCGCATCGTCGAGCACGCCGACGCCACGGCGGAGGAACGGGCGATCGACGAGGTGGGGACGTCGATCTACTGCTTCCGCCACGCGGTGCTGGCGCCGGCGCTGCGGCGGGTGTCGCCGGACAACGCCCAGGGCGAGTACTACCTGACCGACGCGGTGGCCGTGCTGCACGAGGCCGGCTACCCGGTGGCGGCGGTCGAGGCGCCCGACGGGGGGGAGGCGGCCGGGGTGAACGACCGGGCCCAGCTGGCGGCGGCGGAGGCGGAGCTTCGGGGTCGGATCAACGAGCGGTGGATGCGGCGGGGGGTGACGATGACCGACCCGGGACAGACCTACGTGGACGCCCAGGTGGTGCTCGACGAGGACGTGACGCTGCTGCCCGGGACGATGCTGGAAGGGGCGACCACGGTCGGTCGGGGGGCCGTCGTCGGGCCGTCGTCGCGCCTTGTCGACTGCGAGGTGGGTGCCGGGGCACGCCTCGAGCAGGTGGTGGCGACGGCGTCGATCGTCGGGGAGGACGCCGTCGTGGGCCCGTTCGCCGTGCTGTCCCCCGGGAGCCGGCTGGCGGCGGGGACGAGGACGGGGCCATTGTTCGTCTCGGCGCCGGGCGGCGACGCCGACTAGACCGGACGGCCACGGCGCCCTCGGGCGCGACGGCGGGCAGGAGGGAGCACGATGGCGGACGACGGGGACGATCGGGGGCGCATGGACCTCGTGTCGAGGCGGCGTCTCGTCCTCGTGAGCGGGCGGTCCCACCCCGAGCTCGCCGGCGAGGTGGCCCGGCGTCTCGACGTGTCGCTGGTGGGAGCCCACCTGCGTGAGTTCGCCGACGGCGAGATCCATGCCCGCTACGAGGAGTCGATCCGGGGGGCGGACCTGTTCATCATCCAGACCCACACGCGCCCGGTGAACGACTCGCTGATGGAGCAGCTCATCATGATCGACGCCGCCAAGCGGGCGTCGGCGAAGCGGATCACGGTGGTCTGCCCGTACTACGGCTACTCGCGCCAGGACCGCAAGGCGAGCGGCCGGGAGCCGATCACGGCCAAGCTGGTGGCCGACCTCTTGAGCACGGCGGGGGCGACCCGGGTGGTGAGCGTCGACCTGCACTCGGGGCAGATCCAGGGGTTCTTCGACTTCCCGGTGGACCACCTGACGGCGAGCCCGGTGCTCGTCGAGTACCTGCGGCGTGAGGCCGGAAGCGACGTGGTGGTCGTGTCGCCCGATGCCGGGCGGGTGAAGGTGGCCGAGCGGTTCAGCCAGCAGCTCGGGGCCGACCTGGCCTTCGTCCACAAGCGGCGCCCCCCGGGGAGCGCCAACGTGGTGGAGGCGCTCGAGGTGATCGGGTCGGTCGCCGGGCGGCGGTGCGTGGTGATCGACGACATGATCGACACGGCCGGCACCATGTGCGCGGCGGCCGAGCGGCTGGTCGAGGAGGGGGCGTCGGACGTGTGGGCGATGTGCACCCACGCCCTGCTGTCCGACCCGGCGAGCAAGCGACTCGAGGCGGCCCCGATCAGCCGGGTGGTGGTGACGAACACGCTGCCGCTGCCGGCGGAGCGGCGGATCGACAAGCTGGAGGTGCTGTCGATCGCCGAGGTGATCGCGGCGGCCATCGACGCCGTGTTCGAGGACTCGTCGGTGTCGCGGATCTTCGGGGGCCAGAACCTGTCCTAGACTGGCGAGCTGGCGCGCCGGCGGGACCGCTCGGCGCCGCCCCGGCCCAACCGCACTTCGAAGGAGCGCGTCAGCATGGCAGAGATCCCCCTCGTCGCCGAGGTCCGGGACGAGCGCGAGCAGGGCAGCGCGGCGAGCCGCCGGCTGCGGGCCGCGGGCCGGGTGCCGGGCGTGCTCTACGGGCACGGCACCGACCCGGTGGCGCTGAGCATCGACGCCCGGGCGCTGCGCGCCGGGCTGTCGTCGTCGGCGGGCGAGCACGCCCTGTTCCAGCTGGAGGTGGGCGGGGCGCGTCACCTGGCGATCCCGCGCAGCCTCCAGCGCCACCCGGTGCGCCGGACGGTGTCCCACGTGGACTTCCAGGTGGTGGGGCGCGACGAGGTGGTGTCGGCGGACGTGCCGGTGCACCTGGTCGGTGAGGCGACGGCGGTGAGCCGGGCCGGCGGGGCGGTGGAGCAGGAGCTGACGAGCCTGTCGGTGAAGGCGCGCCCGGCCGACCTGCCGGACGTGATCGAGGTGGACCTGTCCGGGCTCGAGATCGGCACGACGATCCGGGTCGGCGACGTGGCGCTGCCGGCCGGGGTGGAGACCGAGGTCGACCCCGACCTGCCGGTCGTCGTCACGGTCGCCCAGCGGGGCACGGCGGCGGCCCAGGCGTCCGAGGAGGCCGAAGGCGGAGCGGCGGGCGAGCCGGGGGGCGAGCCGGCCGCCGGGTCCTGACGGCGCTCCGGCGCGCCCTCGGCGGGCGCGAGCGGACGGGGTCGGCGGCGAGCTTGCTGGCCGTCGGCCTGGGCAACCCGGGGCGGGAGTACGAGGGGACGCGGCACAACGTCGGGCGTGACGCCGTCGAGGTGCTGGCGGCGAGGCTCGGCATGGCGCTGCGGGCGGAGAAGGGGACGAGCGCGCGCCTGGCCGAGGGCGCGGTGGGCGAGCGCCGGCTGGCGCTGGCCGTGCCGGAGACGTACATGAACGAGAGCGGGGTCGCCGCCCGGGCGCTCGTGCGCCGGTGCTCGATCGAGGAGCTCGAGCGGCTGGTGGTGGTGCACGACGAGCTCGACCTGCCGGTCGGGGTGGTGCGGGTGAAGCGCGGCGGGGGGACGGCCGGCCACAACGGGCTGCGCTCGCTGGAAGCCCAGCTGGGCTCGCTCGGGTTCGCCCGGGTCCGGATCGGCATCGGGCGGCCACCGGGCCGGATGGCGGGAGCCGACTTCGTGCTGCGCCGACCGTCGGCGGCGGAGGCAAAGGAGCTGGAGGTCGCCGTCGAGGTGGCTGCCGACGCCGTGCTGGCGGTGCTCGAGCGCGGGGTGGACCAGGCGATGAACGAGGTGAACGGCCGGTGAGCCTGGCCCCGCTCGGCGCTCTCGCCCGGGCGCGCCTCGGCGAGCTGGCGCGCCTCGACGAGCCGGTGGTGGCCGTGCCGGAGGCGGCGCGCGCCCTGGTGCTGGCGGCGGCGACCGGTGGCCCGGGGGTGCTGCTCGTCGCTACCCCGACGGCGGCCGAGGCGGAGCACCTGGCCCACGACCTGGCCGCCTTCCTGCCGCCCGGCTCGGTGCTCGAGCTGCCGGCGTGGGACACGCTGCCGTTCGAGCGGATCTCGCCGGCGGTCGACACGAGCGGGCAGCGGCTGCGCGTGCTGTGGCACGTCGGCGAGGCGGTGGCCGGCCGGCAGCCGGCGCCGGTCGTGGTGGCACCGGTGAAGGCGCTGCTGCAGCGGCTGCTGGCGACGCCGGCGACGGCGGCCCCGCTGGTGGTGCGGCCGGGCGACCGGCTCGACCCGGAGGCGGTGGTCGAGCGGCTGGTGCTCGCCGGGTACCGGCGCGAGTACCAGGTGGAGCACCGCGGCGAGGTGGCGGTGCGGGGCGGGATCGTCGACGTGTTCCCCTCGACGGGCGACACCGGGGTGCGGATCGACTGCTTCGGCGACGAGGTGGACCGGCTGACGGCGTTCGACGTGGCCGACCAGCGGTCGCAGGCGGACCTCGAGGTGGTGGAGCTGTTCGGCTGCCGGGAGGTGCCGCTCGACGAGACGACCCGGGCGCGGGCAGCGGCGCGCGCCGCCGGGGCCGGGTTCGCGGCCGGCCAGCTCGAGCGGATCGCGGCGGGGGAGACCTTCGAGGGGATCGAGTCGCTCCTGCCGTGGCTGGCCGAGGGGGAGCTGCTGTTCGCCGACCTGCTCGGGCGGGACGACCGGGTGGTGCTGGTCGAGCCGCGGCGGATGCGGGACCGGGCCCACGAGCTGGTCGAGGAGGAAGCCTCCCTCGCCGAGGCGCTGGCGGCGACGTGGGACGCCCGGGGCGACGACTTCCCGCGGCTGCACCTTGGGTTCGACCGGCTGCTCGCCGAGACGCCGGCGCGGGTGACCTCGCTGCTGGCGAGCCCGGAGGGCCCGTCGACGCCGGCGGTGTCGGCGACGGGCTGGCCGAACGTGCTGGGCGACCCGGCGGCGCTCGCCCAGCG
Source organism: Actinomycetes bacterium (assembly GCA_021809425.1). Lineage (GTDB taxonomy): Bacteria > Actinomycetota > Acidimicrobiia > Acidimicrobiales > Bog-793 > JAKBAA01. The sequence goes on along the minus strand of JAKBAA010000082.1, from coordinate 2,405 downwards.
GGTGGCCGGGCTGGTGGCGGCGGGGTGCACGGTGGCGATCGCCGCCGAGGCGCGCCCGAGCGCCCTCCGGCTGGCCGAGGTGCTGGAGGGCGAGGGGATCGCCGTCGACCAGCTGTTCGAGCTCGACGAGGCGGCCGACCCGGCCGGCTTCGCCGAGCGGCTGGGTCGTCCTGGGGCGCACGTGGTGCGCGCCGCGCTCGACCGGGGGGTCGTCCTCGAAGGGGCCCGACTGGCCGTGCTGGCCGAGGCCGACGCCACCGGGCGGCGGCGGCCGCACCGGGTGCCGCGCGCCCGGGCGCGCCCGGTGGAGGGCTTCTTCGACGACCTGGCGCCGGGGAGCTACGTGGTGCACCACGTGCACGGGGTGGCGCGCTACGCCGGCATGGTCACCCGGACGATCGGGGGGGCGCCCCGGGACTACCTGCTGCTCGAGTACCGGGGCGACGACAAGCTGTACGTGCCGTCGGACCAGATCGACGCCATCACGCCGTACTCGGGCGGCGAGCAGCCGAGCCTGAGCCGGCTGAACGGCGGCGAGTGGCAGCGCCAGCGGGCCAGGGTGCGCCAGGCGGTGCACGCCGTGGCCCAGGAGCTGGTGGTGCTGTACCAGCGCCGTCTGGCCTCCCCCGGGCACGCCTTCGGTCCGGACAGCCCGTGGCAGGCCGAGGTGGAGCAGGCGTTCCCGTACCCGGAGACGACCGACCAGCTGCGGGCGATCGACGAGGTGAAGGCCGACATGGAGCGGCCGGTGCCGATGGACCGGCTGGTGTGCGGGGACGTCGGCTTCGGCAAGACCGAGGTGGCGGTCCGGGCGGTGTTCAAGGCGGTGCAGGACGGCAAGCAGGCCGTGGTGCTGGTGCCGACGACCCTGCTGGCCCAGCAGCACCACCAGACCTTCGCCGAGCGGTTCGCCCCGTACCCGGTGCGCGTGGAGGTGCTGTCGCGCTTCCTCACCCCGAAGGAGGCGAAGGCGGTGGTGGACGGGCTGGCGGACGGGTCGGTCGACGTGGTCGTCGGCACCCACCGCCTGCTGGCCGGCGACGTGCGGTTCAAGGAGCTGGGCCTGCTGGTGGTCGACGAGGAGCAGCGGTTCGGGGTGGGCCACAAGGAGGCGGTCAAGCAGCTGAGCGTGGGGGTGGACGTGCTGACGCTCACGGCGAGCCCGATCCCGCGCACCCTCGAGATGGGCCTCACCGGGATCCGCGACCTGTCGATCATCGACACCCCGCCGGCGGCCCGCCAGCCGATCCTGACCTACGTCGGCGAGGAGGACGAGCGGGCGATCGCCGAGGCGATCCGGCGGGAGCTGTTGCGGGAGGGCCAGGTGTTCTTCGTGCACAACCGGGTGCACGACATCGAGCGGGTGGCGGCCGGGCTGCGCGGCCTGGTGCCGGAGGCACGCGTGGCGATCGCCCACGGCCAGATGGACGAGGGGAGCCTGGAGCAGGTCGTGCTGGACTTCGCCGAGCGGCGCTACGACGTGCTCGTGTGCACGACGATCGTCGAGTCGGGGATCGACATGCCGACGGTCAACACGCTCGTCGTCGACCGTGCCGACCTGCTCGGGCTGGGCCAGCTTCACCAGCTGCGCGGGCGGGTCGGGCGGGCGGGGGCGCGGGCGTACGCCTACCTGTTCCACCCCCGCGACCGGGTGCTGTCCGAGCAGGCCTACGAGCGGCTGCGGACGATCGGGGAGCACACCGAGCTCGGGTCGGGGTTCAAGATCGCCATGCGTGACCTCGAGATCCGGGGGGCGGGCAACCTGCTCGGCAACGACCAGTCCGGCCACATCGCGGCGGTCGGCTACGACCTGTACGTGCGGATGGTGGCCGAGGCGGTCGCCGAGCTGAAGGGCGAGCCGGTGCCGGAGCCGGCCGAGATCAAGCTCGACCTGCCCGTCGAGGCGCACCTGCCGCCGGGCTACGTCGAGCGTGAGGACCTCCGCCTCGAGGCCTACCGGCGGCTGGCGGCCGTGCGGGAGGAGGCCGAGGTGGACGACATCGCCGCCGAGTGGGCCGACCGGTACGGGCCGCCGCCCCCGGTGGCGGCGGCGCTCCTCGAGATCGCCCGGCTGCGGGCCGCCTGCGTGCGGGCCGGGGTGCGCGAGGTGACGGCGGTCGCCCACCGGATCGGTGACGGCGGCACGAGCCGGCCGGGCGAGGTGGTGGCACGGATCGGGCCGCTCCGCCTGCGCGCCTCGGCCCGGGTACGGCTCACCCGCCTTGCGCCGCGGGCCATCCTGAAGGAGGACGCCGAGCAGCTCGTCGTGCCGCTGCGAGCGGGCGCCGGGCTGCCCGGGACGCTCGTCCAGCTGCTCGGGGCGCTCGTGCCCGCCGAGGCGCCGGCGGCGGCGCCCGCCTGAGGCTCTGCCGCCCCCGAGCCCCGCCCCCGAGCCCCGGCCGGCC